>CAMLGG010000065.1 GCA_946479475.1 uncultured Ideonella sp. | reverse complement strand
CTGCCCGGCACCCCAGGCCATGACTGGGGCATCATCCTGATGCTGGTGTCGCTGGGCATCTTCATCGTCGCGGCGACGATGGGCGGCCTCAACTACGTCACCACCGTGCTGCAGGCCCGCTGCGAGGGCATGACGCTGCTGCGCATGCCGCTTTCGGTCTGGGGCATCTTCACCGCCACCGTGCTCGCGCTGCTGGCCTTCCCGGCCCTGTTCGTCTCGGGCGTGATGATGCTGCTCGACAAGACGCTGGGCACCAGCTTCTTCATGCCGGCGCTCGTCAGCATGGGCCAGGTGACGAACTACAAGGGCGGCAGCCCGCTGCTTTTCCAGCACCTGTTCTGGTTCTTCGGCCACCCCGAGGTCTACATCGTCGCGCTGCCGGCCTTCGGCATCGTGTCGGACCTCATCAGCGTGCACGCCCGCAAGGCGATCTTCGGCTACCGCACCATGGTCTGGGCGATCGTGATCATCGGCGGCCTGAGCTTCGTCGTCTGGGCGCACCACATGTTCGTCTCGGGCATGAACCCCTGGTTCGGCTTCTTCTTCGCCACCTCGACCCTGATCATCGCGGTACCCACCGCCATCAAGGTCTACAACTGGGTGCTCACGCTGTGGCAGGGCGACATCCACCTCACGGTGCCGATGCTGTTCACCCTCGCCTTCCTGCTCACCTTCCTCGCCGGCGGGCTCACCGGCCTGTTCCTCGGCAACGTGAGCGTGGACATCCCGCTGTCGGGCACCTACTTCGTCGTCGCGCACTTCCACATGGTGATGGGCGTGGCGCCGCTGCTCGTGGTCTTCGGCGCCATCTACCACTGGTACCCCAAGATCACCGGCCGCATGCTGGACGACCGCCTCGGCAAGGCGCACTTCTGGGTCACCTTCCTGGGCACCTACCTCATCTACTTCCCCATGCACTACCTGGGCGTGCTGGGCATGCCGCGGCGCTACTACAACTACGAGGGCTACAACTTCATCCCGCAGTCGGCGCACACGCTCAACGAGTTCATCACCGTCGTGGCGCTGTTCCTCGGCGCCTTCCAGTTCGTGTTCGTGTTCAACCTGCTGTGGAGCCTGAAGCACGGGCAGAAGGCGCCCTCCAATCCCTGGCGCGCCGCCTCGCTGGAGTGGTTCACGCCGGACACGCCACCCAAGCACCTGAACTGGGGACCGCACCTGCCCACGGTGCACCGCTGGGCTTACGCCTACAACATGCCCGGCTCGAAGGAGGACTTCGTGCCGCAGAACGCGCCGCCGGAGGCAGGCGGCTCCGAGCCCTCGCAGGAGCACTGAGATGAACACCACCGCCTTGCCAACGGCCACTGCCGACGTGGTGGAGCCCGACCGCCCCCGCGCCGCCGCCGTCGCGCTGTGGCTGTTCATGGGCGTGGCGACGACCTTCTTCTCGCTCTTCGTCGTCGCCTACGGCATGCGGATGGACGCGCCGGACTGGTCGCCCATCACGCTGCCGCCGCAACTGTGGATGTCCACCGCGCTGCTGGTGGTGGGCAGCGTGCTGATGCAGCGCGCAGCGGCCGCGGCCGCGGTGGGTGTGCCCAGGGCGATGCGCGCGCTGCTGATCGGCGGCGGCGCCACGGCGGCAGCCTTCGTCGGCTCGCAGTTGCTGGCCTGGCAGGCCTTGATCGACCAGCGCGTGCTGCTGGCCGGCAACCCGGCGGCGAGCTTCTTCTACGTGCTCACGGCGCTGCACGGCCTGCACGTGCTCGGCGGCCTCGTGGCCTGGAGCATCTCGGCACAGGCCCTGTCATTGCCCGCCGCCGAGCTGCCATCGGCCGCCTGGCGCATCCGCCTTTGCGCCCGCTACTGGCACTTCCTGCTGGCCGTGTGGCTCGCCCTGTATTTCATCCTTTCGCAGCTGACGCCGGAAATCGTGCGATTCATCTGCGGAAGAAGTTGAAGGAGGAGTGACGCGATGACCGACATGCCTCTGGACCCCCCGGTCGGCGGCCGCCATGCCGCCGCGCCGCCATCGGCCCCTGCCGCCCACGCCACCGGCCAACCCGCCGGCTGGCGCGGCCTGGTGGCCGACTGGTCCGGCGACCAGCAGACCTTCCAGGTCGCCTGGGGCAAGGCGATGATGTGGATCTTCCTGCTGTCGGACACCTTCATCTTCGGCTCGTTTCTCACGGGCTACATGACGGTGCGCACCTCCACCACCGTGCCGTGGCCCAACCCGAGCGAGGTGTTCGCGCTGCACGTCGGCGGCGCCTCGGTGCCCCTGCTGCTGATCGCGATCATGACCTTCATCCTGATCAGTTCCAGCGGCACGATGGCGATGGCGGTCAACTGCGCCTACCGGCGCGACCGTGTCAACGCCGCGCGCCTGATGTTCGTGACCGCCGCCTTCGGCGCCACCTTCGTCGGCATGCAGGCCTTCGAGTGGAGCAAGCTGATCCTGGAAGAAGGCGTGCGCCCCTGGGGCAACCCGATGGGCGCGGCGCAGTTCGGTTCGACCTTCTTCATGATCACCGGCTTCCACGGCCTGCACGTGACGGCCGGGGTGATCTACCTCTCGGTGGTCGCCACGCGCCTGCTCAACGGCTTCTATGACCGCAAGAAGGGTGGCAACTACCAGATCGTCGAGATCGCCGGCCTGTACTGGCACTTCGTGGACCTCGTGTGGGTCTTCATCTTCGCGCTGTTCTACCTGTGGTGAGGTGAAACCATGGAACAAGTTGCCCAACATGGCACAGGCACCGGCGCTGCACCGGTCCAGCACGAGCAGCAGCATCCCATCGGCCTGTACTTCAAGATCTGGGGCCTGCTGTTCGTGCTGTCCACGCTTTCCTACCTGGTGGACTACTTCCACTTCCAGGGCCTGCTGCGCTGGAGCCTGATCCTGATCTTCATGATGCTCAAGGCGGGCCTGATCGTTGCCGTGTTCATGCACATGGCCTGGGAGCGCCTGGCCCTGATCTGCGCCATCCTGCTGCCGCCCGCGGCCCTGATGGTGCTGGTGGGGCTGATGGCCTCCGAGGGCCACTACACCAACCTCACGCGCCTGCTGTTCTTCCGCTAGCGCCAGGAGAAGGATCATCTCGACTCCGCTCAGCCTGCCGGCCGCCCGGCGCGCGCCCTGGCGCAACTACCTGGAGCTGACCAAGCCGCGCGTCGTTGCGCTGATGGTCTTCACCGCCGTGGTCGGCATGCTGCTGGCGAGCCCTGCCGCGCCGCCCTGGCCGGTGCTGGCCTTCGGCTCGGCGGGCATAGCGCTGGTGGCCGGCGCCGCCGCGGCGCTGAATCACCTGGTCGACCAGCGCATCGACGCGGTCATGGCCCGCACCCGCGGCCGGCCGCTGCCGCGCGGCGTGCTGGGCAGCCCGCAGGTCGGACTGTTCGCCGCCGCCATCGGCGTGGCCGGCACCGCGCTTCTGCTGGCCTTCACCAACCCGCTGTGCGCCGCCCTGACGGTCTTCTCGCTGATCGGCTACGCGGGCGTCTACAGCCTCTTCCTCAAGCACCGCACGCCGCAGAACATCGTCATCGGCGGCGCGGCGGGCGCGGCCCCGCCGCTGCTCGGGTGGGTGGCCGTCACCGGCCAGGTCGAGCCCGGCGCGCTGCTGCTGTTCCTCATCATCTTCATGTGGACGCCGCCGCACTTCTGGGCCCTGGCCATCCACCGGCGCGAGGACTACGCCAAGGCCGGCGTGCCCATGCTGCCCGTCACCCACGGCGTGCCCTTCACCGCCAGGCGGGTGCTGCAGTACGCCGTCGCGCTGTGGGCCATCACCTTGCTGCCGCAGGCGATAGGCCTGGTGAGCGGGTGGACGGGTTGGCTCTACACCCTGGGTGCGGCCTTCTTCGGTGCGCGCTTCATCTGGCATGCGCGGCAGCTGAACCGGGACCCGGCCCGCTGGGCCATGCCGACCTTCCGCTACTCCATCGTCGACCTGTTCGCGCTGTTCGCGCTGTTGCTGGGCGAGCATTACATGGCGCCACTTTTCTTGACCTTTGGCGTGTAGGCCCCCGCCGGCATGCCGACGTTGCTGTGTCTGATGGCAGTCAGGCGGCACGGCAACCAAGATGCCCGCATGACTGTCCTTCGATGAAAGGAGCACATCATGCTGTTGAAGGCATCCGTCATGGCCCTCTCGCTGCTGGCGCCAGCCGCCATGCTGCCCACCGCCGCCCAGGCGGCCGTCAACGTCGACCTGGTGGTGCGCGTGCCGCCGCCGGCCCCGCGCTACGAGCCGGTCCCGCCTCCACGGGTCGGCTACGTCTGGACCCCGGGCTATTGGTCCTGGCAGAACAACCACCACGTGTGGATCGCCGGCACCTGGGTCACCGCCCGTCCGGGCTACGTGTACTACCAGCCGCGCTGGGTCGAGCGCAACGGCCAGTGGCATTACACCCGCGGCTACTGGGGCCGGCACGACAAGGACCACGACGGCGTGGCCAATGCCTACGACCGTGACCGTGACGGCGACGGTGTCCCCAACTACCGGGACCGCCATCCGAACTCCGGCCGCTGAGGTCCGCTGAACGAAAGCCCCGGTCGCCTCCCGGCGCCGGGGCTTTTTCGTTCACGGGCGTGCCGTCACGGCGACGGAGCGCTGCCCGTCACGGCCGGCTCCCGGGCCTGCGCCGGCGTGTCGGCCTCGCCCGGGGGGCCGATGCGCTGCGTGGCGTCGGTGGCCGTCGCCTGCGAAAGGTCGTCGACATCGTCGCGGTTGCCCACGGCCAGCAGGATGACGCCGAGGGCGACCACCAGCGCGGCCAGGATGCCCGGCCAATGGCGGCGGGCCGGCGCATAGGGCTCCTGCCCTTCGATCGATTCGCCGGGGGGAATGCGCACGTCATGGCTGCGCAGGTCGTCGTGGACTGGGGACTGCATGGTGAAGCCTCCTGGATCGGATGCATGACAGGTCCAGTCTGGTCAGGGTGCCGGCCGGGAACCGTCGGCCGGGGCCACGGCGGCCTGTAGGAGGGCCGCCCGTTGCCGACCGCCGCGGCCCTGTCCTACAGGGCAGGCGGCCCTCCTCCGACGCGGGGGGCCTGGCGGGCGGCCTATGGTCGCCGCATGAAACCTCGCATGCGCCTGGCGTGGTGGCCGCTCGCGATCCTGGCCCTGCTGCTGGCAGGACTGGGCGTGGCGGAGGCGACCGGCTGGCGCTTCCTCGCCGGTCCGGCCGAGCGCTGGCTGGGCGAGAACCTGGCGCGCGAGGTGCGCCTGGGCACCGGCTTCCATCTGTCGCTGCTGGGCCCGATCCGGCTGCGGGTCGGCGAGCTGCACGTCGCGAATCCGCCGTGGAGCCGGCTGGGCCCGATGCTCGAGGCGAAACAGGTCGAGCTGCGCGTGCGATGGCGCGATCTCCTGGCCGCCCGCAACGGGCGGAGCCTGAACGTGCAGGTCCTCCGGGCCGACGGCCTGGACCTGCAGCTCGAGCGCCTGCCCGACGGACGCGCCAGCTGGCAGTTCGGCGCCGGCTCCAACAGCGAGCACCCGGCCGCTCGGCCGGCCATCGAT
Source organism: uncultured Ideonella sp. (assembly GCA_946479475.1). Next base: position 15,965 of record CAMLGG010000065.1, on the reverse strand, counting down.
GGCGTCCACTTCGACGACCTCGCCGTCCGCGACGGCCACCTGAGACTGGCCGACGGACTGCACAGGCTCGGCCTGCAGGGCCGGTTCGGCCTGAAGCCCGGCGTCCTGGCCGACGGGCAGCCGGGCTGGGTCGGCGAGGCCGGCGGCAGCTGGGGCGCCTGGCCGGTGAAGTTCGCGCTCAAGACCGGCACCGTGCTGCCGGAGGCCGTGAGCCTGGATCGCGCGCCACCGGTGCCCATGGTCTTCGAGGGCAGCGCCGGACGCGCCCACCTGAAGTTCGACGGCACGGTGGACGACCTGATGGGCCGCCAGGACCTGCAAGGCCACTACGAGTTGAGCGGCCCCTCGCTGGCCGCCGTCGGCGAGCCCTTCGGCATCACCCTGCCGACCACGCGCCCGTTCACGATGCAGGGGCAGATCTCGCGCGAAGGCACGCGCTGGCGCACCCAGGTGAAGGCGGCGCACATCGGCCGCAGCGACCTCGCCGGCGACTTCGAGTTCGACCGACCGCCCGGCTCGCTGCCCAAGCTCGCCGGCGAGCTGCGCGGCGACGTGCTCTGGCTTGCCGACCTGGGCCCCACCATTGGCGTGGAGCCGCAGCAGACGCGGCCGGCGGCCGCCCGTCCCGAGCGGACCGGCCGCGTTCTGCCCGACCGTCCGCTGGACCTGCCCTCGCTGTCGGCGATGGAGGCCGACGTCCGGATCGCCCTGGCCCGGCTGGAGCTGGGGCATCCCAAGCTGCAGTCGGTGCACCCGCTGCGTGCCCACCTGACGCTGAAGGACGGCATCCTGTCCATCGACGGCCTCGACGCCACGCTGGCACAGGGCCGGTTGTGGGGCAGCATCCGGCTCGACGGCCGCGAGCCGCAGGCCCTGTGGAAGACCGACCTGTCGGTCAGCGGGCTGAAGCTGGAAGAGTGGATCGCGCAGTCGCGGCCCAAGGGCCAGCCGCCCTTCGTCACCGGCGAGCTCGCGGGCCGCTTCATCCTCACCGGCCGCGGACGCTCGGCCGCGCAGATGCTGGCCAGCTCGGACGGCAGCGGGCGGCTGCTGTGGAGCGACGGCACGCTGTCGCACCTGGCGGTCGAGGGCGCCGGCATCGACCTGGCCCAGGCGCTGGGCGTGCTGGTCAAGGGCGACGATTCGCTGCCGGTGACCTGCGGTGCGGCGGACCTGCAGGTCAAGGCCGGCCAGGTCGAGCCCAGGCTGCTGGTGATCGACACGCCGGACTCCACCGTCTGGGGCCAGGGCCGCGTCTCGCTGGCCGACGAGAAGCTCGACCTGCTGGCCAAGGTGGAGCCCAAGGACCTGAGCCCGCTGACGCTGCGCACGCCGCTGCGCGTGCGAGGCACGCTCTCCGACCCCGCGGTGTCGCTCGAGAAGGGGCCCTTGGTGAGGAAGGCTGGTTCGGCCGTGCTGCTGGGCCTGATCAACCCGCTGGCGGCGCTGCTGCCGCTGATCGATCCCGGCAGCGAGAAGGCCCGGGAGCGCACGGCCGGTTGCCAGGCGCTTGTCGCGCAGGCCCAGGCGCGCAAGCAGCAAGAGCAGGCCGCCCCGCCCGTCGCGGCGCGTGCGGCTTCTTCGGCGCTGCGTTGAACGGCTGCACGCGGGCGTAGGACAAATCCGACAGCAATCCGATCATTGGACGGACGAGCGATGCCAGGCCACCACGCTGATAATCCCTCCCAAGTCCCGACAGGCCTGGCGCTTGACACTACCAGCGGTGCCGATGCTTCCTCTCCTGGCCGGATCCCTGGTCCCTTGCTCTTCGCCGCGCGCCCCGGCGCGCAACCCGGTATGACCCCGCCTTCGCCTGTCCACGCCAACCTGGCTTCTCCGCTCAGGTGCTTCCTGGTCGAGGACAGCCCCGTCATCCGGCAGAACCTGGTCGCCACGCTCGAGGAGCTGCTCGCCATCGAGATGGTGGGCACGGCCGAGGACGAGCGCAGCGCACTGGAGTGGCTGCGCAGCGGCGCCGAGTGCGACCTGATGATCGTGGACATCTTCCTGCGCCAGGGCACCGGGCTGGAGGTGCTGCGCCAGGCGCGCTCGCTGCGCCCCGGCGCGCGCCTGGTGGTGCTGACCAACTTCGCCACCGCCGACATGCGCAAGCGCTGCGCGCAGCTGGGCGCCGACCAGGTCTTCGACAAGTCGGCCGAGCTCGAGGAGCTTCTGGCCTACTGCGAAGAGTTGAGCAACAGCAAGCCGCTCGCGCAGCCGTGAAGACGTGGTGCTACTGGATCAGGCCGTTCTTCAGCGCGTAGTAGGTCAGGTCGCTGTTGGAAGACAGCTTCATCTTCTCCATCACCCGGGTGCGGTAGGTCGAGACGGTCTTGACCGAAAGGGCCATCGAGTCGGCCATGTGGCCTATGGTCTCGCCCTTGGCCAGTCGCAGGAAGACCTGGAACTCCCGCTCCGACAGCTGCTCGTGCGGCAGCTTGTCGGGATTGCCGCCCAGCCCGTCGGCCAGCAGCTCGGCGACCGCCGCGGTGATGTACTTGCGGCCGCGGTAGACGGTCCGGATGGCGGTGACGATCTCTTCCGGGTCGCACTCCTTGTTGAGGTAGCCGCTGGCCCCCTGGCGCAACAGGGTGGTGGCGTAGTGCGTCTCGGGAAAGCCCGAAAGGATGAGCACCGGCAGGTCGGGCTCGCGAGCCTTGATGGCAGCCAGCGCATCGACGCCGCTCTGGTCGGGCATGGAAAGATCCATCACCAGCACGTCGACCTCGCCCTTGCGGACGAGATCCAGCGCCTCGCGGCCATTGGCGGCCTCGCCCGTCACGCGCAGGTCGACCTGTTCGGCCAGGAACTGGCGCAGGCCCGTGCGGACGATCACATGGTCATCGACGATTCCGACGCGGATCATGGCAGCTTCGTGTTGGAAAGGACGCAGGGAGTCTAGGCTATGCTGGGGATCACAGGCTGGCTCGACAAGGGCAAATACCGGACCTGGGCCTTTCCGCTCGCGGCGCTGGTGGCCGGGCTGCTGCTGGCGACGACCGAGCTGGCCTACCACGGCGCGGGCTCCCGCCTGACCCGCCTGGCCGCGATGGACCAGGCCCGGTTCGAGCTGCTTCGCGTGCTGCGCCGGATCACCGATGCCGAATCCGGGGAGCGCGGCTTCCTGCTGACCAACGGCCCGGAGTACCTGGCGCCCTACCAGTCGGCCCGCGCCGACGTGTTCGACGGCCTGCAGCGCCTCGAGCAGCTCTACCAGGACATAGGCGACGCCGGTGCCGAGGCGCACCGCAAGCGCATCGCGAGCCTGGCCGTGGCCAAGCTCAGCGAGATGGAGGAGGTGCTGCGCATCGAGGCCGCCGGCCAGCGCGAGACGGCGCTGGAGATGGTGCGCACCGGCATAGGCCGCGACCAGATGGAGCAGCTGCGCAAGGAGGTCGACGAGCTGCTGCACCAGCAGAGCCAGGCCAGCCGCGAGGCGCTGGGCAGCGTCTACGACACCTTGCTCATGAACCGCCTCGGGGTGGTGGTCCTCACCATCGTCGGCCTGGCCGTGCTGGCCGGCCTGCTGCGGCAGAGCCGGCTGCTGGACCACCAGATGCTGGTTCGCCAGGCCGAGGTGCAGGCCGAGCGCGACCGGCTGGAGCGCGAGGTCGAGCGCCGCACGGAGGACCTCACCGAGCTCGCGCGCCACCTGCAGACGGCGCGCGAGGACGAGCGTGCGCGCCTGGCCCGGGAGCTGCACGACGAGCTGGGCGCCCTGCTCACCGCCGCCAAGCTGGACGTGGCGCGCATCCGGCCCAAGCTGGCCCAGTCCTCGCCCGAGGTCCAGCAGCGCCTGGCCCACCTGGTGGAGGCGCTCAACAACGGCATAGCGCTCAAGCGCCGCATCATCGAGGACCTGCGTCCGTCGACGCTGAACAGCCTGGGCCTGGTGCCCGCGCTGGAGATCCTCTGCGCCGAGACCGCCGAGCGCCTGGGCATCCCCATCCGGGCCCAGCTTGAGCCGGTCCAGCTCGCGCCGGGAGCCGACCTCGTCGTCTTCCGCGTGGTGCAGGAGTCGCTGACGAACATCGCCAAGTACGCCAAGGCGCGCGAGGTGGACGTCTCCTTGAAGAGGCAGGGCGAAGAGGCGGTGGCCCAGGTGCGCGACGACGGCATCGGCTTCGATGTCTCGAAGACTGCCCGCGGCAGTCACGGCCTGCGCGGAATGCGCTTCCGCGTCGAGGCGGAGCGCGGGCGACTCGAGGTGCAGTCGACCCCCGGCGCAGGCACCACGCTGACGGCGCGGCTGCCCCTCGCGCCCCAGCCGGTCGCCACGCCCGAGGGCCCGCGCCCGGCGTAGGCGCCGTCCTACGAAAGCGGGTTTAGCGCACCGACACGCGGCTGCGCTGTCTGCCGCTGCTGGGCACGCCGCGTGCTGCCTACATTGGCCCTATCGCTCCCCGCCCCGGGGCCCGCCGGCCCCTAGATCCACCCCGAGCAGCAAAGGACCGAAACATGATCACCCGGACCAGCAGCAAGGCCAGCGACCTGCAGCAGAGCGCGGCCGACACCCTGACCGACGGCCTGCACGAGGCCGGCAACCTCGCCTCCTCCGCCTTCAGCCGGGCCGCCGCGCAGATGGAGGAAATCACCCGGCGCGGCGTCGACCGCGCCCGCGAAGCCTCCCTGCAGGTGCGCGACCAGGCCCACCGCGCGGGGGACCGCGCCGTCGGCTACATCCAGCACGAGCCCGTGAAGTCGGTGCTCATCGCCGTCGCGGCCGGCGCCGCCGTCGCGATGGTGGCCGCGTGGTTCGCCCGCTCGCGCTCCTCGCACCTGTGACGTTCCCGTTCCCCATCAACACAAACTTCCGGAAGGCACACCATGAACACGACTTTCTCCCGCCGACTGTCCACGGCCGCCCTGCTGGCCGCCGGCATCCTCTCCTCGCTGGCCCTGGCCGGCTGCAACCGCGCGGCCGATGACGACCGCACCGCCGGACAGAAGCTCGACAGCGCCATTGCCAAGACCGATCAATCGGCCACCAACGCCGCCGAGCGCACCGAGAACGCCGCCGACCGCGCGGCTGACAAGATGGAGAACGCGGCCAACAAGATGGGCGCCAAGGCCGAGGACGTCGCCGTGACGGCCAAGGTCAACGCCGCCCTGGCCGGCGACCCGCGCCTGTCGGCCCTGAAGATCAACGTCGACACCGTCGACGGCCGCGTCAGCCTGCACGGCTTCGCGCCCGACGCGGACTCGCGCCAGCGCGCCACCGAGCTGGCCAAGGCGGTTGAAGGCGTGAAGGACGTCGACAACCAGCTGCAGGTCGGCACCAAGTAAGCACCGACGTCGCGAAAGGCCCGCCATGCGCCGCTTTGCCGTCTTCTGCTACCTGGCCGTGGCGCTGGCGAGCGTCGGCCTGGCCACGGTCCAGCCCAGCCAGGCCGACGGCCTGGCGGTGAGCACCGTGGCCATGGCCGACGAGATCGGCGGCTGGGCCGTGGACGCCTGGGATGCAGCGGCCGGGAACCTGGCCGAGGCGGACGCCTTCGACGCGCGCTGAGCGGCGCGTCAATCCCGCATCGCTCGCAGGGCCTCGCAGAGCCTGCCCAGCCGGGCGCCTTCGCCCGGTGACAGTTCGCCCGCGCGCAGCAGGGCAGCGCGCTCGATGGCGCGAAGCCGGAAAATCAGCTCGTCCTCTATCGCCTCGACCTCGGCTGCATCCCGCACCGACACCGCCTCGGCGCTCCACAGCCCGCTGGCGTTCCAGCCGAGGCGCAGTCGCCCCAGCAGGTGGCTCGAGAGCAGCAACGCATTCCTCAAGGGCGGCGACTCGGCCTGCGCAAGAAGCTCCTGCGCCTGCCCTTGCGCCTGCCGGAGCGCGGCATCCAGCCGCTCCAGCCGGCCCTGCACCTCGGCGGTCGTGATGCTCGCGCGGCGGGGCAGCTCGGCGCGGGCCGGGGCCTCGACAGCGGCCAGCCAATGCAGGTCGAACTCGCCGGGCACCACGCGCAGGGCCACGCTCGCGCGGGCCAGAGAAGGCGCGCCGCGCAGGCTGCCGAGCGTCGCCTCGGCGACGGCCAGCAGGCGGCCCAGCGGCGAGACCTCTTCGCGCTTGAGCAGGTGCGGATAGCCGGAGCCGTCCAGCCGTTCGTGGTGCTCGGCGATGCCGCGCGCCAGTGCGCCCGGGTAGTTCGTCAGTTGGGCGATCAGCAGGTGGCCGATGTGCGGATGCACCACCAGCTGCTGGTAACCCGTCACGTCCAGGCCCCGCGCCGCGTCGCCCTCGCCGTAGCGGGGGTCGATGTAGAGCTCGCCCAGGTCGTGCAGGAGGCCGCCCAGCAGGGCCAGGCGGAGCTCGGCGACGCCGCCGCCGTGCACGTCCATCATCGCGCCGGCCAGCAGCATGGCCTGCACGGCGTGTTCGAAGGCCTCGGGCCGCGAAGCCTGGGCGGCCGTCAGCAGCAGTTGCGGCACGGAATGCAGGGGCAGGTGCGAAGTCTCCTTCAGCAGGCGCACCGCATGCGGGGCCAGCAAGGTGGCGAGCGGCGTGTCACGCTCCAGCTGCTCCTCGGCGGCGCGGACCAGCGTGTGGGCGGTGACGCCGTCCTCGGCCAGCAGGCAGCTCTCGAGCGGGTTGCGCAGCTGCCGGTCCAGCAGCTTGCGCTGCAGGGCGCTGGAGACAGGCTGGTCCCGCGCCCACAGCTTGATGCCGGAGATGTCGAAGATGTCGCGCGAGGCGATGATGCTCTTGGTCTGGCTCGCCTCCAGGATGGTGGCCAGCGCGTGCTGGTTGGCCACCGAGAAGGAGGAGGAGGACGACGACAAGGGGTTGCGCGAAGCACCCGGGGCGCTGCTGATCACCTGGAACTCCCTTCCGGTTGTCAGCGCGCCATCGGCCGGGAGCCCTGCGCTTGAAGCCGGGTTGGTGACCAATCGCAACGGCTGTGATGGAATCGCGCCATGACCCGCCTGAGCACCGAGCGGCTCCGCCTGGAGCCCTTTGCCGATGAGCATCTCGCCGAGCTGAACGCGCTGGGCAGCGATATCGAGGTGATGCGTTACATAGGCGGCCGCGCCGAGTCGATGGACGACACCCGGGCAGTGATCGAGCGGGTCAAGGCCCGATGGGCCGAGTGGGGCTATTCGTGGTGGGCCTTCTTCGAGCACGACAGCGGCGAGCTGGTGGGCGCCGGCTGCATCCAGCACCTGGGCCGCGACCGGGCCAACCCGCTGGAGATCGGCTGGCGCCTGAGACGCGACCGCTGGGGCCGAGGCCTCGCCTCGGAAGCCGCCCGCACCATGGCGGCATTCGCCTTCGACAGCCTTCAGGCGCCGCTGCTACGCGCCGTATGCCACCTCGACAACGCGGCATCCGCCGAAGTGATGAAGCGCCTGGGCATGCGCTACTGCGGCATCGAGCGCTGGTACGACATGGATTGCCTCGCCTACGAGATCCGCGCCGACGAGTGGCGGCCCCGGCCCCCCGGCTGAAGGCTGCGCAGACGGCGCCGGGTGGCCGCCGGCGGGGCCGCTGGGGGTGCTCGCGCGACGCGCCTCGCCTGAGAAGCCGCGAGCCGCGGGCTCAGCCGCCGAGGGCGAGGCTGGCGGGCTGCGCCTGGGGGGCGTCGGGCCCGAAGGCCGCCAGGTCTTCGCCGCAGGCCAGGTCGATCAGGGCCCGGGCGCTGCGACCCTCCCGCGTGGCGGGCCACTCGCCGCTTTGTTCGAAGCGCTCGATGCCCCTGGCGAGGCAGCGCGCGGCCGGCGTGTCGCGGTAGAGCTCGCTCCAGGCCTCGCGTGGCTCGGCCTGCCGCTGCTGCTGACGCAGAAGGCCGGCGCCCGCCAGGCAGGCCACCGCCAGGGCGGCCAGGATCCAGGCGTTGACGAGGCGAAGCGGAATGTGGTCGGTGCTGCTGGACATCGCCGGCGATTGTTCCCGGCGCCGCGACCACGGACATTCCCCCCGATGGGGGTGCCGCCCCTGGCAAGAGAGACTCCCACGGCGCCTGCCAAGCTGGGGGTGGCCCGCGCCCCGTCGGGGCGACCATACTCGCGCCCCAGCCCGCCTGACCGCGCCCCCCTGTGCGCGGGCCGGTGTCCCTGTCTCCACGCGGCGCCCCCTCCCTCCCTGGGCACCCCGCGCTGTCGCTGCCGGCGGCGGGCTGCCTTTTTTTCTTCCCGGCGGTTGCTAGAAGGGCGCGTCCTCCACCGGCTGCCCGGCCAGCTGCGCCTGCAGGGCCGCCACCTGCCGGCGCAGCGACTCGTTCTCGGCGACCAGCTCGGCGAGCCGCTGGCGCAACGATTCGACGCTCTGCTCCCCCTGCGCCGGCTCCTGCCCCGGCTCGGCGGCCGGCTGCTCCTTCGGTTTGCGCTTGGACTCGCGAACGCGCTTGGCCGCCAGCTTCAGCTCGTCCTTGCCGGCCGCGGCGGCCGCGACCTGCTCCTCGGCCGGCAGGCTGGCCACGGCGGCCGCGGCATTGATCGAGATGTCGCCGGCCTTGACGGCGGCCACCACCTCCGGCGCCGCCTGCTTCTGGATCTTCTCGATCATCACGACCTGCCCGCTGCTCAGGCGCGCCGCCCTGGCCAGGGCCTCGCGCGTGTCGAGCGGCTCGGGCGCGGCCGGCCTGGCCGGGGCGGGATCAGGCGCAGGGGCCTCGGGCGCGGGACTCGGGGCCGCCGCCTGCGCACGCCTGGCAGCGACGATCTCGCGCTTGCGCAAGGCCAGCACGCCGCGCTGGAAATCCGAGACGCTGCGGCGGCCCAGGTGCTGGTCGATCATCCACAGGTGCACGTCCTCGATGGACTGGAAGCGGGTGTTCTGCACCGTCTGGAACGGCAGGCCATGCTGGCGGCAGATGGCATAACGGTTGTGGCCGTCCACGAGCACGTCGCCCCAGAGCACCAGCGCATCGCGGCAGCCTTCGGCCAGCAGGCTGCGCTCCAGCGCCTCGTACTCCTCGGCCGTCAGAGGATCGATGTAGGCCTTGAGTTCTTCGTTGACGACGATGTCCATGGGTCGCGGTTCACAAGCGGGGCGGAAAGGGCGCGCATTGTAGGAAGGCGCGAGTCGCACCCCGGGTAATCCATCGCCACCCGGCAGGAACCGGGGCGCAATATGCCCCCGGAGGATGACCACCATGGGCGAAGCCACCTACCACGAAGGCATGCGGACCCTGCAGGACCGCTTCGACACCCGGCGCCTGGCCGACCGCCTGGACGAACGTCTCGGCCGGGGGGCCTTCACCGACGAGGACAAGGCTTTCATCGAGAGCCGCACCATGTTCTTCCTCGCGACCGCGGACGCCCAAGGCCGTCCCGACTGCTCGTACAAGGGCGGCCTGGCCGGCTTCGTGCGCGTGGTGGGCCCCGGCGAGCTCGAGTTCCCGAGCTACGACGGCAACGGCCAGTTCCGCAGCCTGGGCAACGTGCTGTCGCACACCGCCGTGGGCCTGCTATTCATCGACTTCGAATCGCCGCGGCGCCTGCGCGTCAACGGCGACGCGAGCCTGCTCGACGACGCGCAGGCGCTTTCACGCCACCACGGCGCCCAGCTCGTCGTGCGCGTCCAGGCGCGGCGCATCTTCCCGAACTGCCCGCGCTACATCCACCGCTGCGGCGCAGCGCAGCCCTCGGCGGACGTGCCGCAGCCGGGCCACGAGCCCCCGGTGCCGGCCTGGAAATCCATGCCGTTCATCGTGGACGTGCTGCCGAAGCGCTCATCCTGAAGACGGTGCCCCGGGTGCACATGCCGCCGCCGCTCAGAGCTGCTTGTGGAAGAGGGTCGTCCCGCAGGGCGCGCCATCGGGCGTCAGGGCGTAGTTCGGGATGCAGCCCACCTTGGTCCACCCCGCCCGTTCGTAAAGGCGCTCGGCATCACCGCCAGTGACGGTGTCCAGCACCAGCACCGTCTTGCCTTCGACGCGCGCCGCCTCGTCGAGCGCCGCCATGAGGCGCTGTGCGATGCCGCGGCGGCGTGCGCGCCGGTGGACCAGCATCTTGGCCACGTCGGCCCGGTGCGGCTGGTTCTCGGGCAGGCCGGTCACGAGCTGCACAGTGCCGACGATGTGCCCCTCGCCGTCCTCGGCCACGAGCAGCACGCGCTCGCCGCGCTGCACGCCCTCGGCCACGTTGCGCCAGAAGGCCATGGCCCGCTCGAGCGAGAGCGGCGCCATGAAGCTGACGGAGGCGCCGCCGTGGACGCAGTCGATCAGGACTTCGGCCAGCGGCTCGATGCAGGCCTGGGCCTCGTTGGCGCCGACGCGGCGGATGGTGATGTGGTCGGGCTCGTTCATGCGGCACTCCTCCTCGGATGCGAAGACCAGGGCAGCGTGACCAGGGCGACGAGGTAGCGCGCCGCCGACCGGCCCGCGTTGCGGAAGACGATGGGCTGGTCGAGCTGCATGGCGAGGCAGTCGCCGGTCTCCAGCTTCCAGAGCGAGGAGCCGACGCTGACCTCCATCGCGCCGTCGATCATCCAGACCTGCTGGTGGGTCTCGTTCTCGCGCGGCGTGGCCTCGTAGGCGATGCGCTGGCCGGGCGGGAAGATGACGTCGACCAGCTGGATCGGCGAGCGCGCGGGCGGCGAGACGTTGCGCCGCACGTAGCCGACGCCGGGGTCCGTCCAGACGGGTTGGTCGGCAACTCTCGCCAGCGGCGAAGGCTCCGACGCCGGCGCGGCGGCAGCGGGCTCGAAGAGGGAGGCCACCGTGGCGCCGAGCGCGCCCGAGAGCTTGTCCAGCACCACCGCGGTCGGGCTGCTGCGGCCGCGCTCGATGAGCGAGATGTTGGAGCGGCTGACGCCCGAGCGCTGGGCCAGCGCGTCGAGCGAGAGGCCACGGCTCTCGCGCAGATCGCGCACGCGGCGGCCGATGCGGGTGTTCAGGTCGGGCGGGGTGTGGTCGTCCATCTATCCAGTTTACGAGAATTGTTCGTCCAGTAAAGTGGATACACGCGTCGGGCGCGCTGTTTGCTCCAAGGGGGCATGACGCACGCACGCGGCGAGATCCGCATCGGCATTTCCGGCTGGCGCTACGCGCGGTGGCGCGGGCGGTTCTACCCCAAGGGCCTGCCGCAGAAAGGGGAGCTGGCGTTCGCCTCGCGCATGCTGCCGACGATAGAGATCAACGGCTCGTTCTACTCCCTGCAGCGCCCCGCCTATTACCAGGCCTGGCACGACGAGACGCCGGACGACTTCGTCTTCTCGGTCAAGGGCCCGCGCTACATCACCCACCTGCTGCGCCTGAGGGACGTGGGGGCGCCGCTGGCGAACTTCTTCGCCTCGGGCGTCTTCGCGCTCGGCGCCAAGCTGGGGCCCATCCTGTGGCAGTTCCCGCCCCACCTGTCCTACGACCCGGCGCGCTTCGAGGCCTTCTTCAAGCTGCTGCCGCACGACACCGACGCCGCCCTGGCGCTCGCCCGCGGGCACCACGATGCGCGCATGCAGGGCCGCAGCCTGCTGGAAGTGCGGCACCCCCAGGAGCTGCGGCACGCGATCGAGATCCGCCACGAGAGCTTCGTCGACCCCGGCTTCATCGCCATGCTGCGGCGCCACGGCGTCGCGCTGGTGGTGGCCGACACCGCCGGCCACTTCCCGCTGCTGGAGGACCTGACCGCCGCCTTCGTCTACATGCGGCTGCATGGCGACAAGGAGCTCTACGCCAGCGGCTACAGCGACGAGGCGCTGGACCGCTGGGCCACCCGCATCGCCGCCTGGCGCAGCGGCCACCAGGTCGAGGACGCGCATCTCGCGTCCGACAAGGCCGCGCCACGGCGGGCGCGGCGTGACGTCTATTGCTATTTCGACAACGACGTGAAGGTTCACGCGCCCTACGACGCCGCTCGCCTGGCGGCCCGCCTGGGCCTTTCCACCGGCCTGGCGCCGCGCGAGGCCCGGCGCGCGCCGGCCGGGCTGCCGCCGCCACGCACCACCTGGCCGGTCGCGCCGGTGCATGCAGGCCCGGCCAGGGCGGGGCACCACCGACACCACTGAGCGCGGGGGCACCATGGCGCGCTCGGCCGTCCACCCGCTGGAGCTGTTCTCGCTGGTCAAGGAGGCCGTGAGCGCCTGGCTCGACGACTACGCGCCCAGCATGGGCGCCGCGCTTTCCTACTACACGCTGTTCTCGATCGCGCCGCTGCTGCTGATCGTCATCGGCGTCGCAGGCCTGTTCTTCGGCGAGGAGGCGGCACGGGGCGAGATCATGGGCCAGCTGTCCGACCTGGTGGGCACCGAGGGCGCGCGGACCATCGAGGACATGCTGGCCGCCGTCCACCTGGAGGGCCGCAGCCCGTGGGCCACCGGCCTGAGCATCCTCGCGCTGGTGGTGGGCGCCACCACCGTCTTCGGCGAGCTGCAGAACGCGCTCAACCGCATCTGGCGCGGCACGCACATCAAGCCCAAGGGGCTGGCCGGCCTGTGGCGGCTGGTCCGCACCCGGCTGCTCTCGCTGGGCATCATCCTGTGCCTGGGCTTCCTGTCGATGGTGTCGCTGGTGTTCAACGCCGTGCTCGCGGCGCTGTCGGGGTGGTGGACGCCGCTGCTGGGCGGCGACGCCGCGGTGCTGGCGCAGGCCGCGGATTTCATCGTGAGCTTCGGCCTCATCACGGTGATGTTCGCCATGCTCTACAAGTGGGTGCCCTACAACAAGGTGCACTGGCGCGAGGTCTGGTTCGGCGCCGCGCTCACTTCGCTGCTGTTCGTGCTGGGCAAGGCCGGCATCGGCTACTACATCGGCCGCAGCCACCTGGCCAGCGCCTTCGGGGCGGCGGCTTCGCTGGTGGTGGTGATGGTCTGGGTCTACTACTCGGCGCAGATCTTCCTGCTGGGGGCGGAGATCACCTGGGTCTACGCGCAACGGCACCGGCCGAAAGCAGCGGCTGCAGCGACACCACCGAGCCGATGATCAGCAGAGCGGGCGGCTTCACGCCGTGCTCGCGCGCCAGGGCCGGCAGCGTCGCAAGCGTGCCCGCCACGCAGCGCTCGCCGGGCAGCGAGGCGCGCTCGACGATCGCGGCCGGCGTGTCGGCCGGCAGGCCGTGCTCGGCCAGCCGGCGGCTGATCACCGGCAGCGTGCCCACGCCCATGTAGACGACCACGGTCTGCCGCGGTCGGGCCAGGGCATCCCAGTCGAGCTCGGGCTCGCTGTCCTCGCGGCCGTGGCCGGTGGCGAAGACGAGCGTCGCGGCGTGGGCGCGGTGCGTCAGCGGGATGCCCGCGTTCGCCGCGGCGGCCTGGGCCGCGCTCAGGCCCGGGATGACGGTGAAGGGGATGCCCTCGCGGGCCAGGGCCTCGGCCTCCTCGCCGCCGCGGCCGAAGATGTAGCCGTCGCCGCCCTTGAGCCGCAGCACCGGCCGGCCGCTGCGGGCCAGCCGCAGCATCAGCTCGATGATCGTCTGCTGCGACAGCGTGTGGTTCGACGACTCCTTGCCCACGTAGACGAGGCTGGCCTCGGGGGGCACGAGCTCCAGCACCTGCCTGCCGACCAGGTGGTCGTAGAGCACGACCTCGGCCCGGCGCAATGCCTGGGCCGCCTTCACGGTCAGCAGCTCGGGGTCGCCCGGGCCGGCGCCGACGAGCGTGACGCAGCCCACGCCGTCGCTCGCGGCGGGTGGCGGGCTGCGGTACAGCGTGGGGTCGTCGGCCAGTTTCATGGCAAGGGTTCCGGCTGGCGCGCGGGGTGTTCGGGTGGCGTGCATGTTCCGCGGCACATCCGGTCCCGTCCTTGAAATAAATCAATGACGGGGCCGGGGGCCGGGAAGACGATGCGCTCGCACATCGAAGCAAGCCAGATCACCCGCCCCTATCAGAAGGACAACCTCATGAAGACCACCATGCTGTTCCGGCTGGGCGCCGTCGCGCTCGCCGCGCTCGCATTCGCCGCCGGCAGTCGGGCCGACGACAAGAAGGACCTGACCCAGCCCGAGATCAACTACCAGGCCGGCGGCTCGCCGCTGGCCACCGAGCCGATGTACCAGAGCACGAACCCGAAGGCGCCGCCGATGACGCAGGCCGAGTTCGACCTGGGCCGCAAGACCTACTTCGAGCGCTGCGCCGGCTGCCACGGCGTGCTGCGCAAGGGTGCGACGGGCAAGCCGCTGACGCCCGACATCACGCTCGGCAAGGGCACCGACTACCTGAAGGTGTTCATCGCCTACGGCTCGGCGGCCGGCATGCCCAACTGGCTCACCTCGGGCGAAATGGACGAGAAGACGGTGGACGTGATGGCCCGCTACGTCCAGCAGGACCCGCCCACACCGCCCGAGTACGGCATGGAGCAGATGAAGGCGACCTGGAAGCTCATCGTGCCGCCCGACCAGCGTCCGAAGAAGAAGATGAACTCGTACAACATCGACAACATCTTCTCCACCACGCTGCGCGACACCGGCGAGGTGGCCCTGATCGACGGCGACACCAAGCAGATCATCAACATCGTCAAGACCGGCTACGCGGTGCACATCTCGCGCCTGTCGGCCTCGGGTCGCTACCTGTTCGTGATCGGCCGCGACGCCAAGATCAACATGATCGACCTGTGGATGGAAAAGCCCGACAACGTGGCCGAGATCCGCACCGGCCTGGAAGCGCGCTCGGTCGAGACCAGCAAGTTCAAGGGCTTTGAAGACAAGTACGCGATCGCCGGTTCGTACTGGCCGCCCCAGTTCGTGATCATGAACGGCGACACGCTGGAGCCGCTGAAGATCGTCGCCACCCGCGGCGTGACCGTGGACAAGCAGGAATACCACCCCGAGCCGCGCGTGGCCTCGATCGTGGCCAACCACTTCAAGCCCGAGTTCGTCGTGAACGTGAAGGAAACCGGCAAGACCCTGCTGGTCGACTACTCGAACATCGACGCGCTGAAGACCACCGAGATCGGCACCGCGCGCTTCCTGCACGACGGCGGCATGGATTCCACCGGCCGCTACTTCATGGTCGCCGCCAACCAGAGCAACAAGATCGCGGCGGTCGACCTGAAGGAAGGCAAGCTCGAGAAGCTGATCGACGTGGGCAAGATCCCGCACCCGGGCCGCGGCGCGAACTTCGTGCATCCGCAGTTCGGGCCGGTGTGGGCCACGGGCCACCTGGGCGACGAGAGCATCTCGCTCATCGGCACCGACCCCAAGGGGCACAAGCAGTACGCCTTCAAGAAGGTCGCCGAGCTCAAGGGCCAGGGCGGCGGGGCGCTGTTCATCAAGAGCCACCCGAAGTCGACGCACCTGTACTCGGACACGCCGCTGAACCCCGATCCGAAGATCTCGCAATCGGTGGCGGTGTACGACATCAAGAACCTCGACAAGGGCTACACCGTGCTGCCGATCGCCGAATGGGCGGGCCTCGCGGACGACGGCGCCAAGCGCGTCGTGCAGCCCGAGTTCAACAAGGCGGGCGACGAGGTGTGGTTCTCGGTCTGGTCGGCCAAGAACAAGCAGAGCGCGATCGTGGTCGTGGACGACAAGACGCTGAAGCTGAAGACGGTGATCAAGGACCCGCGGCTCATCACGCCGACCGGGCACTTCAACGTCTACAACACCCAGCACGACATCTACTGATCGCCCGGGCAGGAGAGCACGATGAAACGCATCCCCGCATTCATCCTCCTGCTCGGCGCGCTGGCCCTGGGCAGTTCTGCCCAGGCCGGGCCGGAGGAGGCGATGACCAAGGCCGGCTGCATGGCCTGCCATGCGAAGGACAAGAAGATCGTCGGGCCGTCGTTCAAGGACATCGCGGCCAAGTACAAGGGCCAGGACGTGGCGGCGCAGCTGGCCGAGAAGGTCCGCAAGGGCGGCTCGGGCAGCTTCGGCCCGGTGCCCATGGCGCCGAACCCGCCGGACAAGATCAGCGATGGGGACCTGAAGGACGCCATCGCGATGATCCTGGCTTCGTGAGAGGGTGGGCGTGGGCGCTGCCGTTCGACCTGAGCACCTCCCTTCCGTTCGGCCTGGGCTGGTCGAGGGCTCCCGTGCGACGGGCTCTCGCCTTCGACAGGCTCAGGCCGAACGGTGGGGGGGTGCGAAGGCCGAAA
>CAMLGG010000064.1 GCA_946479475.1 uncultured Ideonella sp. | reverse complement strand
CGGCAACTCGGGCATCGTGGCGCAGGACGCGCAGCACAAGTTCTTCCGCCTGGGCGTCAACGCCGTGGCGCTGAGCGACGGCCACGTGCAGGTGATGAGCGCGACCATGCTCAAGCCGGTCGACTGCGCGGTGGTGATCAGCAACTCCGGCCGCAGCCAGGACCTGCTCGGCGTCGCCGAGATCGCACTGAAGAAGGGGGCCACGCTGATCGTCATCACCGCGAGCGGCTCACCGCTGGCGCAGCTGGCGCAGGGGGCGGGCCAGGTGCTGCTGGCGGCCGACCATCCGGAAGACTACGACCGCTACAGCCCGATGGTCTCGCGCATGCTGCACCTGATGATCGTCGACATCCTGACCACAGGCGTCGCGCTGCGGCTGGGCCAGGGCCTCAGGCCGGTGCTGCAGGAGATCAAGCGCAACCTGCGCACGCGGCGCTACGCGCCGGCGGCAGGCTAGAGCCGGGCTGGAGGCGTTGCTTCAGGCCGCCATGTGCAGGAGCTCTGCGACGCCGTAGAGTTTCGCCAGCTCCACCAGCTTCTCGGGCGCATTGCGCACCTCGAAGCCGCGCTGCCGCTCCTCGGCCAGGCGCCTGCACTGCAGCAGCACAGCCAGCGAAGCCGAGTCGATCTGGGTCAGGGCAGCGGCGTCGACGGTGATGGTCGCCTCGTCGGCCTCGGCGATGGCCGGGCCGAGGCTGGCCAGCGCCGAGCGCGCATCGCGCAGCGTCAAGGCTGCCGGCAGGGTGAGGATGCTCATCGTCGCGCCGTGCTCCATGACGCCGTCAGCTCTTGGCTGCGGCCTTGTTCTTCTCGGCCAGCTTGTTGATCAGGCCGTCGACGCCGACCGCGCCGATCTCCTGCGCGAAGCTGTTCTTGTACTGCTCGACCAGCCACACGCCGAGCACGTTCACGTCGTAGATCTTCCAGCCGGCGTCGGTCTTCTCGAGGCGGTAGTCGAGCTGGATCGGCTCGCCCTTGCCCTTGATCTCGGTGCGCACGACGACCTCGGTATCGCTGGGCGCGGCGCGGTAGGGCTTGAGGGCCACGGTCTGGTCGCGCACCTGAGTGAGCGCGCCGGCATAGGTGCGCACGAGCAGCGTCTTGAACTCGGCCTGGAGCTTCTGCTGCTGGTCCGGCGTTGCGCTGCGCCAGTTGCGGCCCACGGCCATGGCGGTCATGCGCTGGAAGTTCACGTTGGGCATCACCTTGGTGTCGACCAGGGAGATGATCTTGCCGACGTCGCCGGCCTGGATCGCCTTGTCGGCCTTGATCGAGTCGATGACCTCGGTCGACAGCTGCTTGATCAGCGCGTCGGGGGGCGTCACGTCGGCGCGGGCGGCCAACGGGCTGGCCAGCGCAGTGGCGGCCAGGGCGGCCAGGGCCAGGCGGCGGGTCAGGGCAATGGCAAACATGCAGTCAATCCTTCCTTCGTCTTGGTGGGGGCGGTTGACAGTCCGCCTTCCCGGCAATCAACGCGCCAGCCCTCAGGCCGGTTCACGCGGCACGGTGACAAATTGCAGCGAGCGCGCGCTCACTCCACTACTTGGCAGGCGCAGGGCCGTTCTGCGGAGCCTGTTCTTCTTCGTCTTCGGGGGCCTCGGGCGGGTTCCCGTCGTAGACCTGGCTTTGCCGGCGCGCGAGGTAGGCATCGCGCAGGAAGCTGTACTTGTCCAGCGCGATGTCGTCCAGCACGCGGCTGGCGCCCAGCAGGTTGGCGCGGGCGTTGACCACCTGCAAGCCGGTGACGCCGACCACGGTGGTGGTGTTGCTGTCGATCACCGAGGCGGGCGTGGCCTGCAGGTCCAGCGGCAGCGCCGCCGTGTCCCGCACGGTGGAGGGACCGAGCACCGGCAACACCACGTAGGGGCCGGCGGAGACGCCCCACTTGCCCAGCGTCTGGCCAAAGTCCTCGGGCTGCTTCTCAAGCCCGATCTCGGTGCCTATGTCCAGCAGCCCCGCAAAGCCGAGCGTGCTGTTGAGGAAGAAGCGGAAGCCCATCTGCAGGCCGCTCTCGACCTTGCCTTGCAGCAGGTGGTTGACGGCCGACCAGGCGTCGGCCACGTTGCCGATGACGTTGGTCACCAGGGTGCGGAAGTACTCCGGCACCACGTCGTGGTAGGCCTGCGCCACCGGCTTCAGCAGCGCCGCATCGAGCGACTCGTTGAAGCCGAAGACCCTGCGGTTGAAGCCCTCGAACGGGTCCTTCTTCGAGACCGGGCGCGCGGCCGGCTGGTCGGCCGCCGCATCGGCTGAAGAGGCGGATGCCGAAGCCGCCGGCGCAGCCGCCTGTGCTTCGGCGGCCTGCACAGGGGCGGCCAGCGCGAGCGCCAGCACAAGCGCGGGGGCCGCGTTCATTTCTTCTCTCCAGCTGCCGGCGTCTCGTTGCTGGCGTCCGCTGCCTTGCTGAACAGGAACTGGCCGATGAGGTTCTCCAGGACCACCGCGGACTGGGTCTGCTTGATCACGTCGCCCGCGGCGAAGTTCTTGTCGTCGGCGCCCGGCTCGATGCCGATGTACTGGTCGCCCAGCAGGCCCGAGGTCAGGATCTTGGCCGAGGAGTCCTTCGGGAACTCGACGCCGGAGTTGATGCTCAGGGTGACGACCCCCTGGTAGGTCTTGGAGTCGAGCTTGATCGAGGTGACCCGGCCGACCACCACGCCGGCCGAGCGGACCGGCGCGCGGACCTTCAGGCCGCCGATGTTGTCGAAGCGTGCCTGGAGCGTGTACACCTCGCCGTTGCTGAAATTGCCCAGGTTCGCGGCCTTCAGCGCCACGAAGACCAGTGCCGCGATGCCCAGCAGCACGAACAGGCCGACCAGGGTTTCGATGCTCTTCTTTGCCATATCCCGATGTTCCTTAGCGCGTCGAGAACATCAACGCCGTGAGGATGAAGTCCATGCCCAGCACCGACAGCGAGGAGATCACCACCGTGCGGGTCGTCGCGTAGGCCACGCCCTCGGGCGTCGCCTCGGTCGTGTAGCCCTGGTACAGCGCGACGGCGGTGCAGATGACGCCGAACACGGCGCTCTTGACGACGCCGTTGCCGACGTCGCGCCAGACATCCACCCCGTTCTGCTGGATGGACCAGAAGTTGCCCGGATCGATGCCGATCAGCGCCACCGCGACCACCCAGGCGCCGATGATGCCGACCGCCGAAAACATGATGGCCAGCAGAGGCATCGAGATGATGCCGGCCAGGAACCGCGGGGCCAGCACGCGCTGACGCGGGTCGATCGCCATCAGCTCCAGCGCCGAGATCTGCTCACCGGCCTTCATGAGGCCGATCTCGGCGGTCAGCGAAGTGCCGGCGCGACCGGCGAACAGCAATGCCGTCACCACCGGCCCGAGCTCGCGCACCAGAGACAGGTTGACGATCAGTCCCAGCGACTCGGTGGCCCCGTAGGTGACCAGCGCGTAATACATCTGCAGCGCCAGAACGAAGCCCACCGCCATCCCGGAGGCCAGGATGATCAGCAGCGAGAGGTTGCCGATCGCGTGGATCTGCTCCACCACCAGGCCGAATCGGCGCAGCGAGGCGGGCACGGACCTCAGCACATTGCCGAAGAAGATGCCCGCGCGGCCCCAGCCACGAAGGCTGCGCAGCGCCCAGGCGCCTATCGTTGCCAGCAGGTTCATGCCGTGGCCCCCAGGCCGAAGTCCTCGGCCAAGGGGCGCGCGGGATAGTGGAACTTGACCGGACCGTCCGGCTCGCCGCGAACGAACTGGCGCACCTCGGCGTCGGTGCTGGACATCAGCTCGTCGGGCGTGCCCTGCGCGACGATGCGGCCGCCGGCGGCCATGAGCACCACCCAGTCGCTGATCGCCATGCACTCGGGCACGTCGTGCGAGATGACGAGCGAGGTGGCGCCGGTCACGTCGTTCAGGGTGCGGATGAGCTTGGCGGCCACGCCCATGGAGATCAGGTCCAGCCCCGCGAAGGGCTCGTCGTACATGATGAGTTCAGGATCCAGCACGATCGCGCGGGCCAGCGCAATGCGCCTGGCCATGCCGCCCGAGACCTCGCTGATGCGCAGCTTCGCCGCACCGCGCAGGCCAACCGCGTTGAGCTTCATCAGCACGATGTCATGAATGAGCTCCTCCGGCAGGTCCGTCATTTCGCGCAGCGGGAAGGCCACGTTGTCGTAGACGGACAGGTCGGTGAACAGGGCGCCGAACTGGAACAGCATGCCCAGGCGGCGGCGCAGGCGGTACAACTGCTCGCGGTCGTGCACGTTGACGACTTCGCCGTCGAAGACGACGCGGCCCGAGTTGGCGCCGTGCACGCCGCCGATCAGGCGCAGCAAGGTGGTCTTGCCGCAGCCCGAGCCGCCGAGGACGGCCGTGACCTTGCCGCGCATGAAGCGCAGGCTCACATCGTTCAGGATCGTCCGGCTGGCGTCATATCCAAACGTGACGTGGTCGATCTCAATGAATGGGTCGCTCATCTCGGGGAGGGATTTCCCGCAGATTCTCGCATGCGCTCCCGAATAGGCCGGCACATGGCCAGGACTTTGCACGTATGCACAAAGGCTCGCCGTGCGGGAAAGACCACGAGGAGGTCAGCCTGCGCCGCCGAAGTCCAACGCGAGTTCCTTGTTGGACGCGACATCGCGGCCGTCACGACGCGCCGGGATATGCGGCGTGGCCACGAGCACCTGCACGAGCCGTTGCACGAAGAGGGCATCGTCCGGATCGGAATCCAGCACCTCCACCCGGCTCACCTCACCGGTGGCCTCGATATGCAGTCGCAGGCGGATCGGCGCGCGGGGCGGCCGAAGTGCCGCCAGCGGCGAAAGATCCGGAGCGGTGACAGGAAGCGCCACCCGGTCAGGCATGCTGTCGCCGATCACGACCTCGGGCACCGCGACAAGCGGCGGCGCGGGAGCCGCCCACCGGTCGTCGCCAGCAGGCCGCGAGCGGGCCAGGGGAGAGTCGCCCGAGCCGGACCGCTCGGTGATCAGCATGACCTGCAAGGGTCGTGGCTCTGGCGCAAGGGGCGCCTGAGCGGTCGCACCCGGCCCCCATCCGGCCCACAGCAGTGTTCCGTGCAGGAGCAGGATGGCCCCGGCCATCGCGACTTGACGCCCCCTGGGCAAGGGCGCGAGATCAATCCACCGTGGACAGTTCACGCCAGCTGAGGAACTTGAAGTAGCTGATCTTCGGGTCGACCTTGCTGTTCGTCACCGATGCGGTCCCGTTCCCGACCCCGCCTCGCGTGAGCGAAAGCGAGCCGTCGCCCGACTTGGTGAACAGCAGGTCGGTCGTGGTATCGCTGTTGCTGACGTACTCCACCAGATCACCGGACGAGTCCACGAGCGCGCTCTTGGCCGTTGCCGCCCGGACGGCAAAGGTGCGGCTGGAGCCCGCGGGCGAGCAGGCGTCGCCGTTGGGCAGGTTGGCCGAGAACGCCACCAGCCCGAGCGAGGTGTCGCCCTCCACGTTGACGCGCTCCGCGATGCCCTTGTCTCCGCTCGACAGGTAGAAATACCAGCCCATGGGCGACGCCGTGTCGGGGAGCTCGGACTTGAAGTCCGTGACGCGGGTGAGCTTTTCTCTCACGATGGGGAACGTGAAGCCCGTGGGAAGCGTCGTGCTCGTGTAGAAGCCTGCCACGCCGTCCGTGCCGTCGACGATCGCGTAGAACGCCTGCAGGCTGGTGCTGTTGATGTCGCTGTCCGAGAGCAGCTGGCCCGTGCCGACCATCACGTAGCGCTTCTTCGTCGGCGGATCCACCACGATCAACGGCGCCGTCGTGACCGGCAGCGCCTCTCCGGCAGCGTTGGTCAGTCGCGCGATCGGGTCGGTGGGAGAGGTGTACGCGTTCTCGCCCGAAAGGTCGAATCGCCACAGGTTACCTTGCAGGTCCCCGCCATAGACGGCATCCGCGGTGTAGTCGTCATAGTCGTTGATGAAGGCCGTGAGGTGGGCCAGGTTGATCGGCGAGGAAGGGCTGCCGCTGCCGGTGGCGATGGCCTGGATCAGGGCGCCAGTGCGGGGATTGACAATGAAGATGTAGCCCTTGCCGTCGCTGTTGTTGTAGCCGGACGGCAGGATGGCCACCCAACCGTACTTGGCCGTCTTGACCACGTGCGCATCCCCGTACGTGTAGCCCATCCGCGGGTCGGTGAACTCCCACATGACCTTGCCCGCCACCGCGGAATCGCTGTCCCAGTCGGAAGGGTTCGTGATGTCGATCGCGTAGTAGCCCTTTCCTCCCTTGCCCATGCCGCCGATGAGCAAGGTGCGCCAGTCGGCGCCCTCGGACGTCGAACCGTAGGTGTGGGCCAGGTCGACGTCGAACTGCTTCGGCGTGGCATTGACGAAGTAGTGATGGGCAAATGACGGGTTGCCCAGCGAGGCGAGGCCGTACGTTCCGTAGTAGCGGTCGGAGGTGCCGGACGAATCGCCATAGGCGAAGCTCGGGACATAGGCGAAACGTTCCGTCCCCTTGGTCGAGCTGGTCAGCGAGCCCTCGAAGGCATGCATCATCCCGTCGTTGGATCCGACATAGACGACGGTGCCCCGGGAGGCGTAGGTGCTCTTGAAGCTGCTGTAGCCCGGGTTGTACTTGTCGAAGTAGGGAAAGCTCGGCGCTGCCACCACCTCGACCTTCGAATCCACGATGTCGCCGAGCAGGTACGTGCGGGTGCGGTAGGGCCCCCCGTTGGCCACCTCCTTCGATCGGTCGCCGCGCAGGTAGTTGACGAAGTCCTCCGCCGACTGGGCCGACTCCGCTACGCCCGGGACATCGGAGAACGACGCGTAGTTCGTCCGGCTGTCCAGAGTATTGCCGGAGAGAGCGCTGCTGGTGAAGGCCAATCCCTTGCCTGCCGCAGTGCAGCAGGTGACGATCTTGCGGTCCTTGGCGGCGGTGGATTGAAGGATCGTCTGGGCATCCCACACATCCGTGCTCGTCGTGCTGCCGTCGCTGTTGGCCACCAGCGTGGAGGCGACGACCTTGCCGGTCCAGCTCGCCGGGTCGTAGCTGGCCGAGTAATTGGCCATCCCGGACGAGGAGGTCTTGCGGGTGAGCGGGCTGTACGCTGTCGTCGTGGTGGCCGCGGACTCGGCGGCGATCTTGGCGAAGGCCTTCGTCAGGCCCGTCTTCATCACGTCCGGCGCGTTGCCGGGGAAGTAGTTGTCCGGCCGCTTGTCGGAGCCGCCGACGCCGTTCTGGCCGGCCTCGTCCGTCGAGTAGGTCAGGCTCGTCAGGCCGACGGTCAGGGTGTCGGTGGTGGTGTGCCAGGCCGATTCCTCGATGGTGCCGGTGCCGTTGCTGGCCGAGTAGGGCGAGAACCCGTTCGGGACCGTGAAGCCGCCGTACTTGGCGGCCAGCCAGTACTGGTTCTTGTGCTTGAAGACCTGCTTCTCCAGCACGTCCATCCAGTAGGTGTTCACGGTCTGCGTGCCGCTGACGTCCGTGCGGATGTCGTTGGTGTGCGCGTCGTAGGCCAGTCCAGCGATGTAGTACGAATCGCACATGGTGCCGGAGTTGGCGCAAGCCGTACCGCTCGAATCCGCATAGATGTCCGCCAGGCCTGACTTGCCCTCCAAGGTGCCGACCATGTTCGTGGCGGTCGCGACGTTGACGGAGGTGTCGGCCGAGACCTCGGAAGGCATGGCGGGCTCCAGCCCGCTGCGGATGGTGCTGCCGTAAAGGTTGGCGTCGCGGTGCGTGAAGACGTCGCCGATGCCGAGGATGAAGTTCTTCTGGCAGCTGTAGATGATGGGATCGTCCCAGTCCGTGATCATCGGGAAGCCGTCGAGCCAGCGCGACGCGGTCTCACTGCTCCCGGCGTTGGACAGCTTCGTGTAGGAGCTGACGTTGCCGAGGTTCTTGAAGTACCGCAGGGCCGCGTAGTAGAGCTCGCTCACCGGGTCCTTGGACTTGTACGAGTTCGACGTGTAGCCGAACTTGTTGAGGTAGTTCATCACCCCGCTGTTGGCGATGCCGACCGTCCAGCCCGAGGCGGCGGCCGTGGCGACGGTGTCCGTCGCGTCCGAGCGATCGGGGTTCACGGCCATGATCCCGGTGGCGCTGTCCCATTCGGTCGCGCTGTTGCTGACGTCGGAAGAGCCGGGGACGGGCTTCGTCGGGCCGATGTACTTCATCCGCGCGCGCATCACCCCGCCATCGCGTTGCTGGTTCGTGTCGCCGCTGTGGTTGAGGTAGCCGAAGGTGGAAAAGCGCAGCTTCGACGAGTAGGCCTGCATCAGGCCCTCTGGCTTGTAGCCGCCGCTGTAGGCCGTGCAGTTGTCTTCGAGGCCGACGTCGGTGTCGCAGACCTTGACGTTCACGTAGACCTCGTAAGTCGCCGACGGATCTGCATCGGGACTGTCTCCGTACGAACTCTGACCCTTGTAGGGCACGACCTTGTCGCTGGACTGCAGGCTGCCGGACGTCAGCGTGGTGTCCGTCCCGGCGATCCACATGCGGGTGCCCAGATATCGAACCCGCGTCGTGACGCCAGTTGTCCACTTCGTGGACGTGAACGGCGTGGCACCGGCCAGATAGGACTTCGAGACCGTCTTCTCGGGCATGACCGAGTTGTTCTGCGCGGCGTACGTCTTGGTCAGGACGGTGCTGCCGGCCTCGTCGACGCTGCGGTAGCCACCCGTCAACACCCAGCGGAACGCGTCGAGCGTCTGCATCGACGCCCAGTTCATGTAGTTGCCACTCCACAGCGGAACGGACGAGTTGCTCTTGCAGGCGTGCGTGCTCGCAGCCCCGTAGGGCTTGAAGTAGCTCTTCGACGGGGTGCTGGAGTCGTAGACGTACTGGTAGCACTTGTTCGGGTCGAAGTACCCGTAGAAGGTGCTCTTGGGTGTGTAGCTGGTCGTGCTCGGATAGGCAGGCGTCGTCGCCGTCGGCCACTCGACCGACAGCGCGAGGATCAGGTTGCCCGGCACCGAGATGGTGGAGAACAGCGGCGAATCGGCCAGTGTCACGGCGTTCGCGGCCACGGCGACGGCGGCCAGCGGCGCAGCCAGCAAAGTGTGGCGGCACCGGTGCAGGAACTTCAGGGTCGGATTCATCGACTGTTCGCGGTTGACGAGCTGATACGGGCGCTTCACAGCGCCACGGTGGATTGGAAAAAGGCTTGCGTGCCCCGGGGTCCGTCGACCCGCACGGTGACTCGGTAGAGCACCAGGCTCTGCGAACGGAAGGCCGGGCTGTCCTTGGAGATGTTCCTGTCCGGACCGCTGTTGTTCGGCATGACGCGAGTCTTTCCGCAGTTCGCGTCGTCGGTCGTCTTTGGCGCCAGGCACAGGCGTTCGATGACGTAGCGCGCCTTGACGCCGGAGTTCGAGTTGGAGGACTTGCTGTCCGCATCGACGATGTTGATCTCGTAGCCCGCCTTCTCGAAATCCGCGTCGCTCTTGAGCAGGATCGTCGGGATGCCGTTGGCATCGGCGGGCAACTGGACGGCGGAGTAGTTCGCGGTCGCCAGGTCCGTCAGTCGCGAGCCGGCGGATGACAAGGTGCCCTCCTTCAGCACCTTGATGGCCAGCGCCATCGCGCGCTCGCCCTGGTTCTTCAGGTCGCGTCGGAATCCCAGCTGGCCTGCCAGCGCGCCGGAGGTATCGGAGGACCGGAGCAGGGCCACGCCGCCCAGCAGCAGCACGGCCAGGGCGATCAGCGTGACGACCATCACGATGCCTTGCTGGCGCCGGCGAGGCGAAATAGCAGTCGGGCGCATGTGGTGTCAGTCCTTCATCACCAGGTTGTTCCGCAGTACCAGCGTGGCTTCGGTGACGCGGTAGCGGTACCTGAGTTCGTCGCCCTTGAGCTCGCGCTGGTAGGCCAGGCCCTCGCCCAGATCGGAGAACAGCTCCAGGCTGCCGGGAGTCGACGTGTCGTCGGCGCTCTTCTCGGGAAGGGTCGTCCTCAGGATCAGGCCCACCCGCACGGCCTTGATCCGCTTGATCAGCGTCTCGGCCGCCGCGGTGCCAGCCATGAGCTTGGACGCGGCATAGTCGCCATCGGAGTCGGCGGTGACCCACCTGTCGACGGTGCCGTTGGCATCCGTGTCCACGCCATACCGGGCGTGCAGCTCGAACACGCTGTCGGCACGAGCCTGGCGAGCGTTGTCGGCGCCGTCGATCTCCAGCAGGTCATAGCTGTAGAGCGTGTTGTTGTCACCCACGCCGACGAGCAGGAAGCGGGGCGGCTCGGCGCCCGGGGAGCCCAGCGGCAGCAGCATGCCGCTGTCATGCTTGAAGTTCGCCACCGCCGTGCCGTCGACGCTGGCGGCGAAGAAATCGCCGCCCAGGGTCAGGGTGGTCGCCGCCCCCTTGTCGTTGTCGAAACTGCTCGACACCTGCGTGACGAGGCAGGTGTTGCCGTCGTTGACCGACTTGTCCAGCATCAACAGCAAATCCTTGGGCGAGAACGCGATCGTGTTGTCCAGCGTCAGCGTGCTGTCCTGCGGATCGGCGGTCATCGACAGCGCGGCGCCGCTGAAGGGCGACGCCCCGGCCAGGATCAGCAAGGCATCCGAAGCCTGGCCGCTGGCCCCGGGCGTGGTGGCGCCCGGGAGGATCATCACGGGCACCAGCGGGAAGTTGCCCTTGCCGTCCGGGTCGACCGAAGCGAAGGGCGCTGGCAGGGCCTCCGTCCGCGGCAGCGTCTGCTTGTCCTTCGCGCTGGCACGCAGCAGGCATCCGTAGGCGCTGTCCTCGATCACCGCAGACGCCGAGAATCCGCTGCCCGCGGTGCGCACCAACTGGTCGAGCTGGTACATCGCCAGGTTGCCCGCCTGCTCCAGGTCGTTCAGGTTCGTGGTGACGCGCTTGCGTCCTTCAGCCGTGGCCAGCACGCCAAAGACGGCCAGGGTGAGCACCATGCCGACGGCCAGGGCGACCATCAGCTCGATCAGGCTGAAGCCGCGGTGGATTCGCGGTGCGGAGGAATGAAGGCGCTGCATGCTCATTCGGTATCCGGCGGCATCGCGAACTCGGTGATGTAGGTGCTCGTCGCGCTGTCGCGCACCACCGACGTCCAGGTGATCTTGATGAGGACGCTGTTGGCGTCGTCCTCCAGTGCGGTGATCTCCGCATCGCCCTGGTTCAGCGCATCGGTCAGGCGCGACTTCCAGGCCTCGACCACGTCATCACCGAGCGTGGTGCTGCGCGCCTCCCACATCTTGGCGACGAGCTCGTTGGCCATCAATGCCGCGCGGCTGCGCTCCGACGCATCCACCGAGTTGCGCGTGGACATCGCCTGGAAGCCGGCCATGCCGAGGATGCCGACGGAGAAGACGAGCAGAGAGACCAGGACCTCGATCAGGGTGAAGCCCCGGGCCCGGGCTCGCATGCGGCCCGGCGAATGCCGGCGGTGCATGGAGATCATGATTCGGTCGACGGGCAACCGTCGGGATGACTGTCGGAAAAGCTCTTCTCGGCGTCGCACAGGCGGACCTTGCCGCCCAGGCCGATGAGCACCTTGAGGGTGCGGCCGCCCGTGCGGCTGAAGCTGACGGCGTTGTCGTCGCTCGCCGTGCAGTCGGCACCCAGCCCGTTGACCGCCTTGGTCAGCGAGGTCTGCTGACCGAAGGCGTTGAAGCAGATGAGGCTGATGTCGCCACCCACCGTCACTTCGCCGGAGGCGGCCTCACCGCCACCGCGCACGAAGAGGCTCTCCTCGTCGTCGTCGGTGGTCGTGCGTTCCAGAAGGCGCACGACCCACTTCGTGCCGTTCTTGGCCGGCGTGGCGTCGAGGACCGGATCGCCGTCGGTCAGCATCACGACGGCCGTTCGGCTGCGCTTGACCGCCTCGCCCTGCGCCAGCCGGACGGCGTTCTGGAACGATTCCGCGGCCGTGCGAACTCGCGCGTCGGAGACCCAGCTCTGCATCGCCGGCACCGCCACGAGCAGCAGCAGCGCGACGATGGCGATGGCGATGACCAGCTCCACGAGCGAGAAGCCCCGGCGGCTGCGCAGCGAGCCGTTCATCAGGTGCCTCCCGGACGGGTGACCCAGGAGCTCGTGCTCGTGCTGCCCCAGCTCTCAGGCAGGCTGGTCGTGGCCGTCGTGCCGCTCGCATTGATGGTGTACGCGAAGTCGGACATCGAATCCTGGCCCGTGGCCGTGATCGTGTAGGCCGAGCTGGTGACGCCGCTGCAGGAGAAGTGGAAGTTGGCGGTGTTGTAGCTGCTGGCCAGCGAGCAGGCACTGGACGAGCCGCTGTCGGAGTACGTGCGGTTGTCCTGGTAGAACTGCTCCATCTTGGCCCGCATGGCCGACAGCGTGTTGGTCGCGTCGACGATCTTGCCCCGCAGGACGTAGTTCCTGTACGAGGGCAAGGCGATGGCTGCCAGGATGCCGATGATCGCGACCACGATCATCAGCTCGATCAACGTGAAGCCGGCCGAGCGGTCTTTGGGGTTGGAGTTCAAGCTATTCCTCTGACGAACTGATTCAGGGCCTGACCAGGCTCGTGTCGTGAGTCTGGAAGGTTAGGGTCTGGGCGCGGCAAAGGCGCTGCGTCATGAACGACCCACGCACCGAACGACGGACGAGCGGCGCTGCACGGGCGATGAACGGACGCAGCGTCTGCAGGCCGCCACGTGGCGTGCACGCACGGCACAATCGTTCAGGATCAAACGACCTTCCCCGCACGCGATGAAGTTGCCCGAGTTCCGCTTTGCCGACTGCGTGCTGGATCCGGCACGGCGCGAGCTGTGGCGGGCCGACGTGCGCCAGGCGATCGAGCCGAAGCCCTTCGACCTGCTGCACTACCTCCTGCAGCACCGCAGCCGCGTCGTGAGCCACGACGAACTGCTGGCCGTGCTGTGGCCCGACCAGCCGGTCAAGCCCGGTGCGCTGGCCCGCGCGGTGATGCTCGCCCGGCGCGCCTTGGGTGAATCGCAGGCCGGCGAGCTGATCCAGACCGCGTCCCGCGTCGGCTACCGCTTCGTCGGCGAGGTGATCGCCGGCGAGGCGGGCGAACGTCCGCTGCCCCTGGCCCTGCTGCCCTTCGACAACCAGACGGGGGACCACCAGCTGGACTGGATCGAGCTGGGGCTGATGTCGGTCGTGGCGCGCTCCCTGGCGAGCGAACCGCGCCTGGACGTCGCCTCGCCGGCCAGGGTGCTCTCGGCGCTGGAGACCCTGCCCCCCGAAGCACCGGCGCGTGAGAAGGCCGGTGCGTTGCAGCGCCTGCTTGGCGTGAACCGCGTCGTGACGGTCAGCGTGGGCGGCCGGCCCTCGGCCTTTTCGCTGCGGGCACGCTGGATCGGCGCCGACGAGGAAGGCTGGTCTGCCGGAGGCGGCCTGGTGGCCGCGGGCGACGGCACCTTGTCCCACCTCGCCGCGGGACTCGCGCGCCAACTGGCCGAAGCGCTGCTGCCCCATCCGCCCGCGGCACTGCCCGGCGACGACCAGGGCGACCCGCTGGCCGAAGAGGCGATGGCCAGGGCGCTGCAGGCCGCTGCGCAGGAGCGCTGGACGACGGCGTGCAACCTCATGCGCGTCGTGCTCGACGCTGCGCCCGGCAACGAGGCCGTCCAGCTCGAGTTGCTGCGCTGCCAGGCCGCCCTCGGTGACCCGGCCGCGCAGGCCGGCGGCGCGGCGCTGTTGCGCGACGCGGCCCTGAGGGACGACCGGCGCCTGCAGGCCCAGGTCGAACAAGCCCTCGGCCGCAACGCGCTGAACCGGGGTGCCTTCGCCGAAGCGCGTGAGCGCCTGGCGCGCGCGCTGGAGCTCGCCGGCAACGAGGAGACTGCGGGCTGGACGGTGCAGACCCTGCTGTGGCAATCGTCCGCGGCCCTGCAGCAAGGCGACTTCGCGGCCGCCGAGCCGCCGCTCGAGCAGGCGAGCCGCCTGTGCGAATCCAGCGGCAACCGCATCGATGCGCTCGCGTGCCTCACCCACCGCGCGCTGATCCTCGACCACCAGGGCGAACTCCCCCAATCGATGGCCTTGTCGCGAGAGGTCATGCATCGCAGCCGAGAGCTCAGGCTGCATCGGTACTTCGTCGATGCGGCGAACAACCTCGCCACGGACTGCGCCTGCGTCGGCCGGCTGCACGAAGCGACGGAGACGGCGGAGGAAGGGCTCGAGACGGCCGCTTCCCTGCCCGACCGCTATCACGTCGGCGTGCTCGGCACCACGCTCGCACCGGCCTACTTCCACCTGCGGCGCGCCGATGCCGCGGACCGCCTGGTGGCTCGCCTCGAAGGGCTCGGCTTCGGCTCGGCCGTCAGCGGCGACGAAGCGGACCTGCTGTGGGTGCGCGGCTTCCATGCGGCCATCCACGGCCATCCGGGCCGCGGCGCCGAGCTGCTCGAAGCCGCGCAGCGCTGGTTCGCCGAGCGCGGCAACCATCTGGTGGACGAGGAGCTGTTGCCCTGGTCGCTCGCCTTCGCCGCCCGGGCCGGCCAGTTCGACCGTGCGGCTCGCTGGTTCGCCGAGCACGGTGCCGCAAGCAAGCACTCCGTGCTCGAGGGCGGGCTGACCTATGCACGAGCCGCCCTGGCGCACGCCCAGGGCCTGGTCGAGCCGGCGCATCGGATGCTTTGCCGGCTGGTGGACGAGGAGGTGCCGACCTGGTCGGCCCTGGCTGCCCTGGACGCGGCCTGGCTGGCCACCGAGGCCGGCGATCTCGCCCGGGCCCGTGCATACCTCGACGGGCTCGGAAGGTGGCACGGCGAGCATCCTGTCGCCCAGGCTGTCGAGGCGCGCTGGCACTTCGCGCGCGCAGACCTGGCCGCCGCGCGGATGTACCAGCGCCGGTTCGAGGCGGTCGTGCAGGCGCCCGCCGCGCAGCCGCTGGTCGAACTGGGTCGCCGGTACGAGGCCGCCGGGGGCGAGCGCCTGGCGATGCCTGCCGCCCCGTGGCTGGCGACGCTTTGGTGAAGTGCCGTCCATGTTCCGCCTAGCGCGCCTCGGCCGGGGCGTGGACGCTGCAATGGCACTCCTGGCTGGCGCGGGCCTGGGCCAGCGCCAGCTCGGCGGCCTGGCGCATCGAAGCGGCACTGCAGTGCGTGCCCTGCACCCTGGAGCAGGCCCCGGTGGTCGCCGTGAGGCGGACCATGCGCCCGTCGAAGCTCGTGACCTGCGCGGCGATCCGGCGGCGCAGCGCCTCCGCGAGCGCCTGCGCGGTGCTCGAATTCGTGCTCGGCAGGAGGACGGCGAAGCGGGCGCCGGCGAGGCGGAAGGCCTGGGCCGGCACGCGCCCCAACCTCTCCTGCAGGATCACCCCGACCTGTCGAAGGCAGTCCTCGGCACGAGCTGCGCCGTGACGCAGCATCAGGCGGTCGAATGCGTCGAGCTCGAGCATCAGCACCGAAAGCGCCGACAGCGGAGCGGACTCGCACAGGTCGGCGAGCGCCCGCTCGAACTGCGCGTCTGCGTCGGTGAGGGCCAGTTCCACCGGCTCCACGGCTGCGGGTGCGGGCGTCATCAGGCGCTCCACGAAGCCTGCGTGGCCAGCGCGCGGGCCTGCCGCGGCGCGCGACCGTAGCGCTGGCGGAAGATCCGGCTGAAGTGCGAAGGGTCGTTGAAGCCCCATTGCAGGGCCAGGTCGATGATGCGTCCCTGCCACTCCGGCCGGGCGAGGGTGTCGCGGCAGCGCTCCAGGCGCCGGTCGCGGATCCATTGGGCGACCTTCAGGCCCTCGCGTTCGAAAAGCAGGTGCAGGCTGCGCACCGACATCCCGTGCGCCGCCGCCAGCGAGTGCGGCGTGAGGTCCGGGTCGCCCAGGTGTGCGTCGGCATGCGCGAGCACGCGCGCCAGCATCGGGTGTGGAGTGCTAGCCGCGGGCGCCGCGCGTTGTCCGTCCAGCCAGCGGGTCAGCAGGGCCTGGGCCATGTCGACCACGATGGCGCCGTGCTGCTCGTCGATGTCGGGCAGGTGCCGCCCCAGGCCGTCGAAGAAGCCGGCGAGCATCGGCCCGATGGGGCTGTCGTGGCAGATGCGGATGCAGGGGCCGTCCTCGTCGAGGCTGACCAGATGCGCCCAGCGCGCGGGCGGCAACGCCATGGCAAGCAGGTGCAGGTGGTCGGCCACGTGCAGCGCGACCGGACGCTCACCGGGCCAGATCGCGAGGTCGCCGGTGGCCAGCGACTCTCGCCGCCGGCCGCTCGTGGCAATCGCCGAGCCTTGCACGACATAGGTCAGCCACAGCGTGCCGGCGTCGCCGGCCGGCCGGCGGACTGAACAGGCGCCCAGTCGCATCGATCCGACGGGGACGCCGTCGAGCGGGCGGACCGCATGGTCATGGAACGGGCTGCCGGCTCCTTTTGCGCGGATGCGCCAGCCTTCGAGCGGGCTCAAGCGCGCTGCGTCGGGTTGCTCGTCGTCAGGATTGGCATCAACTTCGGCTGAACACATGTCATTGACAAGGCTGTCATCATCACGTGCCCCGAAGACTAGGGATGCACTGAACGCTCGTCATGATCGATTTCTGATGGAGTGCTGACGCCCTCGGCGTCTCTGGCCGGCGGGCGGCAATAGTCAACGGATCGCACGTTCAGGTGGCCGTACGCAGATGAAAGAACAGGAGTTCAGGTTCGAGGACTGGAGCTTGTGCCCGGCCCGGCGAGTGCTCGCGCGCGCCGGCCAGCCGGTGTCCCTGGAGCCCCGCGTCTTCGACCTGCTCGCCTGCCTGGTTCAACGGCACGACCGAGTCGTGACCAAGGAACAGCTGCTGGACGAGGTCTGGCCCGACGAGCCGGTCTCGGTCGGCGTCATCGCACGCGCCGTGATGAAGGCCCGCCGGGCGCTGGGCGACGACGACCGCGACGGGCGCCTCGTCAGGACGGTGCCGCGCGTGGGCTACCGCTTCGTCGCGCCCGTCTCGGTGGTCGCCGCCGCATCGAACGCGGGCCGCCGCCCGGACGCGGCACCCTCGCTGGCGCTGCTGCCCTTCGAGAACCGCACCGGCCGGCCGGAGTACGACTGGGTCGAGCTCGGCCTCCTGACGCTGACCGTCAAGGCGCTGGCCGGGGATCCCCGCCTGACGGTGGCACCGGTCAGCTCGGTGCTGATGGCACTGAACACCCTGCCCGCAGGCTCCGACGTGCCTGCGCGCGCCCGGTCGCTGCGGACCTCGCTGGCGGTGCAGAACGTCGTCCAGGGCATCGTCCGGGCCGATGACCGGGATTTCGTGCTCGACGTGACGGTGCACGACGAAGAAGGCGTTTCGCGCCATCGTCTGACGGGTGCCGATCTTCCCTCGCTGGGGCGCGCGGCGGCGGACCTGCTGGAGGAGCTTCTCCTGGACGAACGGGCCCGCACGCTGCCGGCGGCGTATCCGGTGGCCGACCCCTTCGCCGCGCGTGCGCTGATGCGGGGGCTGCAGAAGGCTGCCGAGCAGCGCTGGCGCGAGGCAGCCAACCTGTTCCGGGTGGTGCTCGACGCCGAGCCCCAGGCTCGCGAGATCGAGCTCGAGTACCTGCGTGCGCTGGCCCCGATGGGCGACGACCGGGCGATCGCGCTGGGCGAGCGCCTGCTCGCCGAGGCGCTGGCAGCGGCCGACTTCGCCGGGGCGGCCGAGATCCGGCAGGCCATGGGGCGCACCTGGCTGAACAAGGGCCTGGTGCCCCCCGCGCGCGAACAGCTGGATGCCGCCCTCCACCTGGCGGGCGACGACGCATCGTCGGAATCGCACACCCTGACGCTGCTGCTTCGCTCGACCATCGCCATCCTGGAGCGCGACTTCGCGCTGGCCCGGACGCTGCTGGTGCGCGCCGGTCAGTGCAGCGAGCGGCACGGCAACATGCACCAGGGCCTGTGGGCGCGTGTCAGCCTGGCCGTGGTGCAGGCGCGCAGCGGCGACGTGGAAGGTGGCTACGAGGACATCCGGGCGGCCATCCGGATGCCCGCCGGCGACCGGCTGCGCCGGGATCTGTCGTCCACCATCGAGATCCAGAGCCGGCTGGCCCTGCAGCTGGGCCGGCTGGAAGAGGCCTGGGAGCTCGCCACCGGCGCGCTTCGCGAAGCCGACCAGATGAATTCGATGCTGACCTTGGGCCGGGCAGCCGAGACCACGGCGCTGCTGGGGTGCCTGACCGGCGAGCCGGCACGCGGCGCCGAAGGCATTGCCGCGCTCGGACGCCGCAGCCCTGGCGAGCTGCCCGGCGCCGGCGCGACCGCTACCACGGCGCGGGCCTTCCAGGCCTGGGCGGAAGGGCGGATGGCCGAAGCCGTGCGAGCCATGGAGCAAGCCGTGGGGGAGCACGAGCGCGCGCATGCCTGGCTGCACGTGCACGACACGGCGCCGTGGCTGGTTGCGCTGCATGTCGAGGCCGGCGAGCTCGACTCGGCCCAGCAGGCGCTGGCGCGGATCGCCGCCTACCCGAAGGCAGTCGAGGATGCGGAGTTGCAGGCCGCCCTGGCCTGCCTTCGCGCCCGCCTCGCCGCGGCGCGAGGCGCCGGCGAAAGCGCGCTGGAGCAGCAGCGCCAGGCCAGCGGGCTCGCTCCCGCGGGCCTGTGGGGGGCGCTGCTCCGACTCGACCTGGCGCGGTCGCTGGCAGAAGCCGGTCAGAGTGCCGCCGCGGCCAACGCGCTGGAGCGGCTCGGCGCGTGGGCCTACGCCCTGCCGGCGGGCCGAAGGTTGGCCGCCGAGCTCGGAAGGACGGCGCAGCAGCGCTTGCGCTGATCGTCAAGCCGGCTTGCAGCCACGTGCGAGACGACTGGACGCCTGATCCCTAGTCTGAGGGCTCTGTCGTTTCCAATGCCGGCCGCCCCGCGCGGCACGGCCGCGTGCCCTGATGGAACTCACCGTACCGCTGGTCCAGGACGAAGCCCGTTCCTGCCTGTCCTTTGACGCCGGCATGTCCTTGCGGCAGCGGCGCATCCTGCGTGTGGCGCTGCGCCTGTTCGCCGAGAACGAGTACGCAGGCGTCTCCCTGCGGGACATCGCGAGCGAAGCCGGCGTCAGCCTGACGCTGATCGACCATCACTTCGGCGCCAAGCACGCCCTGTTTGCGGCCGTCGTGCGAAGCTGGTGCCCCGCCTTCGGCCACGCCGCGCTGGAAATCCGGCACGCGCTGGCCCAGGGCCGGGTCGGCAGCACCGGCGAACTGCTCGAGATGGTGTTCAGCCCGATCGCGCGGCTGCTGGCCGATCCCGACGGGCCGCCGGTGCTTCGCCTGTGGGCGCGCCATCGGCACAGCACCGAGCTCGCCATCAGCGGCCCGATGGGCCTGGCCATCGAGCCCTTCCGCTCCAAGATCGAGCGGGCGCTGGAGCGCATCTACCCGGCCAGCCAGCCGGGCGATCGCGCCTGGGCGGTGGCATTTGCCTTCGCCGCGCTCCTCGAATATGCGATCGCCGAACTTCCGGGCGGCGAGACGGCGGCCGCGGCCAGCCCGTCACCTGAGGGTCAGCAGCTGATGTTGCGTTACATCGAGGCCGGCTGGCGGGCCAGCCTGGGGGGCTGACCCCGACCTGCCTGCCTGCGGGCGCCTGGCGCGATCGGCGCCAGGCGGCTGGTCAACGCGGCAGGCTGCTCGTCCCCATGAGGAATTCGTCCACCGCACGCGCCGCCTGGCGGCCCTCGCGGATGGCCCAGACCACCAGCGACTGCCCGCGCCGCATGTCGCCCGCGGCGAAGACCTTCTCCACGCTGGTCCGGTAGCCGGTCGCCGCGTCGGTGCCGGCCTTGGCGTTGCCGCGGGCATCGAGCTCGACGCCGAAGCCCTGCAGGATGGTGGCGACCGGGCTGACGAAGCCCATCGCCAGCAGCGCCAGGTCGGCCTTGAGCAGCTGCTCGCTGCCCGGCACCTCGGCCATCTTGCCGTTCTTCCACTCCACGCGGACGGTCTTCAGGCCGGTGAGCCTGCCCTTCTCGCCGACGAACTCCTTGGTGGCGATGGCGAACTCGCGCTGGCAGCCCTCCTCGTGGCTGGACGAGGTGCGCAGCTTGTAGGGCCAGTACGGCCAGGTCAGCGGCTTGTCCTCGTGCTCGGGCGGCATCGGCATCAGCTCGAACTGGGTGACGCTGGCTGCGCCATGGCGGTTGCTCGTGCCCACGCAGTCGCTGCCGGTGTCGCCCCCGCCGATCACGATCACGTGCTTGCCATCGGCGCGCAGCTGGCCCTTGAGCTTGTCGCCGGCGTTGACCTTGTTCTGCTGCGGCAGGAACTCCATCGCGAAGTACACGCCTTCGAGATCGCGGCCCGGCACCGGCAGGTCGCGGCTCGCCTCGGCGCCACCGCACAGCAGCACGGCGTCGAACTGGTCCTTGAGCTCCTGCGGGCTGATGCTCGACTTGGCCCAGTTGGTGACCTTGGAGCCCTCGGGCATCTCGCCCACCAGCACGCCGGTGCGGAAGACCACGCCCTCGGCCTCCATCTGCGCGATGCGGCGATCGATGTGCGACTTCTCCATCTTGAAGTCGGGGATGCCGTAGCGCAGCAGGCCGCCCACGCGGTCGTTCTTTTCAAACAGCGTGACGCTGTGGCCTGCGCGGGCCAGTTGCTGGGCAGCGGCCAGGCCTGCGGGGCCAGAGCCCACCACGGCCACCTTCTTGCCCGTTTGGTGCTTGGCGGGACGGGGCTTCACCCAGCCCTCTTCCCAGGCGCGGTCGATGATCGCGTGCTCGATGGACTTGATGCCCACGGCGTCGTCGTTCACGTTGAGCACGCAGGCGGCCTCGCACGGTGCGGGGCAGATGCGGCCGGTGAACTCGGGGAAGTTGTTGGTGCTGTGCAGCACCGTGATCGCGTTCTTCCAGTCGCCCCGGTAGACCAGGTCGTTGAAGTCGGGGATCACGTTGTTGACCGGGCAGCCGCTGTTGCAGAACGGCGTGCCGCAGTCCATGCAGCGCGCGCCCTGCACCTTGGCCTGGTCGGCCGCCAGGCCGATCACAAACTCCTTGTAGTGCTTCAGCCGCTGCGTGACGGGGGCGTAGCCCTCTTCGATGCGCTCGTACTCGAGGAAGCCGGTGACTTTTCCCATGATGATCTTGTCTCTTACTTCGAGGTCAACGACTTGCCGGACTTGGCAGCACCCTTCTTCACTGCCGCCTTGCCTATCGCTTCGATGGTCTCGCGGGCCGCGTGGAGCTCGCCCAGCGCGCGCTTGTACTCGGTCGGGAAGACCTTGACGAACTTGGCGCGCGAGTCGGCCCAGTGGTCCAGCACCTCGCGCGCACGCAGGGAACCGGTCCACTTGTGGTGGTCCTCGATCAGCTTCTTCAGCAACGCCTCGTCGGTCTGCTGCTTGTGCCAGATGGCCGGGTCGACGCTGTCTTCCTGCTCCTGGGCGCTCAGCACCTTCTCGAGCGTCACCATGGCCGTGTTGCAGCGCCTGGCGAACTGGCCGTCCTCGTCGAAGACGTAGGCAATGCCGCCCGACATGCCGGCGGCGAAGTTGCGGCCCGTCTTGCCGAGCACGACCACCGTGCCGCCAGTCATGTACTCGCAGCCGTGGTCACCAGTGCCCTCCACCACGGTCGTGGCGCCCGACAGGCGCACGGCGAAGCGCTCGCCGGCCACGCCACTGAAGAAGGCCTCGCCGCTCGTCG
>CAMLGG010000063.1 GCA_946479475.1 uncultured Ideonella sp. | reverse complement strand
TGCACGCCATGGTGTACGACATCATGAACGACACCCAGCGCAAGCAGTACGAGGACACGCTGGAGTGCGACTTCAGCTTCGAGGTCCAGGGCCTGGCGCGCTTCCGGGTCAACGCCTTCCACCAGAACCGCGGCGCGGCCTCGGTCTTCCGGACCATCCCGTCGAAGATCCTGACGCTGGCCCAGCTGAACTGCCCGCCGGTGTTCGCCGAGCTGGCCATGAAGCCACGGGGCCTGGTCCTGGTCACCGGGCCGACCGGCTCCGGCAAGTCGACGACGCTGGCCGCGATCATCGACCACCTGAACGAGAACGAGTACGGCCACGTGCTGACGCTCGAGGACCCGATCGAGTTCGTGCACGAGTCCAAGAAATGCCTGGTCAACCAGCGTGAAGTCGGCCCGCACACGCTGAGCTTCTCCAACGCCCTGCGCGCCGCGCTGCGCGAGGACCCGGACGCGATCCTGGTGGGCGAGCTGCGCGACCTGGAGACGATCCGCCTGGCGCTCACCGCCGCCGAGACGGGCCACCTGGTCTTCGGCACCCTGCACACCTCCAGCGCCGCCAAGACCATCGACCGCGTGGTCGACGTCTTCCCCGCGGCCGAGAAGGACATGGTGCGGGCGATGCTTTCCGAGTCGATGCAGGCCATCATCTCGCAGACGCTGTGCAAGACGAAGGACGGCTCGGGCCGCGTGGCGGCGCACGAGATCATGCTGGGCACCGCGGCCATCCGCAACCTGATCCGCGAGAACAAGATCGCCCAGATGTACTCGTCGATCCAGACCGGCCAGAACCTGGGCATGCAGACCCTCGACCAGTGCCTGGCGGACCTGGTGCGCCGAAACGTGATCAGCGCGGCCGAGGCCCGCGTCAAGGCGAAGTTCCCCGAGAACTTCCCGGGCTGAGAAGGAGAGATCCATGGAACGCGACCAGGCATCGAAATTCGTCAACGACCTGCTGAGGCTTCTGGTCACCCGCAACGGCTCGGACCTGTTCCTCACCGCCGAATTCCCGCCGGCCATCAAGGTCGACGGCAAGGTCAGCAAGGTCTCCCCGCAGCCGCTTTCCGGCGCCCACACCATGACGCTGGCGCGGGCGATCATGAACGACAAGCAGGCGGCCGAGTTCGAGCGCACCAAGGAGTGCAACTTCGCGATCTCGCCGGGCGGCGTCGGGCGCTTCCGTGTCAGCGCCTTCATGCAGCAGGGCCACGTCGGCATGGTGCTGCGGACCATCCCGGCCCACATCCCGACGGTCGACGAGCTGGGCCTGCCGACCATCCTGAAGGACGTGGCGATGACCAAGCGGGGGCTGGTCATCATGGTGGGCGCCACGGGCTCCGGCAAGAGCACCTCGCTGGCCGGGATGATCGACTGGCGCAACGAGAACGCGCAGGACCACATCATCACGGTGGAAGACCCGGTCGAGTTCGTCCACCCGCACAAGAACTGCATCATCACCCAGCGCGAAGTCGGCCTCGACACCGAGGACTGGGACATCGCGCTGAAAAACTCGCTGCGCCAGGCGCCCGACGTGATCCTGATGGGCGAGATCCGCGACCGCAAGACCATGGAGCTGGCGGTCGCCTTCGCCGAGACGGGCCACCTGTGCATGGCCACCCTGCACGCCAACAGCGCCAACCAGGCGCTGGACCGGATCATCAACTTCTTCCCCGAGGAGCGGCGCGACCAGCTGCTGATGGACGTGTCGCTGAACCTGAAGGCGCTGATCTCGCAGCGCCTCGTGCCTCGCCAGGAGGGAAAGGGCCGCATCGCCGCCGTCGAGATCATGCTCAACACGCCGCTGATGGCCGACCTGATCTTCAAGGGCCAGGTGGGCGAGCTGAAGGAGCTGATGAAGCGCTCGCGCGAGCTGGGCATGCAGACCTTCGACCAGGCGCTGTTCGACCTCTACGAGGCCAACGTCATCTCCTACGAGGACGCCCTGCGCAACGCCGATTCCGTCAACGACCTGCGGCTGCAGATCAAGCTCAACAGCCAGCGAGCGCGGGTGAGCGACCTGTCGGCCGGCACCGAGCATCTGACGATCGTTTGAGGGCGACCGGTCCATGAGCAGCAAGACCTACGAGCCGATCGAGCCGCGCCGCGTGGCTTTCCTCGGGCTGGGCGTGATGGGCGCGCCGATGGCGGCGCATCTCGCCGCCGCGGGCCATGCCGTCACGGTCTACAACCGCACCTCGTCCAAGGCGCAGGCCTGGGTCGCCGAGAACGGCGGCTCGTCGGCCGGCACGCCGAGGGCCGCTGCGGAGGGCGCCGAGTTCGTCTTCGCCTGCGTCGGCAACGACGATGACCTGCGCGCCGTCACGCTGGGCCAGCAAGGCGCCTTCGCCGGCATGGCGCCCGGCACCGTCTTCGTCGATCACACCACGGCCTCGGCCCACGTCGCGCGCGAGCTGCACCGCGCCGGGCTGCTGCACGGCATCCACTTCGTCGACGCCCCCGTGTCCGGCGGGCAGGCCGGTGCCGTCAACGGAGTCCTGACCGTGATGTGCGGTGGCGACGCCAAGCCCTTCGAGGCGATGAAGCCGATCGCGATGGCCTACTCGAGGGCCGTCACCCTGCTGGGGGCGAGCGGCGCCGGCCAGCTGGCGAAGATGGTCAACCAGATCGCCATCGCCGGGCTGGTCCAGGGCCTGTCGGAGGCCATCGCCTTCGGGCAGAAGGCCGGCCTCGACATGGCGCAGGTCATCGAGGTCATCAGCAAGGGCGCAGCCCAGAGCTGGCAGATGGACAACCGCGCCCGCACGATGATCGAGGAC
Source organism: uncultured Ideonella sp. (assembly GCA_946479475.1). The sequence goes on along the minus strand of CAMLGG010000063.1, from coordinate 18,962 downwards.
CGCTTCGACTTCGGCTTCGCCGTGGACTGGATGCGCAAGGACCTCGGCCTCGTGCTCGAGGAGGCCCGGCGCAACGGCGCCAAGCTGCCCGTCACCGCCCTCGTCGACCAGTTCTATGCCGACGTGCAGGCCATGGGCGGCCACCGCTGGGACACCTCCAGCCTGGTCAAGCGCCTGAAATGACCGCATAGGCGCCGGGACTCCGGCGCCTGATGGCGGCATTCACTTCGACTCGAGGGCCTTCAGCTCCGCGTCGCTGATGATCTCGAAGACGCGCACGACCTTCTGCACGCCGCTGACGCCGCGCGCGACTTCGGTGGCCTTGGCGGCCTCCTTCTCCGTCACCCGGCCCATCAGGTAGACGATGCCGCGCTCGGTGGTGACCTTGACGGCATTGGCCTGGATGTAGCCGTCATCGATGAAGGCCGCCTTGACCTTGGTCGTCAGCAGCGCATCGTTCGAGCGCGCCGTCAGCGAGGTCAGCATCGTGACCGCCGCCTCGTTGACGACCGAACGCACGTTGTCGATGGCCCCTACCGCCTTTTCGGCGGCCTCGCGGTCGGCGTCGCTGCCGACCTCGCCGGTGATCAGCACCAGGCGGTTGTAGCTCGTCACGTTCAGGTGGGCCCGGTCGCCCAGCGCCTCCTTCAGGCGAGGGCCGGCCTTGAGCTCGATCGCCTCGTCCTCGAGTTGCGCGCCGGAGGTGCGGCGGTCGGTATACATCAGCGCGCCGGAGACGGCTGCGCCACCGATCAGGATCGGTGCACACGCACTCATCAGCACGCTGGCGGCACCAGCGACGATGAGGGTGGCCAGGGTCGACGAGGGCAGGCGGGGGCGTTGGGCTTGGGTCATGTCAGTGCGTGGGTGGAATGGGGCAATCGGCGCGCCGGCCGGTGCAGGGACTGGGTCAGGCCGGCTCGGCGTCGCCCAGCAGTTGAAGGTCGATCGCATCGCACAGGGCGTGCAGCACCAGCAGGTGCAGCTCGTGGACGCGTGCCAGCCGCTCGTGCGGCACGGTGATCCAGGTGTCGGTCTCGCCCAGCAGGGCGGGCAGGGTCGCGCCCTCGGTGACGGGGCCGCTCAGCAGCAGCACGCTCATCTCCTTGGCGTGCGCCTCGCGGACGGCCGCCATCATCGCCGGCTCGTCGTCGCTGGCCGAGCAGATCAGCAGCAGGTCGCCGGGCTGCCCCAGGGCCCGCAATTGCAGGGCGACCGCGAGAGACGGGTCGGCGGCCAGTTCGTCGTGCGGCACCAGTGGCGTCGCGAGCGCCGGCCCGAGGGCCAGTGCGGCCAGCGGAGGGCGCTCGCGTTCGAAGCGCAGCATCAGCGCCGAAGCGAACCACTGCGCCAGCCACTGGCCACCGCCCTGCCCGCAGGCGAGCAGCTTGCCGCCGGCGGTCAGGCAGCCCACGATGGCTTGCGCGCCTTCGGCGATCGGTCGCGAAAGACCTTCCGCGAGCTGGTACATCAGGTCCGCGCATTCGAAGAACTGCTGCTGGATGCGGGCTTCGAGCATGGGTGAAATGATAAAGGGCGGCCTTCAGGTGGCATCGAAGGCTGCGCGCAGCCACTGCAGCCGGTCGCCGTCGATCGCGACCACGTCGAAGCGGCAGGGTGGCCACCGTTCGAACTGCTGAAGGTAGTGCCGCGCGGCATAGACCAGGCGCGATTGCTTGGCGAACGTCACGCTCGCGGCCGCGCCGCCAGCCTCCGCGCCCCTTCGGGTTCGCACCTCGACGAAGACCAGCGTGCCATCGCGATCGCGCAGCACCAGGTCGATCTCGCCGGCATGGCGGGAACGGCCCCGCGCCACTCGATAATTGCGCTCGACCAGCGTCAGCCCGTGGCGCTGCAGGTGCGCCAGCGCCCGGTCCTCGCCCTTCTCGCCGGTCTGCTGGCGCAGCGTCGTTGCCGCTGCCGGCTTGGACTTCCAGAACATGCACTCCCCTTCTTCCGCCTCGGCCCTGCGCGATGCGGCTGCCTCGGCGGCCGGTGGCCAGCACTTCCCGGCCGGCGCGCTCTATGTCGTCGCCACGCCGATCGGCAACCTGGCCGACTTCAGCCTCCGCGCCATCCACGTGCTGGCGCTGGTCGATGCGGTGGCCTGCGAGGATACCCGCGTGACCGGCGGCCTCCTGCGCCACCTCGGGCTGGACAAGCCCCTCGTCGCCCTGCACGAGCACAACGAGCGGACGGCCGGCGAGCGCGTGCTGGCCCGCCTGGCAGCGGGCGAAAGGGTGGCCTATGTGAGCGACGCCGGCACGCCGGCCGTCTCGGACCCGGGCGCCGTGCTGGTCGCCCAGGCGCGGCAGGCGGGCTTCCGCGTGCTGCCCATCCCGGGGGCGAGCAGCGTGGTGGTCGCCCTCAGCGCGGCCGGTGCGGAAGGCGGCACGGGCGGCTTCCATTTCGCGGGCTTCCTGCCCGCCAAGGGCGCCGAGCGCCTGGCCGCACTCGACGAAGCGTTGGCGCAGCCGGTGCCTTGCGTGCTGTTCGAGGCCCCTCACCGCATCGGCGCCCTGTTCGCGCAGCTTGCCGAGCGCGCGCCCGATCGCCGCGTGACCGTCTGCCGCGAACTGACCAAGCAGTTCGAGCAGATCGAGACCGTGGCAGCGGCGGCCCTGCCGGCCTGGCTGGCGGCCGGGCCGGTCCGGGAGAAAGGCGAGTTCGTGCTGGTGCTGCATGCGGCGCCGGCGCTGCCGGCCGACGATGCGGGCGGTCTCGGAGAAGCGGCCGAGCGGGCGCTACAAGTACTGATGCGCGAGCTGCCGTTGAAGCAGGCCGTCGCGCTGGCAGCCGAGCTCAGCGGCGCGCCGCGCAACGCGCTTTATGCGCGCGCGCTGGCGATCAGGTCAGAGGGTTGAGAGGCCGCCTGCCGGTCCGGCTCACTTGCCGGTGGAAGGCGCGCTGGCGGCGTCGTGCTTCTGGCGGCTGATGTCCTTGCCGGCCTTGTTCTGCATCTTGCGGATGTGCTGGCGCTCGCGCGAGGTCACCGTGCCGTCGGCAGCGGCCTTGGTCTGCGCCCGGTCCACCGCCTTCTGCTCGCCTTTGAGGCGGCGCGCCTCGTGGTGCGTCAGCTCGCCGGACTGCTTGCCCTGCTTGATGCGCTGGTCCTGGCTGGCCTCGTGCTTGTCGATCATCGGCGTGTTCGTGCCGCGCTGCTGCTGGGCGGCCGGGTCCACCGGCGCGGGCGTGGGCGCGGGGGTCGGGCTCTGCGCGAAGCTGGCGGCCGAAACGGCCGCGAAGGCGGCAGCGGCGATGACGTGGCGGATGTTCATGGGGGTTCCTTTCGACTGGGGGCAAGCGCTGCAGAGAAGGGTTGAAGCGCCATGGCACCACAACGTCTGCCGTTAGGTCCGCGGCCGACAGGGATTTGAAAAGCCATGTAAAGCCGCCTTCCTCGCGCCGGGGCGATCGGGCTTTCCTACAATCGGCCGATGATCGCCCGCGAACCGACCCTCGAGCGCCTGGCCGTGGCCCAAGGGCTGCTGCTGGATCCCTACCAACTCAGCGAGGCCACGCTTCAGCGCGCTCTAGGCGAGATCGCCGAGCACCGCGTGGACGACGCGGACCTGTACTTCCAGTACACCCGCCACGAGGGCTGGAGCCTCGAGGAGGGCATCGTCAAGAGCGGCAGCTTCTCCATCGACCAGGGGGTGGGCGTGCGCGCCGTCGCCGGCGAGAAGACGGCCTTCGCCTACTCGGACGACATCTCCGAGGCGGCGCTGCTGGACGCCGCTCGCACGGTTCGCGCCATCGCCTCGGCCGGCCAGAGCCGGCGCGTGCGGGTCGGCGGGCCGACCAAGGTCGCCGGCAGCCGCACCCTGTACGCGCCGATGGACCCGATCGCCACGCTGGACAGCACGCAGAAGGTCGCCCTGCTGGAGCGCGTCGAGAAGCTCGCCCGCGCGCGCGACCCGCGCGTGGTGCAGGTGATGGCCGGCCTGGCCGCCGAGTACGACGTGGTGATGGTGGCCCGCGCGGACGGCACCCGCGCCGCGGACGTCCGGCCGCTGGTGCGTTTGTCCGTCACCGTGATCGCCGAGCAGAACGGCCGCCGGGAGATCGGCTCCGGCGGCGGCGGCGGCCGCTTCGGCCTGGGCTACTTCCAGGAGGCGCAGCTGGTCGAGTATGTCGAGCAGGCGGTCAACGCGGCGCTGACCAACCTCGAGTCGCGCCCGGCCCCTGCCGGCGAGATGACCGTGGTGCTCGGCTCGGGCTGGCCCGGCGTGATGCTGCACGAGGCCGTCGGCCACGGCCTGGAGGGCGATTTCAACCGCAAGGGCTCGTCCACCTTCTCCGGCCGCATGGGTCAGCGCGTCGCGGCCAAGGGCGTCACCGTGCTCGACGACGGCACGCTCACCGACCGCCGCGGCTCGCTCAACGTCGACGACGAGGGCAACCCGACGCAGAAGAACGTGCTGATCGAGGACGGCATCCTGCGCGGCTACATGCAGGACAGCCTCAATGCCCGCCTGATGGGCGTCAAGCCGACCGGCAACGGCCGCCGCGAGAGCTACGCCCACGTGCCCATGCCCCGCATGACCAACACCTACATGCTGGCCGGCGACAAGTCCAAGGAAGAGATCGTCGCCAGCATCAAGCGGGGCCTGTACGCCACCAACTTCGGCGGCGGCCAGGTGGACATCACCAGCGGCAAGTTCGTCTTCTCGGCCTCGGAGGCCTTCTGGGTCGAGAACGGCAAGATCCTCTACCCGGTCAAGGGCGCGACGCTCATCGGCAACGGCCCCGAGGCGATGACCCGCGTCAGCATGATCGGCAACGACTTGGAGCTCGACACGGGCGTGGGCACCTGCGGCAAGGACGGCCAGAGCGTGCCGGTGGGCGTCGGCCAGCCGACGCTGCGCATCGACGGGATCACGGTCGGCGGCACCGCCTGAGGGCCCTGGCCCCATGAAGAGGCTGTTCGACCGAGCGCTCGGCGGCGCCTCGGCCGAAGCGGGCGGACGCCCGCTCGAGCGCGTCGACGCCAGCGCCGCGCGCGAGGCCCACAAGGCCAATCCTTACAGCATCTGGGCTGCACGCGCCCGGCAGGCCAACGAGGCGGACCGGCGTCTCGCCTGCCATCGGATAGGGGCCGCGCGGCCGGAGATCGGCATCCGTCCCAAGTTCTCCATCGGCCGCGGGCAGGCCGTCTTCGCGGTCGGATCGTGCTTTGCGCGGGAGGTCGAGGACGCCCTGGCCGACCTGGGCTTCGAGGTCCCCACCCGCTGCGACGCGCTGTTCGGCCAGGAGCCGCTGCTGCATGACGATTCGACCGGCGCCGGGACCCGTCCGCGGGCCTACCTGAACCGGTACAACAGCATGTCCATGCTGGACGAGTTCCGGCACCTCCTGGGCGTCGCTCCGGAGATCGAGCACGGGTTGCTGACCTACCCGCTGAGCCGCGGCTGCGCGGCCGACCTGCACTACACCCAATCCCTGCGGCAGGCCGACATCGAAACCACCCTGGCGCGCCGGCAAGCGGTCCGCCAGCACCTGGGCCCGCTGTTGCGGCGCTGCAAGTTGTTCGTGCTCACGCTCGGCATGGCCGAGTGCTGGTTCGACGAGAAGGCGGGCCGCTACCTCAACAACACGCCCGGACCCCGGGTGATGGCCGCCTTCGGGGAGCAGCTCGCCGTGCACCTGACCCGCTTCGAGCAGCACCGCGTGGCGCTCGAATCGCTGCACGAGCTCCTGCGTTCGGTTCACGGCGACGACTTCCGGATCGTCGTCACCGTCTCTCCCGTGCCGTTGGAGCGCAGCTTCCTGTCGCAGGACGTGGTCACGACGAACACCTATTCGAAATCGATGCTGCGCGCGGTGGCGCAGGAGTTCGCGGCGCTTCATGACAACGTCGACTACTTCCCCAGCTACGAGCTGGTCTGCCATGCCGACCCGCGCAGCGCCTGGGCCTGGGACCATCGCCATGTGAACGCCCAGCTGGTGGCCCACGTCATGGCGCTGTTCCGCCGCCACTACGTCGAAGCAGCGCGCTGAACCGCGCGCTTCAGCGCCGCCAGTCGATCTTCTCGCGCAGCACCTGCGCCGGCGAGCCACCGACCAGCACGTTGGCCGGGACATCGGATCGCACCACCGCCCCGGACTCCACGACACTGCCCTGGCCGATGGAGACGTCCGGCAGCACCATGGTCCGGCGGCCGAGCCAGACATGGCGGCCGATCCGCAGGTGCCTCCGGTAGCCGAAGACGGGCGCCCCGCCCTCCTGCTCGATGATCGCGTGCTGGTCGCTGGCCTGGACGATCACGTCCTCGGAAAGCTGGCAGTCGTCGCCGATGACGAGGTCGGCATTCGCGGCGTTCATCCGCGCCTGGCCGATGGTCGTGCGATCGCCGATGAACGCCGTCGCCTTGGCGGCCAGGTGCAGTGCGCCGCGCACAGTGGTCTCCATGCCGATGACCACCTTCAGATGGTCGCCGCCGAGCACCAGGTTGAGCTGCCCCTTCTGCCCGAACAGTGCCAGGTGCACGCCGCTGATGGTGCGGCGAGCGCCGGGCACGCTGACGACCACGTGGTTCAGCGGCCCGGCCTCGCCATCGAACGTCGTCAGGTAGCAGTCGTCCGCCCATTCCATGCCGAGCGACTGGACGAGGGGCGCGTCGCGCAGAAGCACCGTGCGCAAGGGCTTCTGCGCCGTCAGGGGCAGGTAGCGGACCAGCGAGGGCGGCAGGCCCATGATCCGCATCAGGGGCTCGGGATGGGGTTTCTCTACGAAGATGCTCATTCGGGGGACGCGTTCACTTGCGACCGCCACGCGGGTCGCCTGCCGGCGATGCTACGGGATCGGCCGGTCGTCGACGGGCCGCTCGGTGCACGACGGCCCCCCGGGGGACCGACGCCGAAGGCGGCGCCGGGGCCAACTCACCCGGCGCGCCGCGCCTTCTGCCTGGCCGGTTGGGCCAGCGACTCGCGCGACCACCCGACCTGCTCTCGCAGCACCTGCGCCGGCGAGCCGCCGACCCAGGTGTTGGGCGGCACGTCCGAGACGACAACTGCGCCCGCCTGCACGATGGCGCCATCCCCGATCCGCACCCCCGGCATCAGGAGCGCGCGCCGGTTCACCAGCACATGGCGGCCGAGATAGGTGCGCTGCCGCGAGCCGTTGAGCAGCCTGCCGTTGCTCAGGTCGGTGATGAGGTGCGGGTCGTTGCCCTGAAGGAGCACGTCCTCCACCAGGTGGCAGTCTTCGCCGATCACCAGGTCGGCGTGGTTGACGATCAGTCGGGACTGGCCGATGACCGTGTGATCGCCGATGAAGACCGTGGCCGCCCCAAGGAGCTGGATGGCGCCACGGACCGTGGTGCCGCTGCCGATGAACGCGCGGCAGTCGTCGTCGGCCACCAGCAGCTTGAACTGACCCTTGTCGCTCAGCACCGTCAGGTGCACGCCGCTGAACCGCCGGCGGCCCCTGGGAACGCTCAGCTTCACCGGAAGGGCGTCCAGGTCCATGTCTTCCGCGATGGTGAGGCGGCAGCTCTCGTCGAAGCTGGCGGACACGTGGGCCGCCAGGGGCGTGTCGGACAGGCGCAAGGTGCGCAGCCGTCGCTCGACCGAGGCGCTTGCGTGCCGGACCAGGGTATGCGGCAGCGGCATCAGCCGCAGCAGCGGATCCAGCAACAGGGGTTGATCGAGCATGGCGGCAGGCGGCTGAACAACGAAAGGCCTCGCCGCTGCCGGCGAGGCCTGAAATCTTAGCCAGCGCCGCCGGCCGTGCCCGGCCGGCCGACCCCCTAGCCTTGGGGGCCGACGTACAGACTTCTGAAGCCGCCGCCGATCTGGACCTTGTGTTCGGCGCTCGGGTTGTAGACCTCCTGGCCCACGTGCCCGCTCAGCAGAACCCAGGCCTTGCGATCGTTCCAGGCGGTGCCCCAGACCTGCGCGACCTGAGCGTCACCCACGCTCGCGAGCTCGATGCCGAGCTTGCGGGCAGCGACGATTCGAAGCACGTTGCGCAGTTGATCGAAAGCGATCGTCACGTCGAAGGTCCGGCCGGAGAAGGCTGCGTGCTGAGTCGCCGAGCCTTGCGAGACGAACAGCGGCAGGCGGGTCTTCGAATCGAGCGTCAGCTGACCGCTGTCGTGGATGGGGCCATCCACGATCGGGATGCCGCCCTGGGCCGGGTCGAACCAGACGTCGCCGTTCTTGAACCAGCCGACCTGCGACCAGTCCTTGACGCCGGAGCGCGCGATCGCCGTGTTGAACAGGTACTGCACCTGGCAGGGCTGGCCCTTGAGCGTGCGGATGCAGGTGGTGTTCAGGAAGGTGGCCATCATCTGCTGCTTGGCCTGCACGGCGGGGCCGGCCGTGTCGAGCCGGACCGCGCCCACGCTCTGGACGCTGCGCACACGCGCGACCGCCGTGCCGATCCAGGGTTGAAGCGGATCGGCCACCGCCCACGCCTGGCGGAAGTTGACGAAGGTGCCGGTGATGTAGGCATTGGCGCCCGAGCCGTTCTGGCCGCCGGCGCCGAAGGGCCCGAAGAACGGCGTGGAGCCGTCTTCCTGCTTGCCGGAAGTGGTCAGCATGCCGACGGCGCCCGACGTGTCGTCCGCATTCAGGAAGACCGCGGAGGCGCCGCTCTTGCCTTGCGCTTCTGCGTCGCAGCCGGCCGCGGCGCCCGCGGGCGTCCAGCGAAGGGCCGGCACGGCCTTCGTCGCGGGCAGCGTCGTCAGGGCGGCCACGGCCGCCAGGCGTTTGTCCGCCAGGGTGGCCAGCGGGCCTTCGGTGCCCGCGGCGCAGCCTTGCGCCGAGCCGAAGAACATCACCTTCATCCCGGGCTTGAGGGCCGTCGTGGCGTCCTGCGGGTTCCACGCCGCGTAGAGCTTGCTGCCGCTCGATACACGGTCGACCGCGCCGGCGGCCGCGAGCGCGGCCGCCGGCCGGAAGTACACCGCCTCCGCGCCCTCCTGCGGCGCCGGGCCGGTGGAACCGCCGTCGCCCTGGGGCTGTTCATCGACGCCGCCGGTGACCGGCTCTTCGGCGACCCCGCCGCCGCCACCACCGCCGCCGCCACAAGCGGCGGCAAGCACAGCCATCATCAGTACCGAGACCATGCCGAGCGCTCTCGACCGAGCCGTGGAAGAAGTCTTGCCGTTGTTGTACACGAACGCCCGCATGGCCAACCCTTGCCTCTGGTGGCGCGCGCCACACCTGCGGCGCGCATGCGGGTTGTTTCGGTTGTTCGGGCTGGACCTTGAAGTCAATCGCCGGCCGGATGAGCGGCTTCGGCGGACCCTTTTTCCGGCTCAAGTCCTCGGCCGGCGTGCCGATAAGGCGCCCGGCTGGTCGGCGGCTCCAGGCGCGCCGCGGTCACCACGCCGTGGGTGTCAGGGCCTGGGCGGCATCAGCGCATCGAGCTGCACCATCACGGATTCGTATCGGCTGTCACCGGAAAGGTTGCGCAGCTCGCCAGGGTCGGCGTTCTCGTCATAGAGCTCACGCTCGCCACTGGCATACCGGATGTAGCGCCAGTCGGCGGTCCGGATGGCGTGGTCGTGCTGGTCCTTGGTCGTCAGCACCGGATGGTCCCAGGCCGTGTGCGGGTCGGCCAGCAATGGACTCAAGCTTCGGCCGTCCATCGCGTAGGCCGGAGCAACCCCGCAGCGCTCCAGCAGCGTGGGCGCCAGGTCCCGCAGGCTGACCAGTGCGTCGATGTCGGTCCTCGCGGCCTGGCCGGGAAGGCGGATCAGCAGGGGGACCCGCGTGGCCCTTTCCCACAGGGCCAGCTTGTGCCAGTGGAACTTCTCCCCGAGGTGGAATCCGTGGTCGCTCCAGACGACCAGGATGGTGTTGTCCTTGTAGACGCTGGCGTCCAGGGCGGCGATCAGCCGCGCGAGCTGGCTGTCGGCCCAGCTGATGCTCGCGAGATAGGCCTGCACGGCATCGGCCCACAGGTTCTGGCGCGTGATGCAGTCGTGGAACTTGAACTGCAGGGCAATGGCCTTGCCGGCCGGCCCGAGGTCGTCGAGATCGTCCGGCGGCGCGGGCGGCAACTGCAGCGTCTCCTTCGGGTACATGTCGAAGAATCGCTGAGGGACGTACCAGCCGACGTGCGGACGCGCGAACCCGACAGCCAGGAAGAAGGGCTTGTCGTGCCGGGCCTGCAGGAAGTCGATCCCGCTCTGGGCGTACTGGTAGTCCGGCTGCGCCTCGTCGCCGCCCGGCGCCGGGCCCCAGTCGAAGGCCCCTTCTCCTATGGGCGCCGCGCAGACCTTGTTGGCGTACGGCATGGGCGACGGCAGCGGCTGCTCGACATGGGTCGAGTAGAAGTGGTCGACCTTGCCATAGCGCTGCTTCAGGTAGCCGGCGTCGGCGAACATGTCGTCCACCTGCTTCTTGCCAGGGTTCACGCCCAGGAAGGTCTGGTCGTTGTAGTAGACGTGGGTGTTCTCCACCGAAAGGCCCGAGAGCACGGTCGCGCGCGACGCCGAGCACACCGGCGCGGCGCAGTAGGCACGCGTGAAGACGGAGGAGCGAGCGGCCAGGGCGTCCAGCGCCGGCGTCCGGACCTGCGGGTGCCCGCCGAGAAAGCCGACCCAGTCGTTGAGGTCGTCGATCGAGACGAACAGGACGTTGGGAGGCGGTGGCGGCGGTGGCGGGGGTGGGGGTGGCGGGGGTGGGGGTGGCGGCGGTGGCGGTGGAGGCTCCGAGGCCACGGGCGCAGACGACCCGCCCCCGCCGCAACCGGTCACGGCCGCCATCAAGGCCGCCACGTGCAATAGCTCTCGCCGCCTCATCTTGGGTTCCTTCCCTGTTGGTCCCCGGAGACTTCAGCAAGGGCCCTCCGGCGGGCGACATGCTACATTTGCCGCCGTGATGCGTACCACGCTCTTTATCTTTGCGTACTTTTGGTTCTCGCCCCGATCGGCGGCTGGGAAGGCAATCGCACGCACCTGAGATCACAGCGAAGCGAACACCCCCAAGAGACCGCCGGCAGCCCCGGCGGTTTTTTTTCGCCGGCGGGCGCCGAAGCCCACCAGGAGATCCAGCCGATGAATGCCAAAGCCACCACCGCCACCGAAAGCCCCGCCCGCTCGGGCCTGGTGCTCAGCGAGCGCACCAGCGAGACAGACGACCAGCGCATCCAGGACGTGACCCCCCTGCCCCCGCCCGAGCACCTCATCCGGTTCTTCCCGATCGCCGGCACGCCGACCGAGAAACTGATCAAGCACACCCGCAGCGCGGTGCGGCACATCATGCACGGCAAGGACGACCGCCTGCTGGTCATCATCGGCCCCTGCTCCATCCACGACCCGGCAGCGGCGCTGGACTACGCCCGCCGCCTCGCCTCCGAGCGTGCCCGCTTTGCCGGCACGCTGGAGATCGTGATGCGCGTCTACTTCGAGAAGCCCCGCACGACCGTCGGCTGGAAGGGCCTGATCAACGACCCGTACCTGGACGAGAGCTATCGCATCGACGAGGGCCTGCGCATCGCGCGCCAGCTGCTGGTCGAGATCAACCGCCTGGGCGTGCCCGCCGGCAGCGAGTTCCTGGACACCATCAGCCCGCAGTACATCGGCGACCTGATCAGCTGGGGCGCGATCGGCGCGCGCACCACCGAGAGCCAGGTCCACCGGGAGCTGGCCTCGGGCCTGTCCGCGCCGATCGGCTTCAAGAACGGCACCGACGGCAACCTGAAGATCGCCTGCGATGCGATCCAGGCCGCCGCCCGCCCCCACCACTTTCTGTCGGTACACAAGAACGGCCAGGTCGCGATCGTCGAGACCAAGGGCAACAAGGACTGCCACGTCATCCTGCGTGGCGGCCGCCTGCCGAACTACGACGCCGGCAGCGTCGCCGCTGCCTGCCAGGCGCTCACGGAGGCCAGGCTCAATCCCGTCCTGATGGTGGACTGCAGCCACGCCAACTCCAGCAAGCAGCACCAGCGGCAGATCGACGTCGCGCGCGACATCGCAGGCCAGCTCGCCGGCGGCAGCCGGCAGATCTTCGGCGTGATGGTCGAGAGCCACCTGAACGGCGGCGCGCAGAAGTTCACCCCGGGCAAGGACGACCCGGCGACGCTGGCCTACGGCCAGAGCATCACCGACGCCTGCATCGGCTGGGACGACTCGCTCGAGGTTCTGAAGGTGCTGAGCGACGCGGTGCTGGCACGGCGCGGCTGATCAGGCTTCGTCCGCGCCGGAGCGCTTCAGGCGCTCGCTGTGCCAGTAGACGTCGTCGCCGCCCAGGCCGTCGAGGTTGGCGCGGTTGAGCACCCGCGCCAGCACGAAAAGCAGGTCGGACAGGCGATTGAGGTACTGCCGCGGAGCGGCGTGGACCGTCTCGATAGCCGCCAGCGCCACGACAGCCCGCTCCGCCCGCCGGGCGATGGTGCGGCCGACGTGGGCCAGGGCTGCGCTGCGCGTGCCGGCCGGCAGGATGAACTCCGCCAGGCGCGGCAGCTTCGCGTTGTAGTGCTCGAGCGCCTCGTCCAGCCGCGCCACGGCATCGGCCTTGAGCAGCTCGAAGCCGGGGATCGAAAGCTCGCCGCCGAGGTTGAACAGCTCGTGCTGGATGATGACCAGCAGCTCGCGCACGTCTTCCGGCAAGGGCTCGGCGAGCAGCACGCCCAGCTGTGAGTTGAGCTCGTCCACGTCGCCCATGGCGGCGATGCGCAAGTGGCTCTTGGGCACGCGCTGCCCGTCGCCCAGGCCGGTGGTGCCGTCGTCGCCGGTCCGGGTGGCGATCTGTGAAAGTCTGTTGGCCATGAGCGAGTGTAGGCCGCGTCCGCCGCTGGGCCCTTCCGCAAGGCGCCCAATGGCCGCCCGGTCGACGGCGGGCCGCCGGCCATGCTCCAATCGCGAGCTCCGGGCCACTGCCCGCGCCGATCCCGAGGATGGAACCCACCATGCGCTACATGCTGATGATCGTCGAGCCCACCGGCCAGCGTGCCACCCGCACCCGTGCCGAAGGCGAGGAGGCCTACGCCCGGATGCGCCGCTTCGCCGGCGAGCTCGAGGCCGAAGGCAAGCTGCTGGCGGTCGAGTCGCTCGCCACGCTGAAGCAGGCCACGCGCGTGCAGGTGCGCGGCGGCAAGCGTCAGCTGCTGGACGGGCCCTTCGCGGAGGCGAAGGAAATGGTCGGTGGCTTCTACCTGGTCGACTGCGCCGGCCCGGAAGAGGCCCTGGCCATCGCCGAGCGCTGCCCGGCGGCCGAATGGGCGACGGTGGAAGTGCGGCCGGCGTCGCCCTGCTACGACGAATCCAACGCCTGACGGCCGGGCACGGTCGCATCCGGCCGTGTCGAAATCCGTTGCACTTCTTCGTCGTGTCGATAGCAGCCGACAAAGAAGGAGAGTGGCGATGCGATTCATGATCATGGTGCGCGCCAACGCGCAGAGCGAATCGGGCGCGATGCCGGAGGAAGGCCTCATGGCCGCCATGGCCGCCTACCACGAGAAGCTCGCCCAGGCGGGCGTCCTTCTGGACGCCAACGGGTTGAAGCCGAGCGCACAGGGTTTTCGGGTGCGCTATCACCAGGGCCGCCCGACGGTCGTCGATGGGCCGTTTGCCGAAACCAAGGAACTCATTGCCGGCTACACGCTGATCCAGGCCCGGTCGCGCGAAGAGGCGGTGGAATGGGCACGGCGCTTCCCGGCGCCTTTCGGCGAGGCCGTCGAAGGCGAGATCGAGGTGCGCCCGCTGTACGAGCTGGAAGACTTCGCTGCGGACGGGTCCGTCCAGCGATTCAAGGATCTGGAAGCGGCGCGCCGCTGACCTCCACGAACGATGCCCACCGAGCGCACCACCCATGAGGCCATCGCCGCCGTCTGGCGCATCGAGCAGGCCAAGATCGTGGCCGGCGTCGCGCGCATGGTCCGCGACATCGGCCTGGCCGAGGAACTCGCACAGGATGCCCTCGTCGCCGCCCTGGAGCACTGGCCTTCCGACGGCGTGCCCGCCAATCCCGGGGCTTGGCTCATGACCACCGCCAAGCACCGCGCCCTCGACAGGCTGCGGCGGGACAAGAACCTCGCCGCCAAGCTCGAGCAGATAGGGCTGGACCTGGAGGCCCGCGAGGCGCTGGTCGTGCCGGACTTCGTCGACGCCCTGGATGCAGCCAGGCAGGACGACATCGGCGACGACCTGCTGCGGCTGGTCTTCACCGCCTGCCACCCGCTGCTTTCACCCGACGCGCGGGTGGCGTTGACGCTGAAGCTGCTGGGCGGATTGACCACCGGCGAGATCGCCCGCGCGAGCCTGGTGCCCGAGCCGACGATCGCCCAGCGCATCGTCCGCGCCAAGCGCACGCTCGCCGAGGCGCGCGTGCCCTTCGAAGTGCCCCGCGGCGAGGAGCTGGCCCCCCGCCTGGCCTCGGTGCTGGAGGTCGTCTACCTGATCTTCAACGAGGGCTACACCGCCACCGCCGGCGACGACTGGATGCGCCCCGCCCTGTGCGACGAGGCGCTGCGCCTGGCGCGCATCCTGGCCGAGCTCGCGCCCGAAGAGCCCGAGGTGCACGGACTGGTGGCCCTGCTGGAGCTTCAGGCGTCCCGCACGGCCGCCCGCACCGACGAGCAGGGCCGCCCCGTGCTGCTGGCGGACCAGAACCGCGCCCGCTGGGACCACCTGCTCATCCGCCGCGGCCTGGCTGCGCTCTCGCGCGCCGAGCAGCTGAGTGCCGCGCAGGGCCAGCCGCTCGGGCCGTACGCGCTGCAGGCCGCGATCGCTGCATGCCATGCACGTGCACACCACGCCGAGGCCACCGACTGGGCCGGCATCGCGGCCCTTTACGACGCCCTGGCGCAGGTCACCCCTTCGCCGGTGGTCGAGCTCAACCGTGCGGTGGCCGTCGCCATGGCCTTCGGCCCTTCGGCGGGCCTGGCGATGGTCGATACCCTGATCGACGAACCCGCTCTCAAGAGCTACCAGTGGCTGCCGGCGGTGCGCGGCGACTTGCTGGCCAGGCTCGGTCGCGACGAAGAAGCCCGGGAAGAGTTCTTGCGGGCAGCCGGGCTGGCGAAGAACGAGCGGGAGAGGGCCCTGCTGATCTCTCGCGCACGGTCCTGATTCGTCAGGACCGGCGGCTGCCTTGCGCCTTACTCGGTGATCGTGATCACCGGCGTGTCGATGAAGCTGCCGAGGTCGTAGTCCCACTGGTAGTACGACTGGCCGTTGCCCGCGTAGTCATAGACGTACAGGGAATAGGCCGTGTAGGTGCCCACGTTCGTCCATTCGCTGACGTGCGTTCCGAGCGTCAGCGTGGCCGCATGTTTGCCACGAACGCCGACTTCGCCGCTGAGGTAAAGGCAATCGAAGAACTCGTTGCAGAACTCCGCGGTGGCGTAGCGCAAGCCCGTTGCTCCGGAATCCGCAGCCTTGACCGTCACGCCGACGCGAGCCGGGGAACCCGGCAGCATGCCCGCCGGAGGGGTGGAGCGCGAGACGACAGGCGTCAGGACCGTGCCACCGGCGTTCAGCCAGGGCGATTCGCTGTCGCCCGACGCGCCCTTGACGGTAAACGTCGTGGGCCCCAGCGCGGCCAGCGCAGCTTCGTCGTAGTTGCTGACGTTGCCATTCGGATCCTGCAGCGACACCGAGACGACTCGCCAGGTACCGGAGTCGCTTGCGCCGGTCATCGGGATGCCGACCTGGACGTTTTCCCGCGTGGTTTCGTAGCTCGAACTCCATTCCCCGTACATCTGCTGGCCGCTCGGCCCCTGGAGCCAGATGCCCGCATGACCCACTCCGGCCAGGTTGTCGACCATCGTGAGCGAGACGACGGCCTGGGCGCCCAGCATGCCCGCGTTGACCGTGCCGCCGACCGACACGCCCCGCAGGACCGGCGGCTTGATGTCGTAGTTGTACATCGGGCTGATCGCCCGCTTCTGGGCCTGCAGCTTGGCCAGGTGGGCCTGCTGCCTCGGGCTCAACCTGGACAGATCGATGGCGTTGCCCGCATGGGCCAGGCCCGTCATGGCCAGGGTGGCACTGACCACGATGGTCAGCGAAATGGAATGCATGCGCATCTTCAACTCTTTCCGGATAGAGCAGAAATGGGACTCTTTGTGGTGACGCGCCCGGCCCTCCCATCTCACCGGCCTCGGGCGCGCAGCGGTTGTAGCCGACGCGCTGCAGCGGTTCCTCAACGATTTGCTGACCTCTTCTGAGGGCCATGATGAAAAGTGAGGCTTTCGGTCGAGGGACCGACGGGCCGGCCTGCGGCGCACAATCCCGACATGAACGCGCCCTTCGAACTGCACCCCCGCCCCATGCCGCAGGCCATGCGCGAAGCGCTGGCGGCGCGCTTCGGCGACCGCCTGTCCACCGCCCTGGCCGTGCGCGAGCAGCATGGCCGCGATGAATCGCCCTTCGACGTGCCGCCGCCCGATGCGGTGGTGTTCGCCGAGTCGAACGAAGACGTCGCATTCGTGGTGACTCTCGCCAGCGAGCATGGCGTGCCGGTGATCCCCTTCGGCGTCGGCTCGTCGCTCGAAGGCCACCTGCTGGCGATCCAGGGCGGCGTGAGCATCGACCTGAGCCGCATGAACCAGGTCCTGCGGGTCCATGCCGAAGACCTCACCGCGACCGTGCAGGCCGGCGTGACGCGCGAGCAGCTGAACCGCGAGATCCGCGACACCGGCCTGTTCTTTCCCATCGACCCCGGCGCGAACGCCTCGCTCGGCGGCATGGCCGCCACCCGTGCCTCGGGCACCAACGCCGTGCGCTACGGCACGATGCGCGAGAACGTGCTCGGCCTGACCGTCGTGACCGCGAACGGCCAGGTCATCCAGACCGGCACGCGGGCGCGCAAGTCCAGCGCCGGCTACGACCTCACTCGCCTGTTCGTCGGCAGCGAGGGCACGCTGGGCGTGATGACCGAGGTCACGCTGCGCCTGTATCCCCTGCCGCAGGCGGTGTCCGCGGCGGTGTGCCACTTCCCCGACGTGGCCAGCGCCGTGAACACCACCATCCAGATCATCCAGATGGGCGTGCCGATCGCCCGCTGCGAGCTGCTGGATGCCAACGCGGTGCGCGCGGTCAATCGCGCCGAGAAGATGTCGCTCGCCGAGTCGCCGATGCTGCTGATGGAGTTCCACGGCACCGAGTCCGGCGTCAAGGAGCAGGCCGAGACCGTGCAGGAGATCGCCGCCGAGTTCGGTGGCCAGGCCTTCGAGTGGGCGACCACGCCGGAGGCCCGCACGCGCTTGTGGACGGCCCGTCACCGAGCCTATCTTTCAGGCCTGCAGATGAAGCCCGGCTGCCGCGCCGTGACCACCGACGCCTGCGTGCCGATCTCGCGCCTGGCCGAAGCGATCGTCGACTCGGTGGCCGAAGTCGACGCATCGGGCCTGCCCTATTTCATCGTCGGGCACGTGGGCGACGGCAACTTCCACATCGCCTACCTCATCGACCCGGACATCCCCGCCGAACGCGAACTGGCCGAATCGCTCAACGGCAAGCTGGTGGCGCGCGCGCTGCGGCTCGAAGGCACCTGCACCGGCGAGCACGGCGTCGGCCTGCACAAGCAGGGCTTCCTGCTCGACGAGGCCGGCGCGAGCGCGGTGGGCCTGATGCGCGGGATCAAGCAGGCGCTTGATCCAGGCAACATCATGAATCCGGGGAAGATCTTCGCCGGCTGATATCGGCAGCGCTCAGTTCACCGGCCCGGGCACGCTCCACCGACGGGTCACTTCGCCCTTGGCGTTGACGCTCTCGAGCTGCACGCCGAAGCCCCACAGGCGCGCGGCGTGCTTGAGCACCTCGTGCGCGGAGTCGTCGAGCGGACGGTCGTTGTGCTGCGTGTGGCGCAGCGTGAGAGAACGGTCGCCGCGCAGGTTCACGTTCCAGACCTGGATGTTGGGCTCGCGCGCGCCGAGGTCGTACTGGCGTGACAACGCTTCGCGCACGCGGCGGTAGCCGCTGTCGTCGTGGATGGCGCTGACCTCGAGCTCCGGCTCCTTCTCGTCATCCGCAATCGCGAAGAAGCGGAAGTCCCGCATCAGCTTCGGGCTGAGGAACTGGCCGACGAAGCTTTCGTCCTTGTAGTTGCGCATCGCCTGGTCCAGCGTGGGCAGCCAGGGCTTGCCCGCGATGTCCGGGAACCAGGCGCGGTCCTCTTCGGTGGGACTATCGCAGATGCGCTTGATGTCGGTGTACATCGCAAAGCCGAGCGCATACGGGTTGATGCCCGAGTAGCCGCGGTCACCCACCTTGGGCTGGTAGACGACGTTGGTGTGCGACTTCAGCCACTCGATCATCACGCCGTCGGTGAGGTGGCCCTCGTCGTAGAGCGTGTTGAGCATCTTGTGGTGCCAGAACGTCGCCCAGCCCTCGTTCATCACCTGCGTCTGCCGCTGCGGATAGAAGTACTGCGCGATCTTGCGCACGATGCGCACCACCTCCCGCTGCCACGGCTCGAGCAGGGGCGCGTTCTTCTCGATGAAGTACAGCAGGTTCTCTTCCGGATCCTCCGGGAATCGCTTGGCGACCTTCTCCTCCTCGGCCTTCTCGGCCCGCTTGGGCAAGGTGCGCCAGAGGTCGTTGACCTGCCGCTGCGCGTACTGCTCGCGGTCCTTGCGCATCGCCAGCTCCTCCGCCAGCGACTTCTTGCTCGGCCGGCGGTAGCGGTCCACGCCGTAGTTCTGCAGCGAGTGGCAGGAGTCGATGAACTCCTCGACCGTCTCGACGCCATGGCGCTCCTCGCACTCCGCGATGTAGTTCTTGGCGTAGACGAGGTAGTCGATGATCGACCCGGCGTCGGTCCACATGCGGAACAGGTAGTTGCCCTTGAAGAAGCTGTTGTGGCCGTACGCCGCGTGCGCGATGACCAGCGCCTGCATCGCCATCGTGTTCTCCTCCATCAGGTAGCTGATGCAGGGATTCGAGTTGATGACGATCTCGTAGGCCAGGCCCATGTGGCCGCGGCGGTAGTTCTTCTCCGTCGAGATGAACTCCTTGCCGTAGCTCCAGTGGCGGTAGTTCACCGGCATGCCCACGCTG
>CAMLGG010000062.1 GCA_946479475.1 uncultured Ideonella sp. | reverse complement strand
AGACCACCGAGACGCAGATCGTCTGCGACGAGAACGGCCGCATCGAGAAGATCGTGCCGCGCGTGCGTACGGACGCGCACCGGCTGATCGAGGAGGCGATGCTGGCGGCCAACGTCTGCGCGGCGGAGTTCATCGCCGCGGCCGAGCATCCCTGCCTTTACCGCGTCCACGAAGGCCCGACGCCCGAGAAGCGGGTCGCCCTGCAGGAGTACCTGAAGACGCTGGGCATCGGCATGACGATCAACGACGAGCCTTCTCCTGCCGAGTTCCAGGCCATCGCGGTGGCGACCAAGGACCGGCCGGATGCGAGTCAGATCCACATGATGCTGCTGCGGTCGATGCAGCAGGCGATCTACACCCCGGTCAATAGCGGGCACTTCGGGCTCGCGTATGCCGCGTACACCCACTTCACCAGCCCGATCCGCCGCTATCCGGACCTGCTGGTGCATCGCGTGATCAAGGCCGTGCTGGCGAAGAAGCGCTACCACCTTGCCACCGGCGAACTGGCGGACGCGAGCGCGCGAGCCGTCAAGCTGCGCAAGGCCGGCAAGGGCGCCAAGCCTCACATCAGCGAGCAGGAGCACTGGGAAGGTGCAGGGCTGCATTGCAGCGCCAACGAACGGCGTGCGGATGAGGCCTCTCGCGACGTCGAGGCCTGGCTCAAGTGCCGGTACATGCGCGAGCACCTGGGCGAGGAGTTCGCCGGCACGGTGAGCGCGGTGACGAGCTTCGGCCTGTTCGTGACGCTGGACGCGCTCTACGTCGATGGCCTTGTGCACATCACCGAGCTGGGCGGCGAGTACTACCGCTTCGACGAGGTGCGGCAGGAGCTGCGCGGCGAGCGCACCGGCATTCGCTATGCCATCGGTGCCCGCGTGAGGGTGCAGGTCAGCCGTGTGGACCTGGATGGTCGGCGCATCGACTTCCGCATGGTTCGCGAAGGCGAGGGCGAGCGGCTGCTGGCGCGAGGGCGTGGGCTGGCCCGCCAGGAAGGCGGAACGGCCGCGGAGGCCCTCGCGGGCGTGGAATCGGCCGATCGCGCGCACAAGCGGGCTGCCAAGACGGCCAAGGCCGGCAAGGGCACGACGAAGGCCAAGCGCGGCGCCGGCTCTTCGGGCGCGCGCAAACCTGCGTCGCGCAGCAAGCCTTCCGAGGGCAAGTCGGCTGGCAGGGCGACCGATTCAGCGGCCGCCGGCGCCGGCAAGCGCCGCGCCAAGCGCTGAGGGCGGCGGACGTGAGCCGAGTCCGACCGCGGCCCGCGCCATCGCATCGATGAGTCCATCGGCAGGCAGGGGCAGGCCGGTGTCCGCGTCCTCCACGGCGCGGCCGTGCAACCAGACAGTGCCGGCGACGACTTCTGCCGCGAGGTCGAGACCTTCGCCCTCGTGACCGCTCCAGCAGCCGCCAGCCCAGCCGGCCAGTACGTCCCCGGTGCCGGCCGTGGCAAGGCGCGAGTTGCCGGTGGAATTGATGACGGTGGTGCGGCCCGGCGCCGCAATCACCGTGCCGGAGCCCTTCAGCGCGACCACGGCCCTGAAGCGTTGCGCCAGGGCGCGCGCTGCCGCGAGGCGGTCGGACTGAACTGCGGCGGCGCCTACGCCGAGCAGGCGAGCCGCCTCGAGCGGATGAGGCGTGAGGATGGTCGCTCCGCCGCGTGCTCCCCGCCTCTCCAGCAGCGTGGCGAGCGAGGGATCCGACGCGGCAGCGTTGAGCGCGTCGGCATCCAGCACCAGCCGCCTGGCACGCGAGATCAACTCGGGCAGCACGCGCCGCACGGCATCGCCGCCGCCGCAGCCGCACACCACGGTTGCATGCTCGGCCAGGGCCATGGCCTGCGCAGTCGGCCAAGTGCGTTCCATGAGTTCGGGCGAGGTCGGGGGCGGTGCCTGTTCGGCCAGGGCGGTGAGATAGACGCGGCCGGCTCCGGCGCACAGGCTGGCGCGCGCGGCCAGGTGCAGCGCTCCCGTCATCCCGGGGGCTCCACCCACGATCCAGGTGTCGCCGAAGCGCCCCTTGTGCGAGGCGTGCGCGGCGTCCAGTCGAGGGGAGAGTGCAATTCGCGCATCACTGCGGCCGCTGAGTCGGGCGGTCGGCGCCTCGGTATCGGGATCGACGCCGAGGCGGTCCAGCCAGACCTGGCCTGCGGCATCCCGGCCTACCGCGGTGAACAGTCCCGGCTTGGCGGTCAGAAGCGCCAGGGTGGCGTTGGCCTGTACAAGCACATTGCCGAGGCGGCGGCCGGTGTCGGCACACAGGCCGGTCGGCATGTCTATGGCGAGAAGCGCTGCGCCCTGTTGCCGGCAGGCGTTCAATGCCTGGATCGTGGCGGCCATCTCGCCCTGCGGCGCGCGCCGCTGGCCCAGGCCGAGCAAGGCGTCCACGCACAAGTCCTGGCGTGCCGGAGGCAAGGCCGAGGGCTCGTGCAGGGTCAGCCCGTCGGCCAACGCCGCTTCGCGTGCATGCGCCGCGTCGGGAGGCAGGCGGGCGAGGTCGCCCTGCCAAGTCACGTGAACCTTCCTGCCGTGCCTGTGCAGATGGCGCGCCGCCACGAGGCCGTCGC
Organism: uncultured Ideonella sp.; assembly: GCA_946479475.1. The sequence continues at coordinate 19,292 of CAMLGG010000062.1, read as the reverse complement.
CACCGTTGTTGCCCGGCCCCGCTGCGATCCAGACATGCTCGGCGTGCGGCGCGAGCGCCAGCGCCAGTCGCACCACCGCCCATCCGGCGGCTTCCATCAAGGCGTGGGGAGCCGCGGACGCCAGGGCCAGGGACTCGATTGCACGGCTGGCCGCGCTGTCGAAAAGCGGCACCGGGCCATCCGCCGGAACGAGGCGTTGCAGGGTCGTCATGGAAGGCGGCCGGGACGGCCGCGTGCAGCCGGGATGCGGCCAGCTTAGCGCAGTCGGGATGGCGCCAGCGGCGCTGGATCAAGCTCGGGCGATCGGCCGGCGACCAGATCGGCCACCACCCGGGCCGTGGCCGGAGACCAGGCCCAGGCTTGCGAGCCGTGACCGCAATGCAGCCAGACACCGGGCATCCCGCTGGGCCCGACGAGGGGCAGGCCGTCGCGGGTCGTCCACTGGCGGCCGATCCACGGGCTGGCGCGGGCGGTTCTTGCGGCCCCGGGGAAGTTCTCCTCCAGAGCCTCGTACAGCCGGGCCAAGGCGCCTGGCGCCGGCCTGGCGGGAGGCGGACCGAGGCGAGCACCCCCGGCCACGCGAACCCGCTCGCCCATGCGCGCGATCGTCACGCCCCGGGCCGGGTCGACCACGGCGCCCGAGGGGGCGAAGGCCTCGCCCGCTTCGTTGGGCTCGCGCAGTGGGGCCGTCACGGAGCCGAGGTGCATTGCATCCATCGCCGAGCGGATGGCGCGCCGGTCCAGCAGGCGCGCGGCCGCTTCAGCGCTGCAGACGATGGCCGCGTCGAAGTCGGGCTCGGCGTCGGCGGGGACGGTCGTGGCACCGGTGCCTCCGGAGCCGCCCAGCATCGTTTCCGCGAACTCGTGGCAGCGGGCCCACTGGAGTTCGACCCGCTGGTCGGCGCGCGCGGCAGGCCGCAACGCGGTGACCTCCAGCTGGAACTGGAAGAGCACGCCGAATTGCTGGCTGGCCGCCTTCAGCGCCTGGGCGAACTGGCGGCCGTTGCCCGTCTCGCCGCTTGGCCAACGCAACGCCGCCTGGAACGACAGGCCTGCACCGAGGCCGGGTTCGGCGCGGCGGGCTTCGTCAGACGACAGCCACTGCACCGGCAAGCTCTTGGCCAGGGGAGTGTCGAGCAGTGCCTGTGTCTTCTTGGCGTGGGCGGCGGTTCGAAGCAGGGCCAGCACGCCCTTGTGGCACTCGTATTCCAGTTGATGGGCCTCGGTCACGAGGCGCCGTCGTTGCTGCGACATCTGGGTCAACCCAGCCATGCATCGCAGGCGGTCGGCGGATTCGTGCCCGCGAAGCGTTCGCCAGCGGCGCAAGCGCCATGCCACGGCGGTAGCGGGCGCCATCAACGGCTCGAGGCCGGCCGCCGCCGCGGAATCCTGCTGCGCGAGCCAGAGCCCTGGTGAGGCCACGCTGGCGGGGGCGAAGCTGCCCTCCGCGGCCACCCCGCCGCGCCGGTCGAAAACGGTGACCTCGTGCCCGTCCCGGGCCAGTTCATAGGCGGTCGTGACGCCGGCCATCCCGGCGCCGATCACGGCGATGCGCATGCTCGAATTCGGTCGCGGCCGGGGCGGAGGAGCGCCGGTCCTGCTATAATCTTTGGGTTTTGCTGGTGCCGGTATTCAACAGGTGCCAGGAAAGCCGGGAGGCGCGGTGGAGTGCCACGGTCTGTCGATGACGAATTCCTTGTCGTCGGCAGAGCTGGGTGCGCTGGTTGCCCGTCTTCCGAAGTTCGCGAACCCGGCAGTTCAAGGTGTCGCGGGCGGTGCTCGAAGCTGTTGTGACCAACGGCAAGCACTGTCGCGATGTGTGCCGGGATTCTAGACCCAACCTTCGGAGTCCCCATGCCCGTTTCGATGCGTGAAATGCTGGAAGCCGGTGTCCATTTCGGACACCAGACCCGCTTCTGGAACCCCAAGATGGCCCCCTTCATCTACGGCCATCGCAACAAGATCCACATCATCAACCTCGAGAAGACGCTGCCCAAGTTCGAGGAGGCGATGAAGTTCGTGCGCCAGCTGGCAGCCAAGCGCGGCACGATCCTGATGGTGGGCACCAAGCGCCAGGCGCGCGAGGTCGTCGCCATGGAGGCCCAGCGCGCCGGCATGCCCTATGTCGACCAGCGCTGGCTCGGCGGCATGCTGACCAACTTCAAGACGGTCAAGGGCTCGCTGAAGAAGCTCAAGGACATGCAGGCCCAGAAGGACTCCGGCGCCGAGATGCGCATCAAGAAGGAAGCCCTGCTGTTCGACCGCGAGCTGGCCAAGCTCGAGAAGGACATCGGCGGCATCCAGGACATGAACGCGCTGCCCGACGCCCTGTTCGTGATCGACGTCGGCTACCACAAGATTGCCGTGGCCGAAGCGCAGAAGCTGGGCATCCCGGTGATCGGCGTGGTCGACACCAACCACTCCCCCGACGGTGTCGACTACGTCATCCCCGGCAACGACGACTCGGCCAAGGCCGTGGCGCTGTATGCCCGCGCCGTGGCGGATGCGGTGCTCGAAGGCAAGGCGAATGCGGCCACCGAACTCGTCCAGGCCGTGGCGGCCGACGGGGACGAGTTCGTCGAAGTCAGCGACAACGCCTGACCCTGAACTCGGCGCGCCTTTCGCGCCTGCCGAACGAGGGGCTTTCACAGCCCCTTTTTCACACCTTTCGGCAACGGGCCCGGCCCGGTGCCACAGCAACGGAGAGATGAAGATGCCTGCAATTACCGCCAGCATGGTTGCCGAACTGCGCGGCAAGACCGACGCCCCGATGATGGAGTGCAAGAAGGCACTGACCGAGGCCGATGGCGACATGGGCCGCGCCGAGGAGATCCTGCGCGTCAAGCTGGGCAGCAAGGCTGGCAAGGCCGCCTCGCGCGTGACCGCCGAAGGCGTGGTGTCCGCCGCCGTCAACGGCAACGTCGGGGCGCTGCTGGAGGTCAACTGCGAGACCGACTTCGTGTCCAAGAACGACTCTTTCCTGGCCTTCACCAAGTCCGCCGCCCAACTCGTGGCCGAGAACAACCCGGCCGACGTGGCCGCCCTGTCGGCGCTGCCGCTGTCGCAGGACGGCTTCGGTCCGACCGTCGAGGATGTCCGCAAGGGCCTGATCGGCAAGATCGGCGAGAACATGTCCATCCGCCGCTTCAAGCGCTACGCCGGCGGCGGCAAGCTCGCCAGCTACCTGCACGGCACCCGCATCGGCGTGATCGTCGAGTTCGAGGGTGACGACGTGGCCGCCAAGGATGTCGCGATGCACGTCGCGGCGATGAAGCCCGCGGCGCTGTCGTCGGCCGAGGTGCCGGCCGAGCTGGTCGAGAAGGAGCGCAAGATCGCCACCGAGAAGGCGGCCGAGTCGGGCAAGCCGGCCGAGATCGTCGCCAAGATGGTCGAGGGCTCGGTGCAGAAGTACCTCAAGGAGGTCTCGCTGCTCGACCAGGTGTTCGTCAAGGCGGCCGACGGCAAGCAGACCGTCGGCCAGATGCTCAAGGAGAAGGCCACCACGGTGAAGGGCTTCACCCTGTACGTGGTGGGCGAAGGCATCGAGAAGAAGGCGGACGACTTCGCCGCCGAGGTGGCCGCCCAGGTGGCCGCCGCCAAGGGCCAGTGAGTCGCCAGTCGACCTGACCCGCGGCGGCCCGGTCACGCCGGGCCGCCGCGTACACTCCCGAGCGGATTCACGAGACCGCGAAAGAAACTTGACCGACCTGGCGCCCAAGGAGAGCCCCGCATGCCGGCGTACCGACGCATCCTGCTGAAACTGTCCGGTGAGGCCCTGATGGGCGACGACGCGTACGGCATCAACCGGGCCACCATCGTGCGCATGGTGCGCGAGGTGCAGGAGGTGACCCAGCTGGGCTGCGAGGTGGCGGTCGTGATCGGCGGCGGCAACATCTTCCGCGGCGTGGCCGGCGGCTCGGTCGGAATGGACCGAGCGACTGCGGACTACATGGGCATGCTGGCCACCGTGATGAACGCGCTGGCCCTGGCAGACACGATGCGTCAGGAGGGCATGACGGCCCGCGTGATGTCCGCCATCAGCATCGAGCAGGTCGTCGAGCCCTACGTCCGCCCCAAGGCCCTGCAGTACCTCGAAGAAGGCAAGGTCGTCGTCTTCGCCGCCGGAACGGGCAACCCCTTCTTCACCACCGACACCGCCGCTGCCCTGCGCGGCGCCGAGATCGGGGCCGAGCTGGTCCTGAAGGCGACCAAGGTCGATGGCGTCTACACGGCCGACCCCAAGAAGGACCCGGAGGCGACCCGCTACGCGAACATCACGTTCGACGAGGCGATCGCCCGCAACCTGCAGGTGATGGACGCCACCGCCTTCGCGCTGTGCCGCGACCAGAAGCTGCCGATCAAGGTCTTCTCGATCTTCAAGCCCGGTGCGCTCAAGCGCGTCGTGCAAGGCGAGGACGAAGGCACGCTGGTGCATGTCTGAATCGGTCCAAGGAGCACCCTGCATCATGACAATTGCCGACATCAAGAAGAACGCCGAGACCAAGATGGCCAAGTCGGTCGAGGCCCTGAAGAACGATTTGCACAAGGTGCGCACCGGCCGTGCGCACCCGGGCATCCTGGATCAGGTGCACGTCGACTACTACGGTTCGATGGTGCCCATCAGCCAGGTCGCCAACGTCAGCCTGCTGGACGCCCGCACCATCAGCGTGCAACCCTGGGAAAAGGGCATGGGACCGAAGATCGAGAAGGCCATCCGCGAATCCGATCTCGGACTGAACCCTTCCGCGCAGGGCGATCTTCTGCGGGTGCCGATGCCCGCCCTGACCGAGGAGCGCCGCAAGGACCTGACCAAGGTCGTGCGCCATGAGGGCGAGAACGCCAAGGTCGCCGTACGCAACCTGCGGCGTGACGCCAACGAGCACCTCAAGAAGCTGCTCAAGGACAAGGAAATCTCGGAAGACGACGAGCGCCGCGCACAGGACGAGGTGCAGAAGCTCACCGACCGCACCGTCGCCGAGATCGACAAGCTGGTCCAGGCCAAGGAAGCGGACATCCTCGCGGTCTGATGGCTGCGTCGAACGCTCCGGCCGCGGGCCGCGATCCCGCCGTGCCGCGCCATGTGGCCATCGTGATGGATGGCAACGGCCGCTGGGCGCGGCGGCGGTTCATGCCGCGCGTGTTCGGCCACAAGTTCGGCATGGAGACGGTCGTGCGCGTGATCGACGATTGCGCGCGGCGCGGCATCGAGTACCTGACCGTCTACGCCTTCTCGAGCGAGAACTGGAAGAGGCCGGACGAGGAAGTCTCCGGGCTGATGAACCTCGTGCTCGTCGGCGTCTCGAAGTACCTCAAGCGCCTGGCCAAGGACGGTATCCGGATCAAGGTGATGGGCGATCGCTCCGCCGTGTCGGAGAAGGTCCGCCAGGCCTGGAACGAGGCCGAGGAGCTGACCAAGGACAACCCCGGCCTGACCCTGACCGTCGCCTTCAACTACGGCGGTCGCTGGGACATCGTGCAGGCCTGCAAGCGGGCACTGGCAGATGGCGTGACGGCCGAGGCGCTGAGCGAAGACGTCCTCAGCCGGTACATGGCGCTGGCGCACGCGCCGGATCCGGATCTGTTCATTCGCACCGGCGGCGAGGTGAGGGTCAGCAACTTCCTGCTCTGGCAACTGGCCTATTCGGAGATGTACTTCACCGATTGCCTCTGGCCCGACTTCGACGCCGCCGAGATGGACAAGGCGATCGCCGCCTTCGCCGGTCGGGAGCGCCGTTTCGGCGCAGTGCTGGACAAGGCCGCCGACAAGGCGCCGGCCTGAGCCCATGCTGCTTCAACGCGTGATCACGGCTCTGGTGCTGGTGGCGTTGCTGCTGCCGGCACTGCTCGTCGACAGCCTGCTGCCCTTCGCCTCACTGACGCTGGTGATGCTGGGTGCGGCCGGCTGGGAGTGGGGACGACTCAACGGCCTGCGCGGTCCGGGCGCCTGGGCCATGGGCGGGGCGGTAGCGCTCACCTGCGCGACGGCTTGGCTGGCCGGCTGGGCAGGGACAACGCCTCCGGCGGTGTGGTGGTTTGCAGTCGCCGGCTGGGTTCTGGGCGGCAGCTGGGCGCTTCGCAACGGTCCCTCTGCGTGGCCCCACCTGCCTCGTGCGGCGCGCCTGCTCCTGGGATGGCTGATCCTGTCGGTCGGCTGGCTGGCGCTGGCCGCTGCCAAGCAGCGGGGCCTTGGTTTCATTCTTTCGGCCCTGTGCATCGTCTGGGCTGCCGACATCGCCGCCTACTTCGGCGGCAAGACCTTCGGCCGACGCAAGCTCGCGCCCTCGATCAGCCCGGGCAAGAGCTGGGAGGGTGTATGGTCGGGCATGGCCGGCGCGATCCTGCTGGCCTGGGCCTGGACGGCCGTCGAATCGGTCTGGCCGGTCATCGCGCCCAGCGTCTTCTCGGTGGTGGCCGCCCGGCATGGCTGGATCGTGCTGCTGCCGGGACTCGTGGCTGTTTGCGGCCTGAGCGTCGTGGGCGACCTGCTGGAGTCACTGGCCAAGCGTGCGGTGGGCGCCAAGGACTCGAGCGGCCTGCTTCCCGGGCATGGAGGCGTCCTGGACCGCATCGACGCCTTGTTGCCTGCGCTGCCGTTTCTGATGGCACTGGCGGCCGGCTGAAGGCCGGGTGAGTTTTCAAGCGAAGTGATGATTTCGATGCGACAGCGCCTGTGCGTCCTCGGCTCCACCGGCTCGGTGGGCAGCAACACGCTGGACGTGGTCTCGCGCCATCCCGAACGCTTCGAGGTGGTCGCACTGACCGGGCACCAACGAGTCGAGGAATTGCTGGGGCAGTGTCTTCGATGGAAGCCCCGCTTCGCAGCGATGGCCCGCCCGGAGGCTGCACGTGCGCTGCGCGAGCGCCTGCGGGAGGCCGGTTCGCACACCGAGGTGATCGACGGTGCCGATGCATTGGTGCAGTTGGCAGCCCACCCCGAGGTGGACACGGTGATGGCCGCGATCGTCGGGGCTGCGGGGCTGCCTCCTTGCATGGCCGCGGCCCGGGCGGGCAAGCGCCTGCTGCTGGCGAACAAGGAAGCGCTCGTCGTCGGTGGCGCGCAGTTCATGGCCGCCGTGGCCCAGGGCGGCGCCACGCTGCTGCCGATCGACAGCGAGCACTCCGCGATCTTCCAATGCCTGCCGGAGGACCGGCGCCAGTGGAAGCAGCGCATTTCGCACATCGTGCTCACCGCTTCCGGCGGCCCTTTTCGCCAGCGCGATCCGGGCACCCTGTCCGCGGTGACTCCCGAAGAGGCTTGCGCACACCCGAACTGGGTAATGGGCCGCAAGATCTCCGTCGACTCCGCGACGATGATGAACAAGGCGCTCGAGGTGATCGAGGCGCGCTGGCTGTTTGATCTCGACCCCGAGCAGGTCAGGGTAGTGATCCATCCGCAGAGCATCATCCATTCGATGGTGGTGTGCCGGGACCAATCGGTGCTGGCGCAGCTGGGTACGCCGGACATGCGGGTGCCGATCGCCTACGGGCTGTCGTTCCCGGAGCGGATCGAGTCCGGTGCCGAGGCGCTGGATTTCCTGACGCTGGGCTCCCTGACCTTCGAGCGGCCGGAGCGGGCGCGCTTCCCGGGGCTGTTCCTGGCCTGGGACGCGCTGCACGGCCCCCATGGAAGCACCGCGGTGCTCAATGCGGCCAACGAGGAGGCCGTGGCGGCGTTCCTCGAGCGCCGTATAGGCTTCGACGCCATCCATGCCGTCAATGCCGACACTCTTGAGGCGCTTCCCCCGCGCCTGGCGCTAGACGCCCCTGTCGAGGCGCTGCTGGCGCTGGACGAAGAGGCACGCGTCCGGGCGCGAGAGCGCGTGCGCGAGCTGCAGCGCTGAGGTGGTATCCATGAGCATGCTCCTCGGCCTCGTTCTCACCCTGGGCGTGCTCATCGTGGTGCACGAGTACGGTCACTATCGCGTCGCCCGGTGGTGCGGCGTGAAGGTGCTGCGCTTCTCGATCGGCTTCGGGCCGGTGGTCTGGCGCCGCCAGGCCACCTCCGAAAGCACCGAGTTCGCCCTGTCCGCCATTCCGTTCGGCGGCTACGTCCGCTGGCTCGATTCGCGGATCGACCACGTGCCGCCGAACCGCTGGCACGAGACCTTCGACCGCAAGCCGCTTCCACAGCGCGCCGCCATGGTGGCCGCCGGGCCGCTGGTCAACCTCACGCTGGCGGTGCTGCTGTACGCCATGGCTCATTGGGTCGGCACGGACGAGCCCGTGGCGATCGTGTCGACCCCTGCGGCCAATACCCTCGCGGCTGAAGCTGGCCTGTCGGCGGGCGATTGGGTGCAGGCCGTCGCGCCGCCCAACGGCGACTGGGAAGACGTCGCCTCGATGAACGAACTGCACTGGCAGATCACCCGCGCCGTCCTCCGCGGAGAGGATCTCCAGCTGCAGGCGAGCGACTCCGATGGCAACCACCGCCGGACCTTGACCTTGCGCCTGGCCGAACTGTCCGGGCAGGAGATGGACGCCGCCGCCGGCCAGCGCATCGGCATTGGTGCGCCGTTCCGATCCGCCGTCCTGGGCCGGCCCGCGGCCGGAGGGCCGGCGGAGCGAGCCGGCCTGCGTGCCGGCGACCAGGTCCTTTCGATCGACGGCGTCCCGATCCCGGACGCTCAGGCGCTGGTCGACCGGATCCGTTCCCACGCCGGCGCGAACCTGCCGCCAATGCATTGGCTCGTCGAGCGATACGGAGAGCGGATAGAGCTCGACGTGACCCCGCGCCAGGTCACCGAAGGCGACAAGGTCCTGGGCCGAGTCGATGCCCCCGTCGGGGGGCCGGCACGCTTGGTGACCGTTCGCCTGGGACTGTGGGATGGACTCGTGCGTGGAGGAGAGCGCACCTGGGACATGGCGGCCCTGAGCCTGAAGATGCTGGGCCGCATGGTGCTGGGCCAGGCCTCGCTCAAGAACCTCAGCGGCCCGCTGACGATCGCGGACTACGCCGGCCAGTCGCTGCAGCTGGGCTTCGCCTACTACCTCGGCTTCCTCGCGACCGTGAGCGTGAGCCTCGGCATCCTGAACCTGCTGCCGCTGCCGATGCTCGATGGAGGGCACCTGATGTATTATCTTTTCGAGGGCGTGACCGGTCGGCCGGTCTCGGAACTGTGGCACAAGTGGCTGCAGCGCAGTGGGGCGCTCGTTCTCCTGCTGATGATGACCATCGCCCTCTCCAACGACGTGGCCCGCCTCCTGGGCCTGCAGTGACACTCCCGATGCCATTTCCCTTTGCCTTGACATCGCTGCGTCCGGTTCCCGCGTACGTGGCTCTGGTGGCTGCGGCCACGGCCGCGACATCCGCGCGGGCCGTCGAGCCCTTCACCATCAGCGACATCCGCGTCGAGGGCCTGCAGCGCGGGGATCCTGGCAGCGTCTTCGGCGCGCTGCCTTTTCGCATCGGCGACCAGTACAACGACGACAAGGGGGCCGCTGCCCTCCGCGCGCTGTTCGCCACCGGCCTGTTCAAGGACGTGCGCATCGACATCGAGGGCCAGGTGGTCGTCGTCGTGGTCGAGGAGCGTGCCGTCATCGCCTCGGTGAACTTCATCGGCCTGCGCGAGTTCGACAAGGACACCCTGGCCAAGGCGCTGAAGGACAATGGCATCTCCGAGGGCCAGCCCTACGACAAGGCGGTCGTCGACCGCGCCGAGCAGGAGATCAAGCGCCAGTACCTGACGCGCAGCCTGTACGGCGCGGAGGTGGTCACCACCGCCACCCCGATCGAGCGCAACCGCGTGAACGTCACCTTCACGGTGGTCGAGGGCGATGTGGCCAAGATCAAGGAGATCCGCATCGAAGGCGCCAAGGCCTTCAGCGAGTCGACCCTGCTGGACCTGATGGACCTGACGACGGGCGGCTGGCTGAGCTGGTACACCAAGTCGGACCGCTACTCGCGCGCCAAGCTGAACGCCGATCTGGAGAAGATCCGGGCCTACTACCTGAACAAGGGCTACCTGGAGTTCGACGTCAAGTCGACGCAGGTCACGATCTCGCCCGACAAGCAGGAGATCTTCATCACCATCGGCATCGAGGAGGGCCAGCCCTTCACGGTCGCCGGCGTCAAGCTCGAAGGCGAGTACCTGGGCCGCGAAGAGGACTTCAAGCAGCGCGTGCTGATCAGGCCCGGCGAGCCTTACCGCGGCGACGACGTGACGGCCACGACGAGAGCCTTCTCCGACCTGTACGGCACCTACGGTTATGCCTTCGCCCGCATCGAGCCACGCACCGACATCGACCGCAAGACCGGCCAGGTGGTGGTGGTGCTGCAGGGCAGTCCCGGCGTGCGCGTCAATGTTCGGCGCATCAACATTGCCGGCAACACCGTCACGCGCGACGAGGTCATCCGCCGCGAGTTCCGCCAGTTCGAATCCGCCTGGTACGACAGCGCCAAGATCAAGCTCTCGCGCGATCGCGTCGAGCGCCTGGGCTACTTCGAGGAGGTGACCGTCGACACCCAGGAGGTGCCGGGCTCGCCCGACCAGGTCGACCTCATCCTCAACGTGAAGGAAAAGCAGACCGGCAGCCTGCAACTGGCCGCGGGTTATTCCACGGCGGGCCTTTCGTTCTCCGGCGCGATCCGCAAGGAGAACGTCTTCGGCACGGGCAACTACCTCGGCCTGGAGGTCAACACCAGCCGGCTGGCCCGCAACCTGGTGGTCAGCACGGTGGACCCGTACTTCACCGACGACGGCGTCTCACGCGCGATCGACGTCTACTACCGGACCTCCAAGCCGCTGAACAGCCAGGGCGACGCCTACCAGCTGGCCACCCCCGGCGCCTCGATCCGGTTCGGCGTGCCCTTCAGCGAGTACGACACGGTCTTCTTCGGGGTCGGCCTCGAAGAGACCATCATCGGCACCTCGGCCGGCGTGCCCAACAGCTACTTCACCTTCGTCGAGAACTTCGGCAACCATGCGCTCAGCGTGCCGCTGACCGTGGGCTGGGCGCGTGAAGAGCGCGACAACCCCCTGATCCCGACCAAGGGCCGCTACCAGCGCCTCAACCTCGATTTCAGCCTGGCCGGCGACGTCCATTACGCTCGCGTGAACGCCCAGTACCAGCAGTACTTCCAGCTGACCAACAAGCTGACGCTGGGGGTCAACGGCGAGGTGGGCCTCGGCTACGGCCTGGATGGCAAGCCCTACCCGCTGTTCAAGAACTTCTACGGTGGCGGCCTGGGCTCGGTCCGGACCTTCGAATCGGGCTCCTTCGGTGGCGTCGACATCACCGGTGCCTATGACGGCGGCTCGAAGAAGCTCAACCTGAACTCCGAGCTCTACCTGCCGGTGCCCGGCTCGGGCAACGACAAGTCGCTGCGGATCTTCCTTTTCGCGGATGCGGGTAACGTCTGGCGCGACCACTCCGGTCCCGTGACGGATTCCGATCGCGAGCGCGGGCAGTCGGGAACGCTCGACGACCTGCGTGTCTCGGCTGGCCTGGGCTTGAGCTGGATCTCGCCCGTCGGCCCGCTGAAGCTCAGCTACGGCACCCCGTTGCGCTCTTTCAAGGGCGATAAAATCCAGCGTTTCCAGTTTCAAGTCGGAACGGCCTTTTGAAAATCATGTCGCTTAGCAAATCTCTCGTCGCCGCGGCAGCCCTGTCGGCCGCCTCCCTCGGCACGTTGCTGGTGTCGCCGGCCGTCAGCGCCGCCGAGCTGAAGATCGGCTACGTCAACAGCGAACGCGTGCTGCGCGAGGCGGCGCCCGCCAAGGCAGCGCAAGCGAAGCTGGAAGCCGAGTTCAGCAAGCGCGAAGCCGAAGTCAACCAGATGGGCGAGAAGCTCAGGACGGCCGCCGCCAAGCTGGAGAAGGATGGGCCCACGCTCTCCGAGGCCGAACGTTCACGCCGCCAGCGCGAGCTCGTCGAGCAGGACAGGGACTTCAAGCGCAAGCGCGCCGAACTCCAGGAAGACCTGAACCAGCGCAAGAACGAGGAGCTCTCGGCCGTCGTCGACCGCGCCAACAAGGTCATCAAGCAGATCTTCGAGACCGAAGGCTACGACCTGATCCTGCAGGAAGTCATCTTTGCCGGCCCGCGCGTGGACATCACCAAGAAGGTGATCGACGCGATGAACGCCCCGAAGTGAATGGCGGGCTGAACATGGCCCCCGGGCCGGGCGCGACTCCATTGGTTCGCCTGGCCGACATCGCCGCCGCGGTGGGCGGCATCCTGCGAGGCGACGGCGAGCGCCTCATCGCGCGGATCGGTTCGCTGGAATCCGCCGACCACGCCACGATCAGCTTCCTGTCCCAGCCGCGGTTGAAGCACCTGCTGGCCGACACGGCTGCGGGCGCGGTCATCGTCCGGGGCGAGGATGCTGGGCTCCTGGAGGCCAGGGGCGCGGCAGCGGTCATCGTCGCGGATCCCTACCTCGCCTTCGCACGCCTTACGCGCTGGTGGGTCGCTCGCGGGCGAAGCGCTCCTGAGCCGGGGGTCCACCCGAGCGCGTACGTTGCTCCGGGCGTGCGACTGTCACCCACTGCCCACGTCGGACCGATGGCCGTGGTCGAGGCGCATGCGGTGATCGGCGATGGCGTCGTCATCGGCGCGCAGGCCTACGTCGGCGAGCGCGCGGAGCTGGGCGAGGGTACGCGCCTGCACCCTCGCGCCACCTTCGGATTCGACTGCAGGATAGGCCGCGCCGGCATCGTCCACAGCGGTTGCGTGATCGGCGCCGACGGCTTCGGTTTCGCTCCTTTCGAGGGAAGGTGGGAAAAGATCGAGCAGCTGGGCGGCGTACGCATCGGCGACGATGTCGAGATAGGTGCCAACACCTGCGTCGACAGAGGTGCGCTCGACGACACCGTGATCGAGGATGGCGTCAAGCTCGACAACCTGATCCAGATCGCCCACAACGTGCACATCGGAGCCCACACCGCCATGGCCGGCTGCGTGGGCGTGGCCGGCAGCGCGAAGATCGGGCGGCATTGCACCTTCGGCGGCGCCGCGATGATCCTCGGTCATCTGGAGATCGGCGATCACGTGCACATCTCGGCCGCGAGCGTGGTGATGAGCTCCATCACCAAGCCGGGCCGGTACAGCGGCGTGTTCCCGATCGATGAAAATGGCAACTGGGAAAGGAACGCAGCCACGCTGCGCCAGTTGCACACCCTGCGCGCGCGAGTGCGCGCGCTCGAGAAGAAGAGCTCTACATGACGACCGTGATGGACATCCACCAGATCCTCAAGCGCCTGCCGCACCGCTATCCGCTGCTGCTGGTGGACCGTGTGGTGGAGCTCGAGAAGAACGTCCGAATCCTCGCGTTGAAAAACGTCACCATCAACGAGCCTTTCTTCACCGGGCATTTCCCCCATCGGCCGGTGATGCCCGGCGTGCTGATCCTGGAGGCGATGGCCCAGTCGGCCGCGCTGCTGTCCTTTGCCTCGATGGAGGTGGATCCGGGCGATGACATGGTCGTGTACTTTGCCGGCATCGACGCCGCACGCTTCAAGCGTCCCGTAGAGCCAGGCGACCAGCTGATGCTGGAAGCCTCGATCGATCGCGTGCGTGGCGGCATCTACAAGTACAAGGCCAAGGCGACGGTGGCTGGCGAGATGGCTGCCGAAGCAGAGCTGATGTGCACCATGCGCAAGGTCGGCTGAGGACTGGGTCCGTCCCGCGATGGCGAACATCCACCCCACGGCGATAGTCGATCCGGCGGCGCAGCTCGACAGTTCCGTCAGCATCGGGCCGTACGCCGTGATCGGCCCGCACGTCAGCATCGGCGCCGGCACGACGGTCGGACCGCACACCGTGATCGAGGGCCGCACCACGATCGGCCGCGACAACCGCATCTTCCAGTTCGCCTCGATCGGGGCGATCTCGCAGGACATGAGTTACGGCGGCGAGCCGACGCGCCTGGAGATCGGCGACCGCAACACCATCCGCGAGTTCTGCACCCTCAACCTGGGCACGATGAAGGAGGAGGGCGTCACCCGGATCGGCTCGGACAACTGGATCATGGCCTACGTGCACGTCGCGCATGACTGCCGCGTCGGAAGCCACATCGTGATGGCCAACAACGCGACGCTCGCCGGCCACGTCCATGTGGGCGACTGGGCGGTGATCGGCGGCCTTTCGGGGGTGCACCAGTTCGTCCATATCGGTGCCCACGCGATGATCGGCTTCCAGGCGCACGTCGCGCAGGACGTGCCACCGTTCATGACGGTGGACGGCCATCCGCTGGCAGTGCGCGCGGTCAACCTCACCGGGATCAAGCGCCGCGGCTTCGGCAACGAGCGCATCGCTGCCATCCGCCAGATGCACAAGCTGATCTACCGCGATTCGCTGACGCTCGAGCAGGCGACCGCCGCCATCGCGGCATTGCGCGGTGACGATGCGCAAGTCGACCCGGACATCGAGACCATGCTCTCGTTCCTCGCCGGCGCCAAGCGCGGCATCGTGCGCTGAGGGCGGGTGCCGTGTCAGCAAAGGGAGCGCCGTGCTTCGGGCTGGTGGCGGGCGAGGCTTCCGGCGACCTGCTCGCCAGCCTGCTCCTGCAGGGCCTGCACGAGCGTTGGCCGGGAATGCGCGCCGCCGGCATCGGCGGGCCCCGCATGATCGCCCAGGGCTTCGAGGCCTGGTGGCCGAGCGAGAAGCTCTCCGTATTCGGGTATGTGGACGCGCTGCGCCACTATCGGGAACTGGTGGGCATCCGCAATTCGCTGCGTGATCGGCTGCTCGCCGATCGGCCGGACGTCTTCATTGGCGTCGACGCTCCCGACTTCAACTTCGGACTCGAGGCCCCGTTGAAGGGCGCCGGGATCCGCACCGTGCATTTCGTCTGTCCCTCGATCTGGGCCTGGCGGGGCGAAAGGGTGAAGAAGCTGGCCGCGGCGGCGGACCACGTGCTCTGCCTGTTCCCGTTCGAGCCAGCGTTGCTGGCAAAGCACGGCGTGGCCGCGAGCTTCGTCGGTCACCCGTTGGCCGACACGATCCCGCTGCAGGTCCCTCGCGAGCAGTCCCGCGCGAGCCTGGGCATCGGTCCGAATGAAGCCGTGCTGGCGCTGCTGCCCGGCAGCCGCCGCAGCGAGATCCGCTACATCGCGCCGGCGCTGCTGCAGGCCGCCGCGCTGATGGCCCGGAGGCGTCCGGGGCTTCGCTTCCTGCTGCCCGTAGCGCCGGGCCTGCGGGAGATCGTGGAACCCCTGTTGACCGCGTACGCCGCGGGCACGACGATCGAGCTGCTCGACGGTCGCTCCCATGAGGTGCTTGCCGCCTGCGATGTGACCCTCATCGCAAGCGGCACGGCGACTCTCGAGGCGGCCCTGTTCAAGCGACCCATGGTCATCACCTACCGCATGCACTGGCTCAACTGGCAGTACATGAAGCGCCGTGCCTACCAGCCCTGGTTCGGCCTGCCGAACATCCTCTCCGGACAGTTCATCGTGCCGGAGCTGCTGCAGGAGGCTGCGACGCCAGAAGCGCTGGCCCGCGAAGCCGAAGCCTGGCTCGAGGATGCGCCGCGGCGGGATGCGCTGGTAAGGCGCCTGAACGAACTCCACCTCACCCTGCGCCAGGACACGGCGCGCCGAGCCGGCGATGCGATCGCGAAAGTCCTCGAAGAAGCCTGAGCAGATCGCCCTGGTGTTCGACACGCCGGGCCTGGTCGCCGGCGTGGACGAGGCCGGGCGCGGGCCGCTGGCCGGCCCGGTCGTGGCGGCCGCGGTGATCCTCGACGAGCTCAAGCCCATCAGGGGGTTGAAGGACTCGAAGGTGCTGACCGAGAAGCGCCGCGAGGCCCTGTTCGACGAGATCCGCGCCAAGGCCCTGTGCTGCAGCATCGCCGAAGCCAGCGTCGAAGAAATCGACCAGCTCAACATCCTCCACGCGACCATGCTGGCCATGCGTCGAGCGGTCGAGGGCTTGCGGCTGACGCCCGGCAAGGTCCTGATCGACGGCAACCGGCTGCCGATCCTGCGTGTGCCGGCCGAGGCCGTGGTCGGGGGCGACGCAACGGTGCAGGCGATCTCGGCCGCCTCCATCCTCGCCAAGGTGCATCGCGATCGGCTTTGCCTGATGCTGCACGAAGAACACCCAAAGTACGGTTTCGCGGCACACAAGGGCTATTCGACGCCGGAGCATCTCGAGGCCCTGCGGCTGCACGGCGCTTCGCCCGTGCATCGGCGCACCTTCGCGCCGGTACGCGAGGCGCTCGGCCAGGAGGTCCTCTAGGCGATGGACGAGCCGCTGCTCGTCACCGCCCGCGACAACCCGCTGCTGCAGCGCATACGCAAGCTGGCGGCGGATCCTGGGGCCTATCGCAAGCTCGGCCAGGTCTGGTTGGAGGGTGACCATCTCGTGGACGCGGCCGTGCGTCGTGACGTGGCTCTCGAGGCGGTCCTGTTCGCCGAGAGTGCCTGGCACGAGCAGCCGCAGTGGCACCGCTTCGGCGCTGCATCTCGCCGAGTCCTGCGCGTGCCGGACGTGCTCTTCAAGGGCCTGAGCGGCCTGGAGTCGCCTTCCCGTGTCGGGGCACTCCTGCCAGTGCCGCCTTCGGCAGCGATGGACGGCCAGGCCGCGAGCGTCGTGCTCGATCGCCTGCAGGACGCGGGCAACGTCGGCAGCATCCTGCGCAGCGCCGCGGCCTTCGGCGTGCCACAGGTGCTGGCGCTGAAGGGAACGGCTGCGCTTTGGTCACCCAAGGTGCTGCGGGCCGGCATGGGCGCTCATTTCGGCCTGCGCCTGGTCGAGGGCCTGCTGCCGGAGAACCTCGCGGCACTGAAGGTGCCGCTGCTGGCCACCAGCTCCCACGGCGGACTCCTGCTCGGCCAGGCACGGCTGCCACGGCCCTGCGCCTGGGTGCTGGGCCACGAGGGGCAGGGCGTCGACGAGGTCGTGATGGCTCGTTGCGCTCACACGGTCAGGATCCCCCAGCCGGGCGGGGAGGAGTCGCTCAACGTGGCTGCCGCCGCGGCGGTCTGCCTCTTCGCCGCGACCTTGCCCGATCAGTAGACCAGCCGGTCCGGCCGGATGTCGCGCAGGATGGTGGTGGCGATCTCCTCGATCGACTTGTGGGTCGAGGAGAGCCACGAGATCCCGCTGCGCTTCATCATCTGCTCGGCCTCGTGCACTTCGTAGCGGCAATTCTCGAGCGCGGCGTATTTGCTGCCCGGGCGCCGCTCGTTGCGGATCTGTGCCAGGCGCTCGGGGTCGATCGTCAGGCCGAAACACTTGCGCTTGTGGGGCGCCAGCGAGGAGGGCAGGTGGCCCCGCTCGAAATCCTCGGGGATGAGCGGGTAGTTGGCCGCCTTGATGCCGTGCTGCATGGCCAGGTACAGCGAGGTCGGTGTCTTGCCGCTGCGGCTCACGCCCACCAGGATCACGTCGGCCTGCTCCAGGTTCTTGGCGGACTGGCCGTCGTCGTGGGCCAGCGAGAAGTTGATGGCCTCGATGCGGTCGTTGTACTCCTCGCTCTTGGCAGCGTCCGAGAAGCGGCCGACACGATGGTTCGACTTGATGCCGAACTCGATCTCGAGCGGCTCGACGAAGGAGGCGAACATGTCCATCACCATGCCCTTGCAGGAGGGGCCCGTGAGGATGGAGCGCACGGCCTCGTTGGCCAGCGTGATGAACACGATCGGTCGCTTGCCCTCGGCGTCTGCCGTGGCGTTGATCTCGGCGACGACCTTGCCGGCCTTCTCCTCCGTGTCGATGAACGGTCGCCGGATGTGCCTGGGCTTGGCCGAGAACTGCGCCAGGATGGAGTTGCCGAAGGTCTCGGCGGTGATGCCGGTACCGTCGGAGACGAAGAAGACGCTGCGGTTCGGCATGAATGCTCGGCTCTGTTTCAACCAGGGTTCAGCGATGATAGGCAATCCGTCCTTAGAATCGCAGCATTGACGTGCTCCTTGGATCGGGCCCGCCTTGCGCCGGCCCGGCACACGACCCGGATGAGCCCCTGCAGCCTCGAACGATCTCCTACACGCGCTGCAGCGTGGGCCCCCGGCGTGGCATCAGGGGCGGCATGGCGCCAGGTTTTTTGTCATCAAGGAGCTTTCCCATGTCATCCAGCCCCCTGGCGACCGCCCTGGTCGCACCGTTTGAACATCTGAGAATGACCGATGTCGAGGTGGTCGGCGGCAAGAACGCCAGCCTCGGCGAAATGATCAGCCAGCTCGCCGCCTCGGGCGTGCGCGTGCCCGGCGGCTTTGCCACCACAGCCCACGCCTTCCGCGAGTTCCTCGCCCACGGTGGCCTGACCGAGCGCATCAACCGTCGCCTGGCGGAACTGAACGTCGACGACGTCCGCGCCCTGGCCGAGGCCGGCGCCGAGATCCGGCAGTGGGTCATCGATGCCCCGTTCCCGCCCGCCCTGGAAGCCGCGGTGCGGTCCGAGTACGCCCGCGTGGCGGGCGATTCCCCCGACGCGACCTGGGCCGTTCGCTCGTCCGCCACCGCCGAGGACCTGCCTGACGCGTCCTTCGCGGGCCAGCAGGAGACCTTCCTCAACGTGCACGGCATAGAAGACGTGCTGCACAAGATGAAGGAGGTCTTCGCCTCGCTGTACAACGACCGCGCCATCAGCTACCGGGTGCACAAGGGCTTCGCCCATTCCGATGTCGCCTTGTCGGCCGGCGTGCAGCGCATGGTCCGCTCGGACGTCGGCTCCGCCGGCGTGATGTTCACCATCGACACCGAATCCGGCTTCAAGGACGTGGTCTTCATCACCGCCAGCTACGGCCTGGGCGAGACGGTGGTCCAGGGCGCAGTGAACCCGGACGAGTTCTACGTCCACAAGCCGGCGCTGAACGCCGGCAAGCTGGCCATCATCCGCCGCAGCCTGGGTTCGAAGCTGATCCGCATGGAGTTCGCCTCCCCGGAAGAGAAGGCGAAGACGGGCAAACTGGTCAGGACGGTCGACACACCGCCCGAGCTGCGCAACCGCTACTCGCTCAACGACGCCGATGTGACTGAGCTCGCCAGGTACGCGCTGATCATCGAGAAGCACTACGGCCGCCCGATGGACATCGAGTGGGGCAAGGATGGCGTCGACGGCAAGCTCTACATCCTGCAAGCCCGGCCGGAGACCGTGCGCAGCCAGGCCGAGGGCCAGGTCGAGCATCGCTACAAGCTCAAGGGCCACTCGGCCGTGCTGGCCGAGGGGCGCGCGATCGGCCAGAAGATCGGCACAGGCCCGGTGCGCCTGGTGCGCTCGGTGGCCGAGATGGAGAAGGTGCAGCCCGGTGACGTCCTGGTCGCCGACATGACCGACCCGAACTGGGAACCGGTGATGAAGCGCGCCAGCGCCATCGTCACCAACCGGGGCGGCCGCACCTGCCACG
>CAMLGG010000061.1 GCA_946479475.1 uncultured Ideonella sp. | reverse complement strand
ACCCTGAGCTTGTCGAAGGGCCCACTGCGCAGGACTCTCGCCTTCGACAGGCTCAGGCCGAACGGTGGAGTGGTGCGCAGGTCTAACGGTGCAGTGGCGCGCAGGTCGAACCACAACTTTCCGTTCACCCTGAGCTTGTCGAAGGGCCCACTGCGCAGGACTCTCGCCTTCGACAGGCTCACGCCGAACGGTGGAGTGGTGCTCAGGCCGAACGGTGGAGTGGTGCTCAGACCGAACGGTGGAGTGGTGCTCAGGCCGAACGGTGGTGCGAAGCGGGCCAGTGAGGACGCGGGCTAGGCAATCGCGGCAGCGCGCCGCCGTCGTGCGCTGAGCGCCGCAAGCCCGCCCGCGAGTGCGAATCCCGCAGCCAGCACCGGCACCGCCGAGGCATCCTCCCCGCTGACCAGCAGCGAGGCCACCAGCGGCCCGAAGGCGCTGCCCAGCAGCTGGGCGGCGGGCACCAGCATGGCCAGGCGGCCGCTGGCGTCGGCGCGGAAGGACAGGCCGATCTGGAACGGGAAGAGGAAGAGCCAGACGAGGCCGAAGGCGGCGCAGGCGAAAGCGAAGCTCCATGCGTTGCCGGCCTGCGAAGCGAGCGCGAAGGCTGCCAGCAGCAGCGAGCCCGTCGCGAGCACGGGCAGCAGGGGCAGGCGCCGCACGCCGAGCGTCGCCGCCAGGCCGCCCAGCACCTGCATCACCAGCACGCCGGAGATGAGCGTCTGCGCGGCGCGGGCATCCAGGCCGGCGGACTTCCCGAGAGGCTCGAGGTAGGCCCAGAACGCGCCGATCGCGGACAGCTGCAGGAAGACCATCACCAGCGGCAGGATGGTGCCGGCGGTCCAGCGGAAGCCCGACACCGCCGGCGGCGCCAGCGGCTGCAGCCGCGCGGGCTGGACGAAGGCGAGCGGCAGCGCGAGAGCGGTCAGCACCGCCAGCGCCGCGAAGCCGGCCTGCCAGCCGCCGCGAGGCAGCACCGCATTCGCCAGCAGGGCGCCCACGGCTGCTTGCGCGACGGTCTGGGTGACGAAGAACACGCCGCCCAGCCGGGCCGGATCGGCGCTGCGCACGATGACGCCCGTGCTGCCCCAGACCAGCACGCCCTCGGCCAGGCCGGCCGCAGCACGCACGGCGAGCATCGGGCCGTCGCCGTGGGCTCGTGAAGTGGCCAGGTCCAGCGCCATCACCAGCACCGCGGAGGCGAGCGCTGTCTGGCGCAGGCGGGACCAGGGCAGCAGCGCATCGCCGAGCAGGATGCCCAGGCCCAGGCCGACGATCTCGCCCATCGCAACCAGCCCCACGCCCTCCAGGCTGACCACCTGGCGCTCGACGAGCTCGCCGAGCAGGATGGGCTGCAGGCCGATCATGAGCACCGCTAGGGTGCCGATGGCCAGCGCTGCGACCAGATGGCGGGTCGTCATGCGAACGGGTGCATCCTGGGGCATCGGCATCTCCGGTCAATAGCCGCGGGCTTCCTCGGGAAGCAGGCCCTGGGCCAGGCGTGCAGCGGCACGGGCTTCGTCCTTGAGCAAGCGGCCGTTCGCGATGTGCCGGACCCACCAGGGCAGCGGCTTCACCGGCCCGCCCGCCGCGGCGGCCAGCACGTAGGCCTTGGCGCACTTCTCGAACAGCTCGGCATTGAGCGCGAGGCGCGAGCCGGTGGTCCCCAGGCACACCGGCACTCCATCGACGATCAAGGCATTGCCGCCGGCGTGCAGCGACGAGGCGAGGCCGGGCGCGTCGCACGCCGCGCCCATGCGCCCCAGGTGCCGCGCCTGCTCGTCGAAGACCTCCGGCATGCGGCCGCCGAAGTCCGCCAGGCAGGTGCCGAATGCGCCGCCGCCGACCGCGATGGCGCCCACGTCCGGCCGGGCCGCGTAGATGGCGGAATGCACCGGAGCTTGTTCTACACGAGAAGGGGATTCGTCCCCCGAGCTGCCGAACCACATCGCTGCGC
Organism: uncultured Ideonella sp.; assembly: GCA_946479475.1. Next base: position 20,128 of record CAMLGG010000061.1, on the reverse strand, counting down.
TGCCGGGGATGCGCAGCGAGAGGCTGGCGCCCTCGCCGAGCAGCAGCTGGCGCGCCGCGAGCCGGCCGCGCACCTCGGCCCACAGCGAACGCAGCGTGGTGTCGATGTTCATCTCGTCAAACCAGCTTGAACACGCTGTCGAAGCGGTCCAGCGCCTCGTCGATCACCTCGTCGGTGTCGGCCAGGCTGGTGTAGATGCGGCTGCCGGCCAGCGTGACGAGGCCGTGCGCGGTGTAGGCCGCGCCCATCTCCTCCATCATGTGCTTGCGCCGCTTCGCCTCGTCCTTCGCGCGCAGCAGCTTCCACAGGCTGCTGGTGTCGAGCAGCAGCACGCCCGAGGTCTGCAGGTGCACGATCGAGCCCATGTTGTAGGTGACGTAGGGCAGGCCGCGGCGCTCGATGATCTCGGCCAGGCCGCGGCAGAGGCGGTCGCCCGCGCGGCCGGCCACGCCCGCCGCATCGAGCCGCTCGGCCTCCAGCAGCGCGTGGTAGCCGGCGACGCAGGACAGCGGATTGGCCGACAGCGTGCCGCCGACGAAGGCCCGGCGCGCCGTCGTGCCGATGCCGCCGACGAGCAGCATCATCACGTCCTTGCGGCCGCCGATCGCGCCGGCCATCGGGTAGCCGCCGGTCAGGCACTTGCCGAGCACGGTGAGGTCCGGCATGACGCCGAAGTAGGCCTGCGCGCCGCCCATGCCGACGCGAAAGCCGGTCACCACCTCGTCGAAGACCAGCAGCGCGCCGAACTCGTCGCACAGGGCCCGCACCTGGGCGTTGTAGTCGCGGTGCACCGGGCGCGTGCCGCTCTCGGGGCCCAGCGGCTCCAGCAGCACCGCGGCCGTGCCGCCGCGCAGCCGGTTGAGCTGCAGCTTGCGGCGAAGGGCATCGAGGTCGTTGGGCAGGCACTCCTGCGTGTGCGCGGTGGCGCCGCGCGGGATGCCCACCGCTTCCATGCGGCCGGTGTTGGGCAGGCGCATGCCGTAGACGAGCTGGTCGCTCCAGCCGTGGTAGGCGCCGCCGATCTTGATGACCCACTTCTTCTTCGTGTAGGCCCGCGCCAGCCGCACGGCGCCCATCACCGCCTCGGTGCCCGAACCCAGCAGCCGCACCATCTCGACCGCCGGCATCACGCGGCACACCAGCTCGGCCAGCTTGACCTCGTACTCGTGCAGCAGGCCGGTGACCGGCCCGCACTCGTCGAGCACCTGGTTCACCTTCTGCCGGATGGCGGGGTGGTTGGAGCCCAGCAGCGTCGGGCCACCGGCCTGCAGGAAATCGATGTAGCGGTTGCCGTCGACGTCCGTCATGTGGGCGCCGTGGGCATCGGCGACGGCCAGCGGGAACGGATGGTTGAAGGCCAGGTTGTGCTGGACTCCGCCGGGGATGACGGCCTGCGCGCGCTCGGCCAGGCGCTTCGAACCCTGGCAGCGCTCGTCGAAGTAGCGCATCACCTGCTCCATCGCCGCCGGGCGGATGGGGCGCATGGGCTGGTTCACCAGCGCGCCGAGGCGGCGGTAGAGCTCGTCTACATCGGGCCAGGCCGAGATGGCGGGGCGCGTGGCGGCGTGGAGGGGGGCGAGGTCGCTCATGGTGAAGAAGGGGAATGTTGGACCAGGGCCTGCGTCACGCGGCCGAGCGCGGCGGCGAGGCCGGGCCGGGCCTCGGCACGCTTGGCCATGAGGCCGAGCAGGTGTTGGCGGGACAGCGATTCGAGTGCCTCGACGGCCTGCACGGCAGCGCCGGCATCGGCGCCGCAGCACAGCACGCCGTGGTTGAGCATCAGGTAGGCGTTGAACTCCGGGCGCACGGCGCGGGCGAGCCTGGACGAGAGCCAGCCCGTGCCCGAAGGCGCATAGCCGACGATGGGGACGAGCGGGCCCAGGATGCACCGCAGCGCCTCGTCCTCGACCTGCAGCGCGCACCCCAGCAGGGCGCACGCGCTTGCCACCGGCTGGTGGGTGTGGATGCTGCAGCCCACGTCGGGCCGGGCGCGCAGCACGCGGGCATGCAGGCCGGATTCGACCGAGGGCGCGCGCTCTCCCTCTACGCGAGCCAGGTCGGCCAGGCGCAGCACGCACACGTCCTCGGCCGACATGGCGAGATAGTCGGTGGCCGAGGGCGTGACGGCGATGTGCCTGTCGTCTATGCGCATGGCGATGTTGCCGCCGGTGCCGGCCAGGTAGCCGCGCCGCGAGAGGGCGAGGCAGAGCTCGACCACGGCCTGACGTTCGCGCGAGGCGATCATGCGGCGGGGCTCCGTTCGTGCCTGTTCAGGCGCCGGTACAGCGGCGCGAGACGCGCATGCAGTTCCTTGAAGGTCTCGAACTTGTCGGCATACAGCCGCCTCAGCGCGCTCGAAGGCTCGTAGGTGCGACGTGCGCGGCGCAGCGATCTCAGCTCTTCGAAGCCGGTGGCGCCGATGCCCACCGCGGCGATCAGCGCCGCGCCTATCGCGTTGGCCTGGATGGGTTGCTCGAGCTGGCGGATCGGGCGGCCGGTGACGTCCGCGATGATCTGGCACCACACGTCGGACTGCGCGCCGCCGCCGACCGCCGCGATCGGCGCTTCGCCGGCCCGGCCGAGCAGGCGCGAGAAGGGCTCCAGCATCCAGCGCGTGTTCAGGGCGACCCCTTCGAGGAAGGCGCGGAAGACGTCCTCCCGCGTGTGCTCCAGCGAAAGGTTCAGCAGGCCGGCGCGCAGGTGCGGGTCGTCGACCGGCGTGCGTTCGCCGAGCAGCCAGGGCGTGTAGACGAGGCCTCGCGCTCCGGGCGGCACGCGCGCCGCGATCTGGCTCAGCACGTCGTAGACGGCCGGATGCTCCTCGTCGCGGGCGAGTTCGTCCGGGTGGTAGAGGATGCGGTCGCGCAGGAACGAGAGGTTCGCGCCGGCCGTCGACTGCAGCGCGATCGCGAGGTGGCGGCCCGTCACCGCGCAGGGGATGGCGGCGATCTTGTGGCGGACGTCGGTCTTCATGAACGGCACGTGGGCGCCGAGCCAGGAAGAGGTGCCGAGGTAGAGGTGCGGCTCGAAGTCGCCCACCGCCGCGCCGACGGCGACGGCCGAGGTGTCCACCGCGCCCGCGACCACCACCGTCCCGCGGCCCAGGCCCAGGCTGTCCGCCACCTCGGGCAGCAGCGGGCCCAGCACGTCGGTCGAGGCGACGATGTCGGGCAGCTTCTCGCGATCGATGCCCAGCATCGCCAGCAGGCGCGCGTCGTAGCGTGGGCGCGAGGCATCGCGGTTGTCGGTGACCCAGGTGGTGAGGATGGAGTCGCCGGTGGTGCAGGAGCGCCCCGACAGGCGCAGGTTCATGTAGTCCAGGACGTTGAGGAAGCGGTGGGTGCGCGCGTAGCGCTGCGGTTCCTCGTCGCGCAGGTAGGCGATGTGGCCGGCCGAGTCCTTGCCCGACAGCGATGGCGCGCCGCCGGTGAGCCGGATCCAGCGCCACAGCTTCAGCGGGCCGTAGCCTTCGACGTTGAGGCCGCGGCCTCGCACGCGGCGGCGCATGGGCGCGGCGCCGCGGGAGTCCAGCCAGGTCAGGGCCCGGCCGATGGGCTCGCCGTCGCGATCGACGCAGACGGTGCCCTCGGTCTGCGTGGAGCAGCACACCGCGACGACGCACTGCCGTCGGGCGCCGTCGGCCGCCAGCATCCGGCCGGCCGCGCGCAGGAAGGCCGCCCACCAGTCGCGCGGCTCCTGCTCCGCCAGCGCGCCCTGGACGTGCAGCGCCACCGGCTCGAAGGCCCAGTCGCGCACCACGCCGTCGAGCGTCACCAGCGCGCACTTGCAGCCCGAAGTGCCGAGGTCGACGGCGAGCACGAGGCGCTCGTCGATCGAGGCAGGGGCGGTGTCGGAATTCACGGTTCGGCAAAAAGCTAGTGATGACTAGTTTATCGGTCAACGCCGGATGCCTGTTCAGGGGAAGCCCTGGGAGAATCCCGCCCGACCATGCGATCCGACACCTTCCTGCGCCGCGGGACCCTGGCCCTGTGCAGCGCCGCCGCCCTGGCACTGCTGCCCGCCTGTTCCACCGTCCGCCCCTGGCAGAACCTGCCCGACGTGCGCGGCGAGCAGCCGCCGCCGGTGTCCGAGGCGCTGCGGCGCGTCGAATCGTCCGGCTCCATCGTCGCGGCGGTGACGCTGTCCGGCGGCGGGGCCCGGGCGGCGGCCTTCGGCCTGGGCGTGCTGCGCGAGCTGAAGCAGACCCGCTTCGAGTGGGACGGCCGCCAGACCACCTTGCTGGACGAGGTGAGCCTGGTCAGCGGCGTCTCGGGCGGCAGCGTGCTGGCCGCGCACTACGCAGCCTTCGGCGACGAGACGCTGGAGCGTTTCGAGCACGACTTCCTGCTCTCGGAGTTCGAGGTCGGCCTGATCGGCGCCGCGCTTTCGCCGCGCACGCTCTACCAGCTCGGCTCGCCCTGGTATGGCCGCAGCAACGTCCTGGCCGAGCGGCTGGACGAGCTCTACCGCGGCCGCACCTTCGGCGACCTGCGCAAGCGGCGCAGCGGCCCCGACCTGCTCGTCACCGCGACCGACCTCACCACCGGCGCCGCCTTCGAGTTCAGCCCCGAGCAGTTCGCGCTCATCTGCTCGGACCTGGACAGCGTGCCTCTGTCCTTCGCCGTGGCCGCCTCCTCGGCCGTGCCCATCCTGCTCACGCCGGTGACGCTGCGCAATCACGCGGGCCAGTGCCCGCGGCCGCGCGAGGTGGACGACGGCGCGGCGCCGGCCGACAACTTCCGCGCCCGGCTGTTCCAGAGCAACGCCCGCAGCTACCTCGATGCCGGCGAGCGGCCCTACCTGCACCTGGTCGACGGCGGCCTGGCGGACAACCTCGGCGTGCGCGGCCTGCTCGACCGCATGCTGGTCGGCGGCTCGATAGACCAGCCCTTCCGCGACGTCCCGCCCGGCACGATCCGGCGCCTGGTGCTGGTGGCCGTGAACTCGGAGCGCGACATGGCCGAGCGCATAGACACGACCGACCGCGTGCCTTCGACCGCCCAGGTGATGGACGCGCTGATCTTCGGCGCCGGCTCGCGCGGCACGCAGGAGACGCTGGCCATCCTGAACGAGGACATCCGGCGTTGGGCCGACCAGCTCGCCCGGCAGCGCGGGGTGGCCGGCAGCCCCTTCGCGGCGGACGCCGAGATCCACGTGATCAGCGTGAGCCTGCGCGACGTGCCGGATGCCGAGGAGCGCCAGCTGCTGCTGCAGGTGCCCACCGCCTTCACCATCACGCCCGCCGACGAGCGGCGGCTGCAGGAGGCAGGCCGGGCGGCGCTGCGGGCCTCGCCGCAGTTCCAGCGCCTGCGGGCGAGCCTCAAGCTGACGCAGTGAGGCTCGATTACCCCGAGAGGTGCAAATATCATTCTCTCGAGCTGCGGTTTATCAATCAAACCGATATCAATACAGTCTCGTCATCCCTTCGATGACGATCATCCCCATGAGCACCGCGACGCTCCACTACATCCACGATCCCCTGTGCGGCTGGTGCTACGGCGCCGCGCCGCTGGTGAAGGCGGCCCGCCAGGTGCTGCCGGTCCGGTGGCACGCCGGCGGCATGATGGCCGGCGCGCGGCGCCAGCCGGTGAGCGAGGGCCTGCGCGGCTACGTGCTGCCCCACGACCGCCGTATCGCGCAGATGACCGGCCAGCCTTTCGGCGAGGCCTATGCCGACGGCCTGCTGCGTGACACCACGGCCGTCTTCGACTCCGGGCCGCCGATCGCCGCCATGCTCGCCGCCGAGGCGCTGGCGGGCCGGGGCCTCGACCTGCTGGCGCGCCTGCAGCAGGCGCACTACGTCGAGGGACGGCGCATCGCCGACCGCCCGGTGCTGGAGGAGCTCGCCACGTCGATCGGCCTGGACCGCGTCGGGTTCGCAGCGGCCCTGCGCCAGGCCGAAGGCGAGACCGTGCAGGCCCACATCGCGCAGACCCGAGCCCTCATGCAGCGCGTGGGAGCCGCCGGCTTCCCCACCTTCATGCTGGAGCGTGAGGGGCGCTGGAGCCCGGTCGAAGCGGGCCAGTTCCTCGGCCGCCCCGAAGAGTTCGCGGACTGGCTGCGCCTGCAGGCGCCGGCGGCCGACGTTGCGCCCGCTGGCGCCGAAGGCCTGGCTTGCGGCCTCGACGGCTGCCAGGCCTGAGGCATGGGGCGCAGGCTCAGCCCTGCGTCGCCACCATCACCGAATAGGCCTTGAAGACGGCGGTGGCCGGGCCGCCGACCTTCAACGCGAGGGCCTCGACGCCCTCGTTGGTGACGGTGGCGGTGATCGCCGCGCCGCCGGGCAGGGTCACGACCACCATCGACGAGACCGCACCCGTCTCGATGCGCGAGACGGTGCCCGACAGCTGGTTGCGCGCCGAGAGCTGCCAGCCGGCGAAATCCGTCACCAGCACGATGGCCGAGGCCTTGACCAGCGCGAGCGCCTCCTTGCCCTTCTTGAGCTTGAGCCGCTTCGCCGCCGCGCTGGTCATGGTGGCGGTGATCTCGTCGCCCGACTTCAGCCGGATCGTCACCTCGGCCGACACCGGGCCGACATCCACGGCGCTCACGATCCCGGCGAACTGGTTGCGGGCGCTGGTCTTCATCGACATTCTCCGGAGCAGCCCGTGCAGGGCCGGATGTTGGGCGAGGCGCTCCTCCTGCGTGCGCAGGAAGGCCTGGTGGTCGGATTCGAGCTGGCGCCACGCATCGAGCAGGCCGAGCGCGGCGGGCGTCAGGCGCGTGCCCTGGGCCGAGGTCTCCAGCAGCGCCTCGTGCGCGAGGTTGCAGGCCGATTCCAGCAGCAGCCAGGCCCCCTTGTAGCTGAGGCCCGCGGCGCGGGCGGCCCGGTTGATCGAGCCGGTGTCGTGCACGGCCTGCAGCAGGGCGAAGAAGCGGGCATCGAGGCGGCCGGCCAGCTTGAGCTCGGCGCCGAGGAGGCGGCCGTCCTGGCGGGCCGGCGTCATTCGAGCAAAGCCACGGTCTTCACCAGCGCCCAGACCGGCAGGCCGGGCGCCAGTGCCAGCGCATGCGCCGAGCGGCGCGTGAGCCGCGCCACCACCGGGGCCGAGCGCGAGCCTTCGCCGACGCGCACGCGCACCAGCGCGAGGGCAGGGTGCTCGTCGTCGGCGATGGCCTCGATGACACCGCGCAGCTGGTTGCCGATGCTGGTGCCGGCTTGCGGCTCGAGCGCCAGGCTCACGTCGCGAGCCAGCACGCGCACACGCACGCGCTGCCCGAGCGCGCGGCCCGGGTCGCGGGCCCAGAGCGCGAACGCCCCTTCGGCGACTTCCAGTTTCGCGAGCTGCCATTGCGCATCCCGCTCGGCCACCTTCGCATCGAGCACCACGCCGGCCGCATCGCCCAGGGGCAGGCTCAGGTCGAGCCGCGCGAGCATGTCGGCGACCGGGCCCTGGGCCGCGATGCGGCCGGCTTCCATCAGCACGACCTGGTCGGCCAGGCGCGCGACCTCGTCGACCGCGTGGCTGACGTAGACGATGGGGATGGCCAGCTCTTCATGCAGGCGGTCGAGGTAGGGCAGCAGCTCGGCCTTGCGCTTCGCATCCAGGGCGGCCAGGGGCTCGTCCATCAGCAGCAGGCCGGGGCTCGTCGCCAGGGCGCGCGCGATGGCCACGCGCTGCCGCTCGCCGCCCGAAAGGGTCGAGGGCCGGCGCTGCAGCAACGGGCCGATGCCGAGCAACTCGATCACCTGGGGCAGCGGGATGCGCCGGTCGATGCCGGCAACGCGTTTCAGCCCGTAGTCGAGATTCGCCTGGACCGTGAGGTGCGGGAAGAGCGCGGACTCCTGGATCACGTAGCCGATGGGCCGCTGGTGCGGCGGCATGAAATGCGCGCCCTCCTGCCACGCGACGCCGCCGACCTCGACGCGGCCTTCGGCGCGCTCCAGGCCGGCCAGCGCGCGCAGCACCGTGGTCTTGCCGCAACCCGACGGGCCGAAGAGCGCGCTGACGCCGCGGCCGGGCAGGTCGAGCGAGACCTCCAGCGTGAAGTCGCGGCGAGGCAGGCGCAGCTCGGCGCGGATCATCGGCGCTGCTCCCGCGCGCCGTGGGCCGGCCGGTTCAGGGCGTAGAGCGTCACCAGCACGACGAGCGCGAAGCCGACCATGAAGGCGGCGAGGCGGTGGGCGTCGGCGTACTCCGAGGCCTCGACGTGGTCGTACAGGGCGACCGAGAGCACGCGCGTCGCTCCGGGGATGTTGCCGCCGATCATCAGCACCACGCCGAACTCGCCGACGGTGTGGGCGAAGCCCAGCACGCCGGCGGTCACGAAGCCGGGCCGGGCGAGGGGCAGGGCGACGCTGCAGAAGCGGTCCCACGGGCCGGCGCGCAGGGTGGCTGCCGCCTCGAGCAGGTGCTCGGGCACGGCCTCGAAGGCTTGCTGCAGCGGCTGCACGACGAAGGGCAGGGAGTACAGCACCGAGGCCACCACCAGCCCGCCGAAGGTGAAGGGCAGGCGGCCGAGGCCCAGCGCTTCGGTGAGCCGGCCCACCGGCCCCTGGGGCCCCATCAGCACCAGCAGGTAGAAGCCGATGACCGTTGGCGGCAGCACCAGCGGCAGCGCGACGAGGGCCGAGCCGAGCGGCTTGAAGCGCGAGCGGCTGCGGGCCAGGGCCCAGGCGAGGGGCGTGCCGACGAGCAGCAGCAGCAGGGTGCTCATCGTCGCCAGTTCGGCGGTGAGGCGCACCGCCTGCCAGTCTGCGGAACTCACTTCACTTCAGCCCGTAGCCGTAGGCCCGGATGACCGCCCTGGCCGCATCGCTCTTCAAGTAGGCCAGGAGGGCTGCGGCGGCAGGGTTCTTCTCGCCCGGCTTCAGCAGCACGGCGTCTTGCCGGATCTCGCCGTGGAGCGATGGGGGCACCATCCAGTACGAGCCCCTGACCGGCTGCGCGGGCGTGGATGCCGGCCCCCGCGGCGCCGCTGGCGCCGGCCCCCCGGGGGGGCGTCGATCGCCTGGGGGCGGCCCGGCGGCGATCACCTGCGACCAGGCGACGAAGCCGAGCTCGGCATTGCCGGTGGCGACGAGCTGGTAGGCCTGGGCGATGCTTTCGGCGGTGACCAGCCGGGGCGCGAGGGCTTCGGCCAGGCCGCGCGCCTTGAGCACTTCCATCGCCGCCGCGCCGTAGGGGGCGAGCTTGGGATTGGCGATCGCCAAATGCGCGAAGCCGCCCTTGCCCAGCACGGCGCCCTGGTCGTCGACCAGGCCGGGCCGCGCGCTCCACAGCACGAGCTTGCCGATGGCGTAGGTGAAGCCGCTTCCTGCGATGGCATGGCCCTCGGCGACGAGCTTTTTCGGGGTCTCGTCGTCGGCGGCCACCAGGACCTCGAACGGCGCTCCTGCCGCGATCTGCGCGTGGAACTTGCCCGTGGCACCCGACGAGAGTCTCACCGTGTGCCCGGTGGCGGCGGTGAAGCCCTCGGCGATCTTCGCCATCGGGACGGCGAAGTTGGCGGCCACCGCGGCCTGCACCTCGCCGGCCCGGACGGGGGCGATCATCGCGATCGCGGCGGTCGCGGCGATCACGAGACGTCGTTGGCGGCCGGGCATGGCTCCTCTGGCTATGTAGTGGGCTACACAGCACACTTTACACGCCGGCGCCCGCCTTGGGCCGTCTCAGGCCGGCGCCGCGTGCCGTTCGAGTTCCCTGGCATACAGCTTCTTCTCCTCGGTGATCGCCCGCGCCACCGCGGGCCGGGCGTACATGCGCTTCAGGTAGGCGCCGATGGCAGGGTAGGGCGCCAGGTCCACCGGAGTCACGGCGGACCAGTTCAGGACGCTCACGAGGTAGGCGTCGGCGACGCTGAAGCGGTCCAGCAGATGGTCGGCCTCTTCCAGGCGCCGGGCCAGCCAGGCCAGCCGTCCCGGTGCCTTCTCCAGGGCATAGGCGTGCACTGCCTCGGGCAGCTCGCGCTTGAGCAGCGGCACGTACAGCGCCTTGTGCAGCTCGGTGCCGATGAAGCACAGCCACTGCTGGAGCAGGGCCCGACCGCGGGCATCGCGCGGGGCGAGCTGCGCCTCGGGGTGGCGCTCGGCCAGGTACTGGAGGATGGCCGCGTTCTCGGTGAGCAGCGTGCCGTCTTCCAGCGCGAGGGCTGGCACGAGGCCGAGTTCGTAGATCTCGCGGTAGTCGCTGCCGTCGGAAACCAGCCGCTTGGTCTTGGGATCGACTTCGACGAATTCGGTGGTGGCGCCGGCCTCGTGGAGCGTGATGCGGGCGGCGAGCGAGCAGGCGAGGGGAGAGAAGTAGAGCTTCATGCGGGGACTCCTGTGGGTTCGACCTGGCCGTCACTTTCGCCGCGCCATGGCTTTGCGTCCAGCGCAAAAGTTGACTAGAGTGAATGCATGAAACGCATCGACACCCCGGAGGCTCCCCCGCGCCCGCGCCTGGACGTCCGCGACCTGCAGGTCGTGCTGGCGATCGCGGCGGCGCGCAGCACCTCGCGCGCGGCACCGCTGCTGCACCTTTCGCAGTCGGCCGTCAGCCGTGCGCTGCTGGCCGCCGAAGACAAGCTCGGCGCGCGCCTGTTCGAGCGGAGCCTCGAAGGCTTCAGGCCGACGCCCGTGGGCGAAAGGCTGGTCGCCGCCGCCGGACCCTTCCTGGCGCAGCTGGCCGAACTGGAGCAGGCGGCGGTTCGTCCCGATCCCGAGCCGGTGCGGGTCCGGGTCGTCTGCGAGTGCTACACGGCCTACCGCTGGCTGCCTTCGGCGCTCGTGGCGATGCGCAAGAGCCTGCCCCAGTTCGACGTCTCGCTCGTCGTCGAGCACACCGGGGACCCGGTGGCCGCCCTCGAGGCCGGCGAGGTGGACGTCGCGCTGCTGACCACCGGCCGGCCGAAGCGGGGGCTGCGGGAGCAGGCGCTGTTCCACGACGAGATCGTGTTCGTGCTCGCGGGCACGCATCCGCTGGCCGGCCAGGCCACGCTGAGCGTCGCCGACCTGGCCGCCCACACCTTGATCACGTCGACCAACACGCCGGCCGCGGAGAGGCAATGGTTCTTCTCCCGGCTGTTCCCGCGCAAGGCGCCGCCGCTCAGGACGCTGCGCTTCCCGTTGACGGAGGCGATCGTCGATGCGGCGCGTGCGGGGCTCGGGGTGGCCGCCCTTTCCGAGTGGATGGCCGGCCCCTACCTCGAGTCGGGCGGGCTCGTGGTGCGCAGGCTGGGCACCGGGCCGCTGCTGCGGCCCTGGCGGATCGCCTGGCGGCCGGAGGCCGAGGCATGCGCGGGCCGCATCGCCGCGGCGCTCGTCTCTTCGGCACCGCGCCTGCCGGCAGCGGCCTGAGCGGGGCATCCGGGGGCGGTCTTCGGCGGCGCGGCGGGCAGGCCGCGGATTGACGCCCGTCAAGTCACCGCAAACCGCCCGCCTTTGCGGTGGATCAACCGCAGCCCGGGCGATCTCCTGCATTCTTCGTTATCCGACCGACCGGTCGGTTAACGAATGAAACCGAAAGGAGACCAGCTGATGCACCACGAGCGCCTGTCCGAGACGATGACCTTCCCGCCGGAGACCCCGCAGCCCAACGTCTACCCGCTGAGCTGGCACCGCCAGACGGCCAAGCTCGAGGAGGTGTGGGACGCCGCCCAGCGCGAATACTGGGATCCCAAGAAGCTCCCGTGGGACACCTTCGATCCGGACAGCTACACGTGGGAGGAGCGCGAGGCGATCGCCTACTGGTGGACGCTGCTGAGCGTGTTCGACGCCTCGGCGCCCCCGGTCTTCGCCGAGGCCTTCATCAAGACCTACGAGATGCACGAGGAGGACGCCGTGCGCCGCTGCTTCTTCAGCGTGACGCGCGACGAGCAGAACCACGAGCAGATGTGCGGCCTGGCGATCACCAGGCTGCTGGACCACCCGGACCCGCTCACCTACGAGCCCAAGACCGACCTGGGCCGCAAGCTTCAGAAGAACGCGAAGTGGCTGTACTTCAACGGCGGACGCTACTGGACCGGCTACAAGAAGGCGGTGCCCAAGTACAGCCTGGCGGTCCTCTTCAGCAGCTTCCTCATGGGCGAGATCGCCGCCGCGACCATCTTCCACCAGATGGCGGCCGGCTGCCGCGAGGAGGTGTTCAAGGAAGGCTTCTCCAACATCGGCCGGGACGAAGGCCGCCACATGGCCATCTGCATGGCGCTGATGGAGCGTGACTACCCGAAGATGGACCTGAGCGAGAAGCCGGTCATCACCAAGCAGGTCCGCGCCGGCTACCTGTTCCTCTCGGCCGTGCTGTTCGAGCCGCCGCCCGAGTTCTGGGACCTGCCCAACGACTTCATCGCCAACCAGCGCGAGGGCGAGAGGGTCGCGCGCGAGGCGGGCTTCCATATCCCCGACTACGAGGCCAAGAAGGCGAACTGGAAGAAGGCGATGCTCAACCTGAAGGGCGTGCTGGAGAAGTACGACATCCCCTTCCCGGCGATCCCCGAGGTCGGCATCACCGGCCAGGAGGTCACCGAGGTCGACATGGCCGACATCATCCCGGTGTTCTGACGAGTTCCGGCGATGACCCGCTCGATCCGAATCCAGCCTTCGGGCCGGACCGTCGGCTGCGCCGATGGCGACACCGTCCTGGGCGCGTTGGAGAAGGCAGGCTACGCCCTGCCCAACAACTGCCGCGCGGGCGCCTGTGGCGAATGCAAGGTGAAAGTGCTGGCCGGGTCCTTCGACCAGGGCACCGTGCTCGACATGGCCTTGTCCGCAGAGGAGCGCAGCCAGGGCTACGGCCTGATGTGCATGGCCAAGCCCCTGGACGAGGAACTGGTGATCGAGTGGGGCACCGCCGACGCGAAGCCCAAGCTCTTCCCGCCCCGCGAGAACCAGCTCTACATCCTCACCGACCGCATCGCGCGCACCTCGCGCATCGTGGAGCTGAGGCTGCGGCCGGTCGGGCAGCCCATGCGCTACTGGCCGGGCCAGTACGTGACCATGGGGGATGCCCGCGCCGGCGCGCCGCCGCGCTGCTACTCGATCGCGGGCGCGCCCCAGCCGGACGGCGAGATCCGCCTGCAGGTGACGCACGTCGATGGCGGGGCCACGAGCGCATGGGTCCACCAGACCTTGAAGCCGGGCGATCGCGTCAAGCTGGCCGGCCCGTACGGCACCTTCGTCGGCGACCCGTCGGTCGACACGCCGGTGCTCTGCCTGGCGGCGGGTTCCGGCCTGGCGCCCATTCTTTCGCTGACCGAGGCGGCGCTGCGGCGAGGCTTCCGCCGCCCGGTCACCGTGCTGTTCTCCGCGCGGACGAAGGCCGATCTCTACGAGCTGGGCCTGCTCGACTACTGGATCGCCAGGCACCGCAACTTCCACTACCGCACCACGCTCACGCGCGAGCCGGGGCCTGATCTCACGGGGCGCATTCCGGAGCTCCTGCCCGGGCTGTTCCCGGACCTGTCGGGCCATTCCGTCTTCATCGCGGGCAGCCCGGGCTTCGTGGAGGACGGCCGGCGGGCCGTCCTCGCGCTGGGCGCCCCGCCCGCGATGGTCCACGCCGAGTCCTACCACGGACAAGCGGCCGCTCAGGCCACGCCCGGCTGCCGCCTCGCGGCCTGAAGCCGCCGAGGCGCAAGGGCCGACCTTGTCGGGTCGGCTCCCACCCCCCACGCAAGAAACAGTCGCGCACAACTCCAGGCGCCGGATAGGTGTTTACCTTGCATAGTTGATGCGACGGACAAACTATCATAGGTGATATAGCGCTACATCATCTGCGGCGCTTTGCCCATCCCCTGTTCATACCGTCCATCCGTTCGCCCGTTCTCCTTCGCCACCACGCCATCGAGATCGTCCGGCAGATCGCGGCCAGCAGCTGCGCCTCGGCCGCACGGCAGGGCGCCCGCGCGCCAGACCCCTTAGCAACACCGACAAAGAGACTGCAGCCACCTTGAGCAGCGCCGCGGGGTGACGACCGGCGGTGCCGATCCAGGAGCGCAAACAGCGACCTGCGCACAGGCCTCCAGTCGTGCGGACAGGAACGGTCGCACAACATGGAGACACTCATGGCATTCGGTTTCCTCAGGCCACTCCTGGCCTTGATCCTTTCCTTGGCGGCAGGCTCCGCGCTCGCGCAGGGCTACCGCTGGCAGAACGCGGCGATGGGCGGGGGCGGCTTCGTCTCGGCGTTCATCCCCAGCCGCACCCAGCAGAACCTGTTCTACGTCCGAACCGACGTGGGCGGCGCCTACCGTTGGGACAACGCCAACGCCCGATGGGTGCCGCTGACGGACTGGCTGTCCGAGGACGACATCGGCATGATGGGCGTGGAGTCGCTGGCGCTGGACCCGAAGAACTCGGCCGTCGTCTACATGCTGGTCGGCACCTCGTACTTCAGCAACGGCAAGACGGTGGTCATGCGTTCGGCCGACTACGGCGCGACCTTCACGCAGACCGACGTGAGCAACCAGCTGCGCGCGCACGGCAACGGCATGGGCCGGCAGAACGGCGAGCGGCTGCAGGTCGACCCCGGCAGCAGCAACGTGCTCTACCTGGGCTCGCGCACCAACGGCCTGTTCAAGAGCACGAACAGCGGCGCCAGCTTCACCCGCGTCGGCTCGCTCAACGTGGGCTCGACCCTGAACGGCAACGGCATCAGCTTCGTCTGGCTCGACCCGTCCAGCGTCTCGGGCGGCGTGGCGCAGCGCATCGTGGTCGGCGTGTCGCGCCCCACCAGCGAAGGCGCCAACCTCTACCTCAGCAACGACGCCGGGGCGAGCTTCACCGCCATCTCACCGGGGGCGCCGGCCAGCCACATGCCGCAGCGCGCCGCCTACGCGAGCAACGGCAACCTCTACATCACCTACGCCAACGGCGCCGGCCCGCACGGGCAGGAGATCAAGGACGGCAACGGCAACCTGATCCGCACCGACTCGATGGATGCGGGCCAGATCTGGCGCTACACGGTGGCCACCAACGCGTGGACCAACGTCACGCCCTCGGGCTACACCACCCCGTTCTCGGGCATCTCGGTGGATCCGGGCAATGCCTCGCGCCTCGTCGCCTCGACGATCAACACCTACATGGCGCAAGGCAGCGGCTGGGGTGACCAGCTCTTCATCAGCACCAACGGCGGCGCGAGCTGGACCAACGTGGTCCAGCGCGGCTACGCCCTCAACGCCGGCGGCGTCACCTGGGCATCCACCGCCACGATCCACTGGGCCGGCACGATCGAGTTCGATCCGTTCAGCACCGGGGCGGTCTGGGTGACCTCGGGCAACGGCGTCTTCCGCGCGGCCAACATCGACTCCACCCCCACCACCTGGACCTTCACGGTCAAGGGCCTCGAAGAGACCGTGCCGCTGAACCTGGCCAGCGTCACCGGCGGGCCGCTGCTGTCGGCCATCGGCGACTACGACGGCTTCCGCCACACCGACCTGACGGCCTACGCCCCGATCCACACGCCGACCATGGGCACGACCCCGGGCCTGGCGATGGCGGCCGGCAATCCTTCGCTGCTCGTGCGGGTCGGCAACTCGATGTACTACACCACCAACGCCGGCTCGTCCTGGTCGCCGGTGAACAACATCAGGGGCACGCAAGGCCAGGTGGCACTGAATGCCAACGGTTCGGTGCTGCTGCACACGGTGACGGTCTGGAACAGCGACGGCAGCTCGACGACCACGACCTACCGCTCCACCAACTTCACCAGCGGCAGCCCGACGTGGACCGCGGTGTCGGGTTTGAGCACGAGCCAGGTGCGCCCCTTCGCCGACCCGGTGAACTCCAACAAGTTCTACGCCTACGACAACACCACCGGCACGCTCAGCGTCAGCAACAACGGCGGCGCGACCTTCACCAACACCGGTTCGCTCGCCTCCTGGGGCTCCACCCTCGGCCGGGCTGCGCCGGGCCGCGAGGGTGACCTCTGGATCGCGCTGAACGGCGGCGGCCTGGCCCGCTCGACGAACTCGGGGGTCAGCTTCTCGACCATCGCGAACGTGAGCCAGGCCAGCGCGGTGGGCTTCGGCAAGGTGGCCACCGGCGCCAGCTACCCGACCGTGTTCATCTGGGGCGTGGCCAACGGCGGCCCGCGCGGCGTGTACCGGTCCACGGATGCCGGCGCGAGCTGGGTGCGCGTGAACGATGCGATGCACCAGTACGGCGGCCCGGCCAACGGCCAGTTCGTGATGGGCGACATGAACACCGAAGGCGTGGTCTACATGAGCACGGTCGGCCGCGGCCTGGTCTACGGTGTGCCGACGACGAGCCGGCTGCAGGCCCGGCACAGCAGCAAGTGCATGGACGTCCCGGGCGCCAGCACTGCCTCCGGCACGGGCCTGATCCAGTGGAGCTGCAACAGCGGCGCCAACCAGCAATGGGCGACCGATGACCTCGGCAACGGCTACGTGCGGCTGAAGGTGTCGCACAGCGGCATGTGCGCGGACCTGGCGAGCCAGAGCACGTCCAACTCGGTCGCCATCGTGCAGGCTTCCTGCGGTGCCGGCGCCAGCCAGCAGTGGCTGAAGGAGCCGACCGACAGCGGCTACTTCCGTCTCAAGTCGCGCTTCAGCGGCCTGTGCATCGACGTCAACAGCGCCAGCTCGTCCGACGGCGCCACGCTGATCCAGTGGACCTGCGGCGGCGGCACCAACCAGCAGTGGCGGAACAACTGATCCGGCCGCTCCAGGCCTCGCGGTCGGGAACGAGGCTCGCCCACGCGCGCACCCGCGCCATGGCGACCTTCGTGCCTCGCGAATCCACATCGGCGCGACGGGACAACTGCTCAGTCGTTACGTCCTCCGCCAACGTGAAAAGCGGCACGGCCGCGAGACCGCTTCCAGCCCTTGGGTAGGTGAATTCCTGGGGTGGTCCACCGGACCACCCCCCTAGCATTTCGAAGAATTGATATGGCGCTATATCAATTGAAACAGCAGTCCCAGCGCACTTCCTAGAAAGGTACCGAGACATGATTCGTGGTGGTCGTTCAGCCAGGACTTCGGTCCCCCGGCGTTTCCTTCGTTTGGCTCTGGCCGGGATGCTCGTCTCCGCCAGCGCGCCCGTCCTTTCGGCCACCGGTGCCGGTGACCTGACGGACTCCAACATCAACTTCGTCGGGCGCTGGGACAAGAGCAGCAGCACGACTTTCCACAGCTACTGGGTCGGTGCGTACCTGACGACCAAGTTCACCGGCACCACGGTGAAGGTGAAGCTCGCGGCGCCGACCCGCTTCACCGCCATCGTCGATGGCGTCGCCACCCCCTACTGGGACGCGAGCGGCACGGTCAACCTGACATCCACCGCGCTGGCGAGCGGCACCCACACCCTGAAGATCGTCGCCAAGTACCAGACCCTGAACTCCGAGATCCCGTTCCAGGGGCTGGTGCTGGATTCCGGTGCCACGACCGTGAAGGCCGACAACCTCCCGGTGGTGGAGTTCATCGGTGACTCCATCACGGCCGGTGAGACGACCAGCGACTATGCGACCGCCTCCTACGCCTGGCAGACCGGCGAAAGGCTGGGCGCCGACCACACCCAGATCGCCTACCCCGGCATCACCCTGTCCCAGGGGTACCACTACGACTGGAACAAGTTCCCGGGCATGGAGACGCTGTACTTCAAGCTCCAGCAGGCCGACCGCTGCGTGGACGAGACGTGCGCCGCCAACCCGCTGTGGGACTTCTCCAAGTACGCGGCCAAGCTGGTCGTCGTCAACATCGGCACCAACGACGCCAACAACTCGGTTCCTTCGGCGACCTTCCAGAGCCGCTACACCACGTTCCTGCAGAACGTGCGGACCAAGTACCCCAACGCGGACATCTTCGTGCTGCGCACGTTCGGCGGCTACTACCAGACCGAAACCCAGGCAGCGGTGACGGCCCAGATCAACAGCGGCGACGGCAAGCTGCACTACGTCGACACCACCGGCTGGCTGGGGGACTCCCCGTCTGACTTCACCGATGGGCTGCACCCGAGCGACACGGGCCACATCAAGGTCACCAACCGCCTGCTGCCCATCCTCCTGCCCTACATCGGCGTGGTGACCAAGAACGACAACCAGTTCAGCTACGACAACACCGCCAACTGGCCCAGCGGCTGGCAGGGCGGCGCCTGGCAGAACGACAACCACTGGTCCAGCGTCGCCAATGCGTCATACCAGGTCTCCTTCAACGGGACGCAGGCCAAGTGGTTCGGCGGCAAGGCCTCGTCGCACGGGATCGCGGCCGTCTCGGTCGACAACGGCGCCGAGACGCTCATCGACACCTATGCGGCCACGCGAGCCGACGGCGTGCCCTTGTGGACCAGTCCGGTGCTGTCGGCAGGCAACCACACGCTGAAGGTGCGCGTCACGGGACAGAAGAACGCGAGCTCGTCGAACACCTTCGTCACCGGGGACCGGGTCGACGTCGTCAACGGCGGCGTGAACCTGGTGAGCAATGCGGGCTTCGAGGCCGGCGGCAGCGGCTGGAACGTCGTCTCTTCGGGATCGGGCCAGTCGTTCATCGACACGACGCGGCCCAACTCGGGCACGTCCCACCTGACGCATTCGAGCACGGTCCCGTACTGGGTGGCCACCTACCAGACCCTGAGCGGCCTGCCCAACGGCCTGTACACCCTCAGGGCCTGGGTGCGCGGCACGGCGGGGCACCAGCTGTACGTCAAGAACTTCGGCTCGGACTCGATGTCGGCGACCACCTCGGCCTCGGATGCCTACACGCAGCTCGTCATCCCCAACATCAACGTCAGCAACGGCTACGCCGAGGTCGGCTTCTGGACCAGCGACGGTTCGGGCACCGGCTGGCTGAACGTCGATGACATGACGTTCTACAAGCAGTAAGCCACCACGGGCACCGGCGCGCTGAAGAGGCGCGCCGGTGCGATGGCCGCTGCGAAGCTGTATCGACAACGCGACATAACGACACATCGTTACTGACACATCGGCGGGATCATCTCAACATCCGGAGGCAGCGCCGCTCCATCGGCCACCTACCCACTGCGAAGGAACTGACTTGACCCGGCCCCTCACCCAAGGCGCGAAAGCGCACGAATCACCCGACCCTGCGCGACGCGCGTTCGCGATCGGCCTGGGCCTGCTTCCGATGTTCCCGCTGCTGCCTGCCTGCAGCGGCGACCCCGCAGGCGATGGCAGTCAAGGCGATCAAGGGCAGGACGGCGGGGCATCCGGCCCGGGCCGCACGCCCGCCTCGGAGAGCGGCGTCTTCCTCCACCCCGGCCTGCTGGTCACCGACGATGACTTCGCCCGCATCCGCGAGCTGATCAAGACCGGCCAGCAGCCGTGGACGGACTGGTGGAACCAGCTGTGCGTCGATCACTTCGGCACGCTCGACACCCATCCCTTCCCGCTGCCCGCCGTCTACCGCGCCGACAACAGCAAGAACGTGATGTACGTCGACATCTGGCGCGCGTGGACCTTGGCGCTGCACTGGAAGATCTCGGGCGAAACGGCCTATGCCGACAAGGTGGTGGAGTTCCTGGACGCCTGGGGGAGCACGCTGAAGGAGATCGGGACGGTCCCTCCGGGATCGGACGCCCACGATGACCACACCTTCATCCTGATGGCCGGCATGCAGGGCCACCAGTGGGCGCAGATCGGCGAGCTCATGCGCGACTACTCCGGCTGGGCGCCGGAGAACCTGAAGCGCTTCCAGGACATGCTGCTGACGGTGTTCGCGTCCATCTCGTCGTGGTTCCTGAGCGACGGCCGCATCGGATCGCACGCCAACTGGGACATGGCTTCGATGGTCGGCGCCATGGCCATCGGCATCTTCTGCGACCAGCCCGACCTGTACCGGCTGGCCTGCGATTGCTATGCGGCCAACAACCGCGGCACGCTCAGGAACTTCGGCAACGGCTCGGCCCTGCACGGCGTGTACTACATGCACCCGGGCCACTTCGGCCAGTGGGAGGAGAGCGGACGCGACCAGGGCCACTCGACGCTGGGCATGTCGCTCGGCGGCGACGTGATGGAGATGGCCTGGAACCAGGGCGACGACCTCTACGGGCTGTACAACAACCGCTTCCTCTCGGCCGCCGAGTACGTGGCGCGGTCCAACCTGCTGGATGAAAACGGCAAGCCGTATGCGATGCCGTACGTGCCCGAGCAGGATCCGACCCAACCCCACACCTGGCAGTGGACGCAGGTGAACCAGTCGTTCCAGCACGGCCGCAACGCCTGGGAGCCCATCT
>CAMLGG010000060.1 GCA_946479475.1 uncultured Ideonella sp. | reverse complement strand
CCGCGAACACCAGCCGCTTGACCGCTCCCTCGCCGAGCACGATCAGCAGCACGAACATCAGCGCCGCGCCGAGCCAGGAGCCTCGTGCCAGGGACGCCGCCAGGCCGCCGAGCAGCGCGAGCGTGCCCAGCCATCCCAGCGCGCGATAACGCACCTCGTTCTTGATGGCTCCCCAGAATCCCAGGGCCAGCACCAGGACGCAGCCATACATGAGCGAGTGGCCGGCCGATGCCTTGGCGCGCAGGAAGCCGGCCCGCTCCAGGAAGACGTTCATGTCCCAGTCGATGTTCCAGCCCTCGGGCACCGCGTCGTACAGGGGCCAGCGGCGGACCGACTCGAACATGGACAGAAGCGCCAGGACCATCGCGACCAGCACGTAGGCGCGCAGTGCGCCGCGAAGCGCCTCCGGCGTGGTGAAGGCGCGGCTGAAGATCCAGTAGGGCAGCAGGGTGTCCACGCTCAGCACGAACGCCTGGCGGATCAGGTCGGTGCGCGACGCGAACGGCAGCATCACCACCAGCTGGACCGCGAAGTAGGCCAGCACGAACCAGTCGGCCGCGACACCCAGCGGCCCCGGCTGGCGAGGCCCCTTCCCGATGAACAGCAGCGCCGGCAGCATCAGGGCGAACGTGAGCGCGCGCGAGTGCGTCATCTCGAAGAAGTTGCCGATCGAGCCGAACCCGGGGATGTAGGCGCCCACGTTGGGCACGGCGAGCAGCAGCAGCGCCCACAGGATCGCCGCGCGTTCAGCCTTCTGCCGCGCCGGCAGCATGAAGGCGAGCACGACTGCCGGCATGGCCACCGCGTACACCCAGATGCTGGGCGTGACGAAGGACAGCGTGGTGACGAGGATGAAGGCCCAGCGCAGGCGGCCGATCTCGCCCTTCCTCGCCTCCTCGGGCCAGGCCAGGCCGGCGATCCAGAAAAGAATGAGGGCCGTCGCGACGATGATCGGCAGCGGCTTCAGGTGTGAGGGCATGTCGGGCGGGACGTCGGCGCGGTGCCGGAGCAGGCAAGGAGCGTACCGCATGGACGCCGCGGGACCGGCCATCCTTCACGGGGAAACGGCGGGCTTCTTGGTCACAATAGGCGGCTTCGCCCTCCGCCATGCCCCCTCCACCCGCCGTCACATCGCCCGCCGCCGGAACCTTGCGCCAACGGGCCGGCTCGGCCGCGCTGTGGATAGGCCTGGGCTTCGCCCTCACCCAGGCGGTGCGGCTGGGCAGCAGCATCATCCTCACCCGGCTGCTGGCGCCGGAGATGTACGGACTGATGACGATGGGCACCGTCATCATCGCGGCCGTGGTGATGATGTCCGACTTCGGCTTCTCGCAGAGCGTCATCCACAACCCGCGGGGCGACGACCCGGACTTCCTCAACACGATCTGGACATTGCAGCTGGCCCGCGGCCTCGCGCTGTTCGTGATCATGAACATCGCCGCGCTCGCGCTGTGGGCCGCGCACACCTGGTGGCCCGGCCTGCTGGGGGGCAGCTACGGCGACCCGCACTTGCCGCCGGTGGTGGCCATCCTGTCGCTGGTGCCCATCGCCATGGGCCTCGAATCCACCAACCTGGCCCGCGCCCAGCGCGCGCTGGCCATGGGGCAGGTGGTGCGCAACGAGGTCATCACCCAGTTGGCGGTGACCACGCTGATGATCTTCCTGGCGCTGCACTGGCCGTCGTTCTGGGTGCTCCCGGTCGGCTGGCTCGTGTTCTCGGCCGGGGTCACGCTGCTGAGCCATCTCACCCTGCCCGGCCCGCGCAACCGCATCGGCTGGGATCGCAGCGCGGCCCACGCCGCCTGGCATTTCTCCAAGTGGATCCTGCTGTCCTCGCTGCTGACCTATCTCTTCCGCGAAGGCGACCGCATCCTGCTCGGCGGCCTGCTCACCTCCGCGCAGCTGGGCATCTACGCGATCGGCGCGCTGCTGGTGAACGCGACCAAGGAGGTCATCTACCGGCTGGCCGCCTTCGTCGGCATGCCGGCGCTGGCCGAGGTCGCGCGCGAGCAGCCGGAGCGGCTGGCGCGCGCCTACCGCCAATGCCGCTGGCCGATCGACGCCGTCTGCGTGGCGGGCGCCGGCTTCCTCTTTGCCGCATCCGACCGGATCATCGGCATCGTCTACGACGGCCGCTATGGCGCCGCCGGGCATGCGCTCGCGGTCCTTTCACTGGGCCTGATCGCCTTCCGCTACACGGTGATGGACCAGTACCTGATCGCCACCGGCGAGACGCGGCAGCTGTTCAAACGCGGCGTGCTGCAGAACATCACGCTCTACACCGCCGTGCCCGCCGGCTTCGCCCTCTGGGGGATGACCGGAGCCCTGGCCGGCATCTTGCTGGCGCAGGCATCGGTCGTGCCATTCATGTTCAAGGTCCAGCACGACCGCGGCCTGCTCGACTGGCGTTTCGAGTTCGGGACACTGGGCTTCTTCCCGCTAGGATGGGCCCTGGGCTGGCTCGTGAGCTGATTCGTTCGCGCCGATGCAACTGACCACGATCATCGTCAGCTACAACACCCGTCATCTGCTGGACGACTGCCTCGCATCGCTGCACGCCGCCGAACAGGCGATCGGCGGCGGCGCCTGCGTCGTGGTGGACAACGCCTCGCGCGACGGTTCGGCGGAGCACCTGGCGGAGCGCCACCCCGAGGTGCAGCTGATAAGCCTGCCGCGCAACGTCGGCTTCGGTCGCGCCAACAACGCCGCCCTGCCCCACGTGCACACGCCGTTCGTGCTGCTGCTGAACACCGACGCCTTCATGACGCCGGAGTCGCTGCGCCTGTCGCTCGACTACATGGCTGCCCACCCGCGCTGCGGGGTGCTGGGCGCGCGGCTGCTCAACCGCGACGGCAGCCCGCAGCCCAGCGCACGCCGCTTCCCGACGCCCTGGAACGTGTTCCTGCTGCAGGCGGGACTGGAGCGCTGGTTCCGCGGCACGCCCCGCATCGATCCGAGCGACTGGGATGCCGACCGGGCGCAGGAGTGCGACTGGGTGCCCGGGTGCTACTACCTCATTCGCCGGTCGGTGATCGACCAGGTGGGCCTGTTCGATCCGCTGTTCTTCCTCTACGCCGAGGAGGTCGACCTGTGCCGGCGGGTGAAGAACGCGGGCTGGCAGGTGCACTACTTCCCCGATGCCCATGTGGTGCACCTCGGCGGCGAGAGCGCCAAGGCGGAAGGCAAGGTGACCGCCAGCAAGCAGATCGACGCGCTGTCGATCGAGAGCAACCTGCTGTACTTCCGCAAGCACCACGGCCGCCGCGGGCTCATCGCGCACGTCTTCCTGGAGGGCCTGGCCGCGCTGCTCGTCGGCGTGAGGGACCTGGCGCGGCTCAGCAGCCCGAGCCGGCTCGAAACCGGCCTGCAGCGCTGGCGCGCGACGCTCGGCCTGCTGCGTCAGACGGCCTTCGGCACCCGCCCGACCCGCTGAAGCGTCACCCTCCGATATAGCGCCAGCCACTGCTGCATGACCTGCGGCCAGCGCCAGTCGGCCGCCTGGCGGCGCGCGGCGGCCGACATCCGCTCGGCCAGGGCGGGCTCCTCTGCCAGGCGATCCAGCTTGTCGGCGATGCCGCGGGTGATCGCCTCCAGGCTGTCGGGCCTCACCAGGAAGCCCGATTCACCGTCCTGGATCAGCAGTTGCGGGCCGCCCCAGTCCAGGCAGACAGGCGGCAGGCCGAGGGCCATCGCCTCCTGGACCACGATGCCGTTGGCGTCCTCGATGCTGGGCAGCACCATGCCACGGTAGGCGCCGAAGCTCGCGAGAAGGTCCTCGTGCCGCTCGTACCAGTCGAGGAAGCGTACGCGGCTTCGCAGGCCGAGCTCCGCCACGAGCTGGCGGCAGGGCTCCAGCTCCGGGCCGCGGCCGACCACGTCAAGTTCGATCGGCAAGCGGGTGTATGCCAGGGCGCGGATCGCCAGCGCGGTGCCCTTGTGGAAGACCAGCCGTCCGAAATGCACGAAGCGCAGGTTCACACCCTCGTGGGTGAGCCGCGGCCGGGCGAGCAGGGCCTCGGGCACGCCGCAATCCACCGTGTCGACGAAGCTCGCCTCGTCCAGGCCAGCGGCCAGGAGGGATTGCCGGGTGCGTTCGCCGCCGGCGACCAGCACCAGCTCGGCGTCCCGGCGCAGCGGGGGCAGGCAACGGCGCAGCCATTGAAGAGGCATGTGCAGCCTCCTTCGCAGGCCGGCGCTGAAGCTTTCGTGCCGGCGGAACAGCCGCGGATAGTAGATGTTGCCGTTGATGGGGCCGAGCACGTTGGGGAAGCGGCGCGAAAGCCAGCGCGGCATCACCGGCGAGTTGGGCTCCACCTGGTGGATCACCACGGACCGGCCGGCAGCGGCATGCGTCAACGCCAGCTGCTCGGCCAGCTTCACTGCCTTCCAGGAGAACCAGGGTCCGAGCGCGGCTCGCAGCAGCACGCTGCGCCACATGAAAAGCGACACGCGGCTGTCCGACACGAAATGCACGCCGGCCAGGCCCAGGCGGGCGATCTCGGCTTGATTGCGATCGTGGGTGACCTGCAGGGTATCGGGCAGCACCCTTCGCAGCTCGCGCAGGATCTGCAGGGCCTTCATCGCCTCGCCGCCCATCTGCTCGCTCACGTTGGGTGCGATCAACACCACCAGCGGCGGTGCAAGGGCGTCGTCCAGGGGCTGCTCGGCAAACTTCATGGGGAGGGGCTCGGATCGCCCCGCAGCATAAGGCCTCCGGCATCAGGAAGAAGCAAGCGCCGCCCCAAGAAAAAAGGCCGCCGGCCTGGGAGGCCGGCGGCTCTTTCGGAGAGAGGCTTTTCAGTCAGCTCAGCGGGTGCAGCCGTTCCACCAGCACTGCTTGGTGTCGCGATACGGCAGGACCGCTTGCCACTTGACGTTGCCGTTCTGGAACTCGGTTTCCTTCAGGCCCCACACGCCGTACTTGCTGGGCTTGTACACGTGGTTGAACAGGGTGTAGATGGTGCCGCCGACGGTCTGCCAGTCATTCAGCGTCCGGGTGTAGGCAGTCGCCATGCGGGGGTCGCGGTTGGCGGCGGTCATCAGGTTGAGCCACTGCTGGTCGCTGTCGCCGGGGTACATGATCAGGTGCTGGCCGCCTTCGTAGGCCAGCAGCGGGAGGCCGCGGGACGACGTGACGTTCTGGTTGGCCTGCATCCAGGTCTTGACCTGAGCCACGGCGCCGTCGATGTACGACTCCTTGGTCTTGCCGTACAGGGGCGGGGTCACCTTGTTGCCGTTGGCGTCCTGGCCCAGGATCTCCTGGAACAGCTTGCCCAGGCCGCCATCGGAGTCGCCGTACCAGGTCTTGACCGTCGAGCGCACCGCCGGGTCACCGATGTAGCCGCCGAAGTACGGGGCCACGGCGAGACCATCCATGCCCTTGTAGCAGGCCTGGCCGCCCATCTTGGACAGGGCGTACGGGCAATCCATCTGCTGCTGGCTCATCCAGGAGTTGGAGGCCTGGCCGTTGAACACGCACTTCACGCGGGAAGCATCGGCACCGAACTCGGTCTTGACGATCTTGCACAGTTGCGCGGCGCGCATGCCATACCAGCTGGGCTGCAGCTCGTACACGCTCACGCCCTTGGAGATCTGGTCGGGCCAGGTCGCCGCGGCCTGGTCACGCATCCACAGGGCCTGGCTGAAGCCGTAGTTCCAGGGCTCGTTGCTGTACTCGACGATCAGGTTGAGCTTGGGCGCCAGCATGGTCTTGATCTGGCGGGCAAAGCGCATCGCGTAGTCGTCGGTGGCGTGCGTCGGCAGGTTGATCCAGGGATCGGCACCCACCTCGTTGGCCAGCGAAACCATCGCGTTCACCGGCACGCCGGCCGAGCCGGTCCACAGGGCGTCGGCCAGCTTCGGGCGATCGACCCAGTTGGCCAGCGGCGAGGAGTTGGTCTTGTTCCAGTCCAGGAAGCGCAGGGTGCGGAAGCCCTTCAGGTCCGCCACGAACTGCGGGTGCCAGGTGCGGGTGGTCTTCTCGAAGGGGATCAGGGCGCCCAGGCCCTTGTTGCCGCACTCGGCGTCGGTCAACGCGAAGACGGTGCGGTTGCCGTTGCAGACGCCGCCCGGCGGGAGGACGCGGACGTTGCGGATGTAGTTGTTCGGGTTGGTGGCGCTGATCGTCAGCAGAAGACCCGAGGAGTCGCTGTTGGTGACCTGCACGACGTCACGGCCGGGCTTGGACTCGGCGGCAACCTTGGTGCCGGCCATCGCGTATTCGATGGTGCCCTCGCCTTCGTACACCACGGTGTACTTGCCGGCGGGGTGGACGCGGCTGTCGTCCTGGAACATCAGGACGGAAACGCGGCGGTACTTGACGTTGGTGTCGTTGGCGGCCGGCAGGCTCTTGGGCCAGCCGTTCTCGTCCAGGTTCATCTTCGACTGCTCGAGCGTGTCCCAGCCGCTCTGGCCGTTGGTGAAGTTCGTGCAGCTGGCGTCCTTCGGATAGCTGCACTGGGTGTACCAGCCGCCGGCGCGCTTGAACTGATCGACGGTGGGCATGTCCGGCGAGAAGTACTCGAAGGCGTTCAGGTTGACGCCAGCACCGTGGTTGGACGGCACACCGTAGGCATGCGCGGCGCCGGCGAAGGTGAGGGCCACGGCGGCGCCAAGCGACACGCGACGGGCGATCAGTTTGATGTTCATGGGTGGCAAACCTTTGGGGGCAAGGGGTTCACTGCAGGAGGAGGAGGCTTGATGCCGCTTCACCGAACTTCCCGATCTGCATGAGCGACAGAGAGCTCTTCGACGGCCGGACAGGGGCATGAACCTGACGTCCGCAAGAAAAGCCTCGCTTCTGAAACGAAAGGCAACTCGGGCGGAAAACCGGGCCTTTTCCGCGCAACGAGGACTAAAGCCTTGAAATACAAGGCACGGCCAGGCCAGGGGCTGCATCACTGGGAGCAGCCTGGCCACCAGCAGGCGAGGCCATCGCGCTGGGCACGGACGGCCTGCCACTTCACGCTGTCATCAGAGAACTGCGACTCCTTCAAACCCCACGCGCCGGCCTGGGAGGGCACGGCCATGTGGTTGAACCAGACGAACAGCTGCCCGCCGGCGGCGCGCCAGTCGGCCAGGTGGCGTTCATAGGCCTGGCCCATGCGGCGGTCACGGTTGGCGGTCACTATCAGCCGCAGCCAGGCCGGGTCGTCGACCCCGCCCGGGGGGGTCAGGTGCTGGCCGCCCTCGTAGGCCCACATCGGCAGGCCGAAGCCGTCGGCCAACGCCTTGGCGTTTCGCATCCAGCCGGCGGATTGGGCCAAGGCCCCTCCTTCGGCGGCCTCGCTGCGTCCTTGCAGCGGCGTGCGGATCCGGTGGCCTTGCGAATCCTCGGCCGTCAGTTCTGCGAACAGCCGGTTCAGGCCGCCATCGGGGTCGCGAGGCCAGGGCGCAACGGCCGCCCGCAAGCTGGGCTCGGCCAGGTAGCCGCCGAAGTAGGGGGCGATGGCCACCGCGTCCACGCCCTTGGCGCAGGGCTTGCCGAGCTGGGCGGCCGCCTGCGGGCAGGCGAGCGTCTGGCGGATCAGGTCGGGGTTGGCGGCCTGCGCGTTGAGCACGCATCGCACCGGCGCCGGCTGCCCGCCCCATTCGGCCTTGACCATCTGGCACACCTGGACCGAGCGCCAGGCGTACCAGCTCGCAGCCAGCGCCACTTCGCCACCGGCCTTCTGCGACGCCCCCGGCCACTGGGCCAGCGCGCGTTGGCGCGTCCACGTCGCCACCGGGAAGGCTTGGTTCCAGGGCTCGTTGGCGTACTCGACGATCGCCACGCGGCCGGACGGCAGTTGCTGGCGGACGAGCCTGGCGAAGCCGCGAACGTAGTCGTCGCTGGCCCGCATCGGCAGGTTGAGCCAGGGATCCGCCCCGGCGACCCGCGAAAGGTCGAGCATCGCCTCGACCGGCACGCCGGCATCGCCCGCCCAGATGGCGGCATCCGGCTGCGCGCGCTCGCGCCAGTCGACGACCTTCGAGCTGTTGGTCTTGCCCCAATCCATGAAGCGCAGGACGCGGAAGCCTCGAAGGTCCTGCACGAAGCGGGGGTGCCAGCGACGATCCGGCGGGAACTTCTCGAACGGGATGAAGGCGCCGTGCGACTTGGGTTCGCAGTCGGCGGGGGTGGCGGCGTAGCGCTCGGGATCCTTCTCGCACCCCCCGCCGGGCGGGAAGACGCGGATGTTGCGCAGGTAATCCTTCGGATCGGTGGCCTTGATGGCGATGCGCCAGCCGCCTTCGGCCTGGTTCGAGACCTCGACCACGTCACGCCCGGGTCGGGACTCGCGCTCGAGCTTGCGGCCCAGCAGGTCATGAACCAGCTGGCCCTTGCCCTCGTAGGTCACCACGTACTTGCCGGCGGGGTGCGCGTGGCCGTTGCCGTTGAACAGCAGCACGCCGACCGACCGGTAGCGCGTGCCTGGGTCATCGGACGCCGGCAGGCGCTTCACCCATCCCTGGGCATCGAGCTCGAGTTTGTCCTCCTCGCGGGTGTCCCAGGCGCTCGCCTCGCCACTGAAACCCTGGCATCGGGCGTCCCTGCCGGATTCACACTGCGTGAGCCAGCCGGTGCTGCGCTTGAACTGGTCGACCAGCGGGAAGTCGGGGCTGAAGTAGTCCCAGGTGGCCAGGTTCAGGCCCACGCCGGGGCGAGCGGACGGAGCGGACGGAGCGGACCCCGCGGCCGCTGCAGCCGTGGCCGTGAACGCGACGACCGTCACCAAGGCGGCCCGCATCGCGCCACAAAGCCTCCCCACCCCGACTTGCGCCGAGCCCTCCGTCACGCCACGTGCTCCCGAATTTGATTGGGTTGCGCACACCCGTCCTAGGGGCTTGCGCGTTCAGCGGCGGATCATGCATGCGGGCGTCGCGGCCTGAAGTGACGAGTCCCCGGCATTTGGTAAGCGAATGCTGCAGTTCTTGGTGAGCAACGTAACGGGACGTTTCGCGCTCAGGGCAATGCCGCCAAGCGCCTTCGCGTGGCCGAGCTGACGCTGGCCAGCAGGTCGCGGATGAACTGGTCCTGCAGGGCGAACGCGGCCTCCGTGTCGATGTTGATCGACGAGACGCGCACGAGCATGCCGTCGACGATCTCGCCGCGCAGGCCGTGGCGGATCTCGGCCAGGCGCTTGTCCAGGCCGCTCATGGTCAGCTCGTCCCCGATCACCGTCCAGTAGGTCACCGGCTCGTGGCGGATGGTCGAGAAGGTCGTCTCGAGGCGCCGCACCGGGATGCGCCCGAAGGGCAGGTCCAGGTGGTCTTCGCGCCGGCGCTCGAGCTGGAAGCCCTGCGCCGGGTAGCAGACCTCCGGATAGTGCATCTGCAGGCTCACGTCCGATTGGTCGGCGCCGTAGGCGATCGACAGCATGATCCGCTCGCCCGGGCCGCGGACGTAGGTGCGTTCCAGCGTCTCGGTGTAGATGCGGCGCAGCAGTTCCTCGGTCTGCGGATTGACGACGATGCCGCGCGCCCGCGGATCGAGGACCCAGCCGGCAAAGCTTTCGGGCACCGCCTGAGCCAGGCTGAAGACGCCGCGCCGGTCGGCCATGCGCCGGGTCGGGATGAGCGCGGCGCCCAGCGCCGAGGCGCCAGCCATCAGGGCCGCCAGCAGCGCGGCGCGGCGAGTCAGCGGCGGCGGGCCGGCGGGCATCTCGTTCAGCCCGCTGGCCGCACCCAGCGCAGCAGCGAGTCGCAGGCCACGATCAGCATCAGGGCCGACAGGAACAGCACGATGCCCGCCAGGCCATGCAGGAAGCCCTGGCCGGCCGCATCGCCCCAGTGGTAGGTGATGAGCGACAGGGCGATCACGCGGATCACGTTGGCGACGAAGGAGATTGGCACGATCAGCAGTGCGAGCAGCACGTTGCGCACCACCGACGAAGAACGCACCACGTTCAGGTACAGCAGCCCCATCGCCTCGAGGGTGAACAGCGTGTACAGGCCGGCGCAGGCGTCGGCCACCAGGAGCTGGTACGGCCCGACCTGCAGGATGACGCCGCTTCGCGCCACCGGATATCCCACGGCATACAGCAACTCGGCCGCCACGGTGGACACCGCCAGCTTCATCGGCTGCGTCACCGCCTCGACCAGCGCCGCCGGCAAGGGCACGAGGAAGAGCATGAACAGCAGCGGGAACCACATGGCCCGCGCGGCGCGCGCGCCGCGCAACAGCAACAGGATCGCCAGCAGTGCCGGCACCGCCGACAGCGTCTGGGCGCTGAGGATGCGCTGCGAGCGGCCGAAAACATGAAGCAGCAGGGCCAGTGCCAGCACCGCCCAACCCCAGGCCGGACGGGTGGCATCGGTGCCCGCGGGCGCCGCTGCGAGCGCCGCGCGCTGGCGCCAGAAAAGCCAGATGCACAGCAGCAGGACGACCGGGCCATGCCCCTGTTCGTCCGTCGACCAGATCGACTGGAACAGGTCGCGCAGCGTGGGGCCGTACAGGGCCAGCAGGCCCGCCGCAGCCAGCGCCCAGGGCATCCACGCCGCCGGGGCCTGCGCCCTGGGGTCGGGTGGAACCGCCGTCGGCTGCACGGCGCGCTGCCTCAGTACTCGTTCATCACCACGCCGGCCAGGCGGGTGTTGGCGGCCTGCAGCGAAGCCACCAGGTCCTGCAACCCCGCTATCTTGCTGGTGTTGCGTCGGGCGACCACCAGCGCGGCTCCGCAGCGGGCGGCCACCACCACGCCATCGGTGCCGAACACCGCCGCCGGCGAGTCGATCAGCACGTGGTCGAACTTGGAAGTCAGCTCGCGCAGCAGCAGCCCGAACGCCGGGCCTTCGACCAGCTCCAGCGGATTCGGCGGCTGCACGCCCACCGGCATCACCCAGAGGTTCGGCACGTCGGGCACCGCCTTCACGACGTTCTTGCCGCCCCGGCCAGCCAGGAGGTTGGACAGCCCCTTGGAGTTGTCGATGCCGAAGATCTGGTGCATGCGGGCACCGCGCATGTCGGCGTCGACCACCAGCACCTTGCCGCCCAGCTGGGCGAGCGCCACCGCAAGGTTGGCGCAGAAATAGGTCTTGCCGTCGCCGCTGTCGAGACTGACCACGGCCAGGGCCCGCCGCTGCGTCTCGTCCTCCGTGTGCATTCGCAGAAGGATCTGGCTGCGGATGGCCCGGAAGGCTTCGGCCTGGTGGCCGAAGGGCTGGACCAGTGCCACCAGCTCGGGATTGGCCTTGCGCCGGTGCTCGTCGCCATAGGCGTACTGGAACTGTTGCGACAGCGCGTACAGCACATCCTCGGCATTCGCCAGGCCGAGCGCGATCGCGGCCTCGCCGAAGCGCATCTTGTGCTCGCGCTGGTACTTGCTGATGCGCTCGACGTCCTCGGCGGACAGGTTGCGCGCATCGCGGATGAGCTCGCCGATCGCTCGGACCTTCGACTCCGCAAGCTCCATCGGCGCATGGATCGAGTCGGAGAAGTCGTGCTGGGTCGGGTCCCCGGTATCGCTCATAAGGCAACCTCCCGGCCCATGAGGACCGTTGAAGTGCCGCGACGCAGGGTTGTCCACGGCGGCGGTCGGTCGGCGCTTGCGACGAACCGGCACTCGGCCCGCCGACGGTGGGTTGACCCAGGAAGTTTCATGGAGCGGCTTCGATCAGGTGCCTTTGGGTGGCGCCGGCAGGCGGCGGCCCGAGATCATGCGGTCCTGCGCCTGGGCCAGTTGCACCCGCATGCGCCGGCCGATGGTCGGGGTGGGCATGATGCCGATGACCGGCAGACCCAGGGCGTTCACCGCATCGGCTGGCACGCGGATCCGCTTGTCCAGCTGCTCGAGCGTGAAGGCCACGCCGATGCCGACGGCCAGGCCGAAGAACATGCCGATCAGCATGTTGGCGGCCACCTTGGGCGAGGACGGCGACCCCGGCGGCGTGGCGCGCGCCAACATTGAGGCATTGCTCTGCCGGTTCTGGCTTTCGAGGTTGCTCTGGTTATAGCGGTTGAGCAGCAGGTCGTAGGAGCGCTGCGCGTTCTCGACGTCCCGCTGCAGCACGCTGCCCTGGTCGCGCACCTGCTTCATGCGCAGCACCTTCGCCCGCTGCTCCTCCAGGCTTGCGCGGACCTGGCCTTCGCGCGCCCTGTCGATGCTGGCGCTGACGGACACGCTGCCCGTCACGTTGCGGGTCTCCGTCGCCAGGCGGTTGCGCAGCTCGGCGAGCGTCGCCTTCGCCTCCACCACCTGGGGATGCTGGTCGCCATAGCGCGAGTTGAGCTCCTTGACCCGCGCCTCGGCCTTGCCGACCTCGGCCTTGAGCGATGCCACCAGCGGATTGTTGAGCACGTCGGACAGCCTGTCGGCATTGGCCGCGACCTGGGCCTGGCGGCTGGACGATTCGTTGCTCAGCGCCTGGATCGAGACCAGCTGCTGGCTCAGCATGTTCAACCTCGCCATCTCGACGTCGTAGCGCTCGTCGGTGACGATGATCCCCTGGTCCTGCTGGAACTTGGAAAGCTTCTGCTGCGCCGCCTCCAGCGCCGCCCGGGCTTCCTCGACCTGCTTGCCGAAGAAGCCGCTGTACTCCCGTGCCGGATCGACCCGCAGCTCGACCGCGGTCTCGAGGTAGGCCTGGACGAAGGCGTTGGCGATGGTCGCGACGAACTGGGGCTCGGTGCCGCGGTAGGCCACGTTGACCACGTTGCTGCCGGCCCGCGCCACCTGCACGTCCAGGTTCTTCAGCATGAACTCGACCAGCCAGTCCTCGATGGTGCCGTCGCCCTTGCTCACCTTCTCCCAAAGCTTGCGGATTGCCGGCACCTCGGTCAGCTTGAGGTTGCGCACGACACGAAGCGCCACCCGGTCGCTGCGGATCACCTCGACCTGCGTGTTCATCATCGCCGGCGACGCGGCGCCGCCGTAGAGCATCGATGTCACCGGGTCCGGCTTGATGTCGATCACCAGGGTCGCGGCGGCCGTGTACATCTTGGGCGCCAGCATCGTGTAGCCGATGGCGGCCCCGAACACCAGCGCGAAGGCGAGCACCGCCGGCAGCCAGCGGGCCTTCAGGACCGCGATGACATTGGCCAGGTTCATGACGTGCCCCTTTCCTTCGCCTCGGCGCCTAGAACAGGCTCTCGCGGACGAACACCACGTCGCCCGCCTGGAGGGCGTCGTCCATCGTGGGTTCGAGCGATTGCACCTGGCCGTTGGCCGCCCGCCGGCTCACCCGCAGGCCGCGCTGGGTGCCGCGCTGGGTCAGGCCGCCGGCGCTGGCCAGTGCCTGCATGACGGTCATCCCGCGTTCCAGCCGCAACTGGCCGGGCCGCTGCACCTCGCCGTAGAGGTAGACGACCGGGTAGCGGTCGACCCAGATGGCGTCGCCCGGATGGATGACGATGTCGTTGTCCCGCCCGCCCGGGGCGAACACGCGCGGCAGGTCGACCTCGGCGCGGAAGGGCTGCCCGTTACGCATGCCCGTCACCACCACCGTGTCGGAGCCCGCGTTCGCGGCCACCCCGCCGGCCAGTGCCAGCACGTCGGTCAGGCGCATGCCGGCCACGTCCAGGGGAACCCGGCCGGGCTTGCCGACCTGGCCGAGGACGTTGACCTGGTTGGCACGCACCTGGGTGACCATCACCGTGACCTGCGGATTCTTGATGAAGTCGCCCTTCTTCAGTGCATTGGCCAGCGCCGCCTCGGCCTCGCTGACGGTGCGCCCGCCCAGCTTGATGGCGCCGATCAGCGGGTAGCTGATCACTCCCGCCTCGGTGACCCGGGTCTCCAGCGTGAGGTCCGGGCTCTGGTAGACGGTGATGCGGATGGTGTCGCCCGGGCCGATGCGGTACAGGTCGGCATCGCTGGGCGCCGGCGCAGCCGGGCGAGCGCCCGCCTGCGCCGCCGCGGGGGGCGCCGAGACGGCGAAGGCCGTGGCGAGCGCCAGCGCGGGCAGCAGGCGTCGGCAGATCGACAGGGTCGCCCCCAAATCAGGCAAGTGCTTCATTTCAGTCCCATCCCTTTCTTGGCCAGGTCCGGATCGATCCCGCTGCCCGCATGCTCGGGCGGCGGCGCGGCGTCGGGCATGGCCAGCCGCACGGGCTCGGACGAGCCCTCATCCGGCAGCGGCACCTGCACCGGCACCGGTGCCATCGGAGGCAACGATGGTGCCGAGGCCGCGACCGCGGCGGACCCTGGGCCGCCGGCGAACTTGCCCTGGTAGGTGATCTGCGCTGCCGTGCGCAGCGCCTTCAGGTTGTCGTCGATCGCCTTGCGCCGGGCCAGCGTCGCCAGGTATTGCTCGATTGCCGGCGCGGCGCGCTCGTAGGACACCGGCTCCAGCCGCGAAGCCGCGATGAAGACGACCCGCATGGCGGGCGCATCGGCCAGCACCGCGGCCTCGCCGTCCTTCATCTTCGCGAACCGGTCGACGATGCCCATCGGCAGCTGCTCGGCCGGCTTGACTGCGTGGCTGCCGCTGTAGCGCAGGCCCTCGGCCTTCAGCGCATCGGCAAACTCGTCCACCGACCGGGCCTGCGCCAGGCGCTCCTTGATCCACTGCTGCCGAGCCGGCGGCGCGTCGATCAGCAGCTCCTGCAGCGAGTAGACGCGGCGCTGGCTGAACAAGGCCGGCGTGGCGTCGTAGAAGCGGCGCATCTCCTCCGGCGTCGGGCGCGGCGTGCCTTGCGTGACCCGCTCCTTGTAGGCCCGCGCCAGCACCTCGCGGCGCGCCGCCTCGAGCGCCTGCACGACCTGCGGCTCGCGGTCGAGCTTGAGCTCGACCGCCTTCTGCACGGCCAGCTCCTGCTCGATCAGCGTCTCGAGCACCCTCTTGCCGGCTGCGTCGGCCTGCTCGGGCCTCACTCCGCGCTCCTGCTGGAGCACGAAGTTGATCTGGTGGACCGTGATGTCGCCCTGGTTGACCCGTGCGGCCACCTGCGTCGCTTCGCCCTTGCGCTCGCCGCAGGCCGCCACCGCGAGCGCCGCGCAGAACACCACCAGCGCGCGACCCGTGGATCGCTGCGCACGGCGCACGAACGGGCGTCGGCGGAGGTTCGGCGGGGTCACTTCGGCGAGCGTCATTCGGTACAGGCTCCTGGCGGCGGCGCCTGGCGCTGCCTTGATGCGAACGATTCTACGAATGCGGGCAGGTGGCCTCCCGACCACGGTCGTTCAAACGTGGGGGCGCGTGTAGCCGAATCGCTCGATGATGAACTTCTCGCGCCGGGCCACCAGGTCGACGCTCGCGGCGTCGTAGAAGCGCTCGATGCCCATCGATCGGGCCGCCTTGCCGCTCGGCTTGGCGTCGTAGATCATCTTGCGCTGCTCGTCGGTGAGGCTGACGCCGCTGTGCTCGAGCGCACTCACCAGGTCCTCGGTCAGGCTGTCCTGGCGGATGATGTGGTCCAGCACCAGGTGCTGGGCCTCGAAGGACCGCAGCCCCTCCTGCGTGCCGATGGTGACCGGGATCTGGGAAGCGCCTCGCACGTAGAGCTGGAAGTAGCGGTAGGTCATCAGGCCCGCGACCTTGCTGATCGGCGACTGGGCGAACCCGGGCTCGATGACGCGGCGCGCCTGGAGCGCGCAGACGACCCTGAGCCACTCGCGGAAGGCCTCGACGTTGTCATCGCTGGCATACCAGAAGTCCCGCGCGCGCTCGGCGCCCAGCTGCTCGGGCAATGCGATGCGGCGGACCTCGTCGGCCGGCGCGTCCTTGGTGCGCGCCTTGGCGTTGGCCTCGATCTTCTCGAGCAGCTTGCGCCAGGATTTCTCGTTGACCATGCGCTGGTACAGCTCGCCCTGCTGCGCGCAGCCGAAGGTCCACAGGGAAAGGTACCAGCCCCACGGGTCGCGGATCGAGCCGAACATCGGGCGACCGCTGGCGAGCAGTTCCTCCGTGGGCACCCGGATGGCGTTGTCGACCTCACCGCCGACGATCTTCAGCAGCAGTTTCTCGACATGCGATGCGCCGGTGTTGCGGAATTCGATGAAAACGAGCTTGTCCGAAATGAGCATGCGGTCGGCGCTTCGCGCGGGCAATCACAAACAATCCTCATGCACCGCACACGGCCGCGGCGGCAGGCACGAGGGCGCTGCGATCATAGTCGACAGCAGCCTCGCGAAGGCGGCTGCCACGGCGTGATGCAGCGCACGAGCCAGGCACCGCGGGCATCCTTCTTGCGAAGGTTCACTGTGCTAGCATGGATTGCGCTTTGTTGCAGTCGCGGCGCGGCTCTTGTCCCCTTCTGTCCACGAACGGCCTTTCGGCACCGGCCCGGTCGCTTCGGTTCGTCAACCTTGCAAGCAGTCTTCCATGTTCAATCTTGTGCCCGATGAGGGTTCCGATATTCCCTTTCTGCCGGACAACAACGCCGAGATCACGCGTGAAGCCGCGACCACGGTCGAATTGAATGGCGACTGGACGATTCCCGCCAAGGCCATCACCGTGATGCGTGTCAAGACGGGCCATTTCACCGTCAACGTGTCCATCAACACGCTGCGCCCCGCGGACAAGCTCGTGGTCACCTTCCAGGGCGCCCGCGCGGGCGGCAAGGAAACCACCAACGCGATGCGCCCGATGTTCGCGCGCCGCAACTGGGAGGCCCTGTTCGAGGCGCCGATCCTGGCCATCAGCGACCCGATGACCGAGATCGACTGGAACTCCAACGTTCCGCGCTGTGGCTTCTACATGGGCACGCTCGAGAACGACCTCGTGCCCGAGCTGAACGCGCTGATCGACGCCTTCTGCGCCAAGCTGGGCATCCCGGTCGACCGGGTGATGATGTACGGCTCCTCGGCCGGCGGCACCTCGGCGATCCTGGTCGGCAGCCAGCGCAACACCAAGACCGGCATCGTCGCCGTCTGCCCCTTCCTGCGGCCCGACAAGTACCGTGAGGGCGTCATCGCCGCGGGCATGCGCGCCATCGGCAAGACGATGGACGACTACGAAGAGATGATGCAGAAGACGCCTTGGCGCTTCAACGCATTGACCGCCCTGAAGGATGCGCACAACGAAGGGCGCGACATCCGCCTGGTGGTCGGCCAGAACCTCAAGGACGTGACGACCATCAACCGCCACTTCCCCGGCCTGTGGCGCCGCTGGGACATCGATCCCGAAGGCGGCGTTTCGCCGGACGGCCACGTGATGACCCTGCTGTACAACTCCGCCGAGGCCGGCCATGGCCCGGAGCCGGTGGAGCTTTCGGTGCCGCTGTGGAAGCGCGCCACGGAATTCTTCGAAGCGCCAATCAAGCGCACGCCGAAGAAGGCCAAGAAGACGGCCGACGCGCACAACGACGATTGATCACGCGCGGCGTCGAACCAGAAGGGGTGCCATCGGCACCCCTTTTTCTTGGCGCGCGCTCAACCGAATCGGTAGCCGAAGCGCTCGATGATCGGAGCGTAGGCACGAGCCACGAGCTCGCGGCTGGCTTCGTCGTAGAACTCGGTGTAGTGCCGCTTGGCGCTGCCTTCCTTGCGCTCGCTGGTGACGTTCTCGGAGACGATGGCGATCGGCCGCTCCACGCCCAGGTGCCGCAACACCTCGTCAAAGCCGGCTTGCAGCGCCTCGAAGCGGATCACGTAGTCCGCGTGGTCCAGGTACTCCAGCGGCCCCTTGACGGTCTTGTCCTTCTCCTTGTGGCGCTTGAGCTGCCCGGCCAGCCATTCGGGGAAGGACTGTTCCTGCGCCGCCTCCATGCTGGCCCGGATCTTCGGGTTGTCCTGCGCCCAGCGGTACTTCTCCGGCTGGTCGACGAAGCGGCCCTTGCGCTTGAGGTAGCGGCTGACCAGCAGGTCGTAGGGGTTGCGCACACTGGTGAACTTGAACATTGCGTCGAGCTGCTCGCGCGTCATCAGGCCCGCATCCTGCAGCTGCCGCCAGGTGGCATGGTGCTTCTTCGCGATGACCTCGCCGCCGCGCGTGATCTCCCGATCGGGCATCGGCTGCCCCTCGAGCGCCTCCTGCAAGGTGCGGGCAATGGCCTTGCTGGCGGTCTGCGGGTTGGCGAAGAAGATGTAGTTGTACCGAGAGGAAAAGACAGCCAAGGCGGACCCCCAAGTTTCGTTGCGGCGCGCCGGGCGGGCCGCGAAGGTGCGAACCTATACTAGGTTCGCTTTGCCACGCAAGGACCCTGCAAGCATGCTTACATCCGACAAGCTGATCCTCGTTGAACTTCACAAGGTCGGCTCTACACGCCTGAAGAAGCTGGTTGGAGAAATCGTCGGAGGAGAAAGCAGCGCGAAGCAGTCGGCCTACTCCGACGAGCTCGCGGCGACGGGCAAGCCGGTGGTCGGCTACGTCTGCAACCCGCTGACCTGGTACCTCGCCCACTGGAGGCTGGGCTGCGAAGGCAAGGGCGAATTCCACAAGCGCCTGACCGACAAGACGAAGTGGGACCTGCTGCGTTCGAAGCGCGCCCAGCTGCCACCCAAGAACGAAACGGCCAGGGATGCGAAAGCCTTGCCCGAAGGCTGGGGAGCCGCCCGCGCCAAGGACTTCTGGTACGCCGACGCCAACAACCCCGAGGCCTTTCGTGAGTGGCTGCAGGCCGTGGCCGCGCACCGCGGGCTGCGCCGGCTGGTGGACCACGCCTACAACAACTCTCCCGCCGCCAAGCTGGGCGGCCTGATGACCTATCAGTTCTTCATCATGTTCGTGCGCAATGCCGAGAACATGGAGAAGTCGGTCGATTCGATGGAGGCGCTCCAGGC
Source organism: uncultured Ideonella sp. (assembly GCA_946479475.1). The sequence continues at coordinate 3,858 of CAMLGG010000060.1, read as the reverse complement.
GCTGTGGAAAGACAGGTCGATCACCTCGCGGTTCATCCGCGCCGAGGCCATCAGCGAAGACCTCAAGAAGGTGCTGGAGGGCCTTCACGTGCCGCTGAACGACGAGCAGCGCGCCGCGGTCGACGGCCTGAAGGAGCGCACCGGCGCAGATGAAGCGGCCATCCTTCGCTTCTACGACGCTGCCAGCCTGCGCCTGATCGCCAAGCGCGAGGCCTTCATCAACCAGCTGTTCGGCTACGGCCCGCCGAGCGAGGAGGCCCGCGCCGTCGCACGGGCGGCAAAGAAGTCGACCGACCAGGCCGAGGCCCCGAAGCTGAGCAAGGCCGAGAAGGAGCAGAGGCGCCAGGCTCGCGCCGAGCGTCAGGCCGCCAAGGAGGCCAGGAGAGCCGCCGGCGGCGCGAAGAGCGACGACAAGGTTGCGAAGGCGGAGGCGAAGGACAAGCCGGCGAAGGCTGAGAAGAAGGCCGACAAGCCTGCCGGCGCTGCCAAGCCGGAGAAGCTCAAGCGCGTGAAGAACAAGCCGCTGGACGAGGACGTCGTCGACAGCGAAGAGTGAGCGCGCCGCGCCGCTTCAATCCCCGAAGCGGTAGTTGAAGCGCTTGATGATCGGCTCGTAGAGCTTCTCGACGACCTCGACACAGGCGGTGTCGTAGTACTCGGTGTAGTTCTTCTTTTTCTTCTTCACCTTGCCGGCATCCGGCGCGGCCGCGCCACCCTCCGCCCGGCCCTTGGTGATGTTGTACTCCGTCACCGAGAGCGCTTCGCTCACGCCGATGTGGCGCAGGAACTCGTCGAAGCCTTCCTGCAGCGCCTCGAACCGGATCACGAGATCCGCATGGTTGAGAAACTCCAGCGGGCCCTTGGCCAGCTTGTCCATCTCGCCGTAGCGCTGGCTGAGGTACGACACCCACTGCGGGAAGCTGTTGTCGGGCGCCGAGGCCTCCACGCCTTCGAGCCACGGGTATTTGGCCGGATCGTTCGCGAGCCGGTCGCAGTGCTTGATGTACTTGCTGACCAGCTGGTCGAAAGGATTGCGCACGCAGGTGAACTTGAACAGCTTGCCCAGCTGCTCCTCGGTCAGCAGCTGGGCCGCGAGGATCTGGCTGTAGGTGGTGTGGTGGACGCGCGCCACCACCTTGCCGCTGCGCGTGATCTCGCGGTCGGGCAGCGAGACCCCGCCCAGGCTTCGCCTCAAGGTCAGCGCGATCGCCTTGCTGGCGGTCTGCGGATTGGCAAAGAAGATGTACTGGTGCTGCTCTGAATAGACGGCCACTTCTGCAATCCCTCCGGGTCGAATCTCTTTCTCAGCCGAGCGGTCCCGGCGTGCTCCACTGCTGGATCCATGGGGCACAGGCCGCCTGGATCTTCTCGATCTCCTGAGGCGTCAGCACCTTGTGCGCGTCCGATGCGCGCTTCTGGATGGCGTGCGCCTTCTCCGACTTGCCTTCGGCCTTGCTGCCGGTGGCCTCGGACGCGATCATCGTCGGCACGAACTCCATGCCGGCCCATTCGCAGATCGCCTGGATGGACTCGTCGGGCGAGTCGATCAGCCAGTCGTACGGCGCCATGTACATCGACTTGCCGTACTTGGGAATCGCCTCGTTGACCAAACGCGTGAAGCGTTCGAAGACACCGATCATCTCGTCCACGCCCTTGTCGAGCCAGCCGGTCTTCTCGGGCGGCTCGCCGTCGGCCTTGGCCTTGGCGAGCCGCTTGCGATAGGAGGCAACGACATCGACGGGATCGCGGCTGCACACGAGGATGCGCGCCTGGGGAAAGATGTCGAAGACGAGGTCCAGCTTGCGCAGATGGCCTGGCGTCTTCTCGAGCGGGTACCGGCCGGGATAGATGCGGTTGCCGGCGAAGTAGAAGAAGGCGCGGATCGAATCGGCCTCGCCGAGCTCGCCGAACTCCTCCTCGTAGGGCTCGATCCACTCCCGCAGCGCCATCAGGTTGGGCCGGCCCTTGAGGTAGGCCCTCGTCGGGAAGTGGATCGGGTCGACGTAGGGTTGACGCGGCCTGAGGAAGATGAAGGTCTCGCGGCAGTTGGCGATGTCGAACATCGAGGGATGCTGGGCGAAGGCCACCTGCAGCATCGAAGTGCCCGAGCGGGCCAGGCCCACGATGAAGATCGGGCGGCTCTGCTCGCACCAGCGCCTGAGTTCGGCCAGGTCGAGCATCGGGGCGGATTGGGCCTGCGGCTGTCCCGACAGGCGCTTGAGCAAACTGCGCATGGGTGTGACGGATTCTAGGAGTCGCTACCTGCTGCGCCCGGTCGCCCGACGTCGCTTCAGCCCCTTCGGATGTGGGGGGCCGATGTGATCGTCTTCACGCCTTGAAGCGGGGGTAGCCGAAGGTTTCGAAGTCGTCCTTGTAGGCCTCGTACAGCGCCTGCTCGACCTCGGGCTCGTCGCGCAGCAACTGCTGCAAGGCCTCGTCGTCGGCATCGCTCTTGTTGCGCTTGGGGGCGGCCAGTTCCTGCTTGGGACGCTGCGGCAGCCCGGGGATGGCCTCCTGGATGTGGCGCAGGTCGGAGTCGAGGGACTCGAGGTGGCCGACCTGGCTGACCAGCAGCTTGCCGGCCTCGTCGCACAGCCATTGCGTCTGCGACCAAAGCAGCCGGTGGTACTGCTTGCGCTTGAGCTTCGGACTCAGCGCGAAGGTCTTGAAGTCCGGCATGTTCTCGATGAACTTCAGGCGGTCCATCTCCTTGTTGCCGCGCCAGCGCTTCATGAAGTGGAAGGTGCTCTGCGCGCGGGCATAAGGATTGCGAACGATGCCGAAGGAGTGGTAGTCGGCCCACAGTTCCGATCCCACGATCGAGCGGATCTCTCCGGCGGTCGCGTGCTTGGTCAGCCCGTAGCGCTTCTTGAACTCGTTCTGAAGCGCCTCACCCAGCGCGGTACCGCCGACTTCGAGGTCGCGGTAGCTGCTGTACTGGCTGAAGAGTTCGGTGACCGAGGTGCCTGCCGACTTGGGGACGTGAACGAAGATGAATTTGTGGGTATGGTTGACGATCACAGGGCTCGGCTCCAATCGAGTCGCCGATAATAACGAGCCCTCGGCGCAAGAAGGCGTGCGAAAGAAACATCGATGATCATTTCACTCAACAGGCGCTACGTCTTCGTTCACATCCACAAGTGCGCCGGGACCAGCATCGAGGTCGCGCTGGCCAAGACGCTGCGCCACAACGACATCGTGCTGGGCTCGACCAAGAGCGGCGAGAAGTACCAGGAATTCTTCAAGCGCACGATCGGCCTGAACAAGCACAGCACCGCGCTCGAGGCCCGTGGGTTCCTCGGCGAGGCGATGTACGGCAAGTTCTACAAGTTCGCCTTCGTCCGCCATCCGATCGATCGCCTGCATTCGCTCTACTCCTACGCCTTGAAGCTCGCGCATGATGCCGAGCTCAGCGACGATGAGCGACGCAACTTCGATGCCCACGGCCGCTGGCCGGACCGGCCCCCCTTTCGCTACAAGGCCGTGGCGGCCGCGCTGGAGTCGCGCTCGTTCAGCGACTTCGCGCTGCATCCGCTGACCTGGGCCGATGCCGGCGCGCAGCCGCAATGGCAGAGCGTGTGCGACGCGTCGGGCAACCTCATCGTCGATTTCGTCGGCAAGGTGGAGTCGATCGAGCAGGACTTCGCCCGCGCCTGCGAGAAGCTCGAGGTGGCCGTGCCGCTGGAGGTGCGCAACTCCAGCGAGGAGAAGAAGTCGGCGCAGGAGCTTTCGCCGGTGGCGCTGGCCACCGTGCGCGAGCGGTTCGCGCGCGACTTCGAGCTCTTCGGATATTGAGGCCCCCACGGCCCCTTGCCAGGGGCCGCCTTGCAGGCCGCGCCGGGCCAGTGGCCCGGCCCT
>CAMLGG010000059.1 GCA_946479475.1 uncultured Ideonella sp. | reverse complement strand
CGCACCGCCGCGCACCCGGCGGACATCGGCCTGGCGCCGCTGCTGCCCGGCGTGTTCAATGCCGGCCGGGGCCCGGTCAAGTTCGTCGACTACACCCGCCAGGGGGCGCTCGGCCTGTACAGCCGCGTGGCGCCTTACGAAGGCTTCGTCCGCGATGGCGTCGATGGCGTGCTGCTTCGCAACGAGCCTTCGGACTGGGTCGAGGCCATCGTGCGCTGGGCGGGCGATGCGCCGGGCCGTGCGCGCTGCGTGGCGGCGGCACGCGAGCGCTTCGGCTGAATCGACAGCGGCCTCAGCGCTCCGGCAGGGCGCGCCGGTACTGCACCGCCTCGGCCACCGCGGCCATGCCCACATCCTCGGCATCGGCCAGGTCGGCGATGGTGCGGGCCAGCTTCATCACCCGGTGCAGGCTGCGGCCGGACCAGCCCAGGCGCCCGGCGACCCCCTGCAGGAACTGCGCGGCGGCCGGCTCGAGGCGGCACGCCTCGTCCATGCCGGCGGCCGGCATGGCACCGTTGGGCACGCCCTGGCGCTGCGTCTGGCGGGCACGGGCCTGCACCACCCTGGCCGCCACGGCGGCGCTCGGCTCGCCCTCCGGCGCAGCCATCAGATCGGCCGCCGCGATCGCCGGCACCTCGACCTGCATGTCGATGCGGTCCAGCAGCGGCCCGGAAAGCTTGCCCTGGTAGCGCGTCACCGCCTCCGGCGAGCAGCGGCAGCTGCGGCCGGTCGCGGCAAAGGCACCCAGCCAGCCGCAGGGGCAGGGGTTCATGGCCGCGACGAGCTGGAAGCGGGCCGGATACTGAGCCTGGCGGGCAGCCCGGGAGATCGTGATCTGTCCCGTCTCGAGCGGCTCGCGCAGCGCCTCCAGCGCCATGCGGGGGAACTCGGGCAGCTCGTCCAGGAACAGCACGCCGCCATGGGCCAGCGAGATCTCGCCCGGCCGCGGCGGTGAGCCGCCGCCGACCAGCGCCACGGCGCTCGCGCTGTGGTGCGGCGTCCGCACCGGCCGCTTGCGCCACTGGGAAGGCTCGAACCCCCGGGCGGAGATGCTCTGCAGGGCCGCCGTGGCCAGCGCCTCGCCTTCTTCCATCGGCGGCAGCAGGCCGGCCAGGCGCTGGGCGAGCATGGACTTGCCCGTGCCGGGAGGGCCGACGAGGAGCAGGCTGTGGCTTCCGGCCGCCGCAATCTCCAGCGCACGCTTGGCGGCCGACTGGCCTTTCACATCTCGCAGGTCGTGCGAAGCCGCGGGTGCGGGCACGGCTTCGGGACGGGCGCGGGCCAGGCCCGGCACCGCCTGCCCTCCCTCACCTCCTCTCTCGGCTTCAGCAGGCTGCAGCGCCTGCACGACGTCGGCAAGGTGGCGGGCGGCACGGATGTCCACGCCTTCGACCCGCGCCGCCTCGGCCGCGCTGGCCGCCGGCAGCACGACGACCGGGCGGGGCTCGGCCTCGCGGGCCGCCAGCGCGAGCGCGAGCGCCCCCCGCACCGGCCGCAGTTCGCCGGCCAGCGAGAGCTCGCCCGCGAACTCGATGCCGGCGAGCCGCTTGGCCTCGACCACGCCCTGCGCCGCGAGGATGCCCAGGGCGATGGGCAGGTCGAAGCGGCCGGACTCCTTGGGCAGGTCGGCCGGCGCCAGGTTCACCGTGATCCTCTTGTTATGCGGGAAGGCAAAGCCGCTCTGCGCGAGTGCTGCGCGCACGCGCTCGCGGGCCTCCTTCACCTCGGTGTCGGCCAGGCCCACCAGCGTGAAGCTCGGCAGGCCGTTGGCGAGGTGGACCTCCACCCGCACTTCGGGCGCGGCCAGGCCGTCCAGGGCCCGGCTGGCGACGACGGCCAGCGACATCGGCTTGTTCCTCCCTGTTTCGAAACTCCCCTGGATTGTGCGAAGCACCGCCGCGGACGGCCTTCCCCCGCTTGGGGGTGCCGCGCACCGCACCAGTCCGGTGCATTGCATGGCGGATAGCCCTGATGCGGTGCGCCCACACCGTCGCTGCCCGCCCCGACTTGCACCACTGCGGTGGCCTGCGCACCGCGCCGGCCGTGGCACGGAAGCTGCAAAGCCGCGCAGGGAGCTTTTTCGATTTGAGGAGTGGACTGCATGACGAGCAAGACCCTGGGCCTGATGGCCGCTGCACTGACCGCCGGCGCGCTGGCCCCGACGGCCGCCTTTGCCGATGACTTGTCGCTGGCTTTCAACGTCGGCGCCGTGAGCGACTACCGCTACCGCGGCATCTCGCAGACGCAACTGAAGCCCGCGCTGCAAGGCGGCGTGGATCTGGGCCTGCCCCAGGGCTTCTACCTGGGCACCTGGGCATCGACGATCAAGTGGATCGACACCTTCGGCGGCGACGCCAATGTCGAACTGGACCTGTACGGCGGCTGGAAGGGCGAGATCGGCGCCGGGCTCACGCTGGACGTCGGCGCCCTGCGCTATCAGTACTTCGATGCCGTGACGACCGAATGGACGGCGGGCGGCTTCGTGAACCCCAACACCACCGAACTGTATGCAGCGCTGAGCTACGCGATGTTCACGCTGAAGTACTCGCACAGCGTGACCAACCTGTTCGGCACCGCCGACAGCAAGGGCAGCGGATACGTGGACCTGTCGGCCGCCTTCGATGTCTACCAAGGCCTGACGTTGACCCCGCACGTCGGCCACCAGACGGTGAAGAACAGCGGCGATTTCAGCTACACCGACTACTCGCTGACCGTCAGCAAGGACTTCTCCGGCTGGGTGCCGAGCCTGGCTGTCGTGGGCACGAATGCCGACAAGGCGCTCTACACCTGGGACGGCGAGAAGGTCGGCAAGACCGGCGTCGTGCTGGGCATCAAGTACAACTTCTGAAGCCTCGCTTCGCCAGTCAACCAAGGAGCAAGCAACCATGAAGATGGTGACCGCCATCGTCAAGCCGTTCAAGCTGGACGAAGTGCGTGAGGCCCTGAGCGCCATCGGCGTCCAAGGCATCACGGTGACCGAAGTCAAGGGCTTCGGCCGTCAGAAGGGCCACACCGAGCTGTACCGCGGCGCGGAGTACGTGGTCGACTTCCTGCCCAAGGTGAAGATCGAGGCCGCGATCGACGACGCGCTCGTCGACCGCGTCATCGAGGCCATCGAGGCCAGCGCCCGCACCGGCAAGATCGGCGACGGGAAGATCTTCGTTTCCGCCCTCGAGCAGGTCGTGCGCATCCGCACCGGCGAGACCGGCAAGGACGCCCTCTAACTACATCCCGACCGAGACAACCCGATCATGAGAAAACTTCTCGTCTCCCTCGCCCTGGGCCTGGCCGCCCTCGGCTTCGCAGGGGTGAGCGCCGCGCAGGACGGCGCCGCCTCCGCGCCGGCTGCCGCCACGGCGATCGCCAGCGCCCCTGCCGCGGCCGATGCCGCCGCCTCCGGCGCTGCGGCAGCCGCCGCCCCCGCCGAAGCCGCCTCGGCCGCCGCGACCCCGGTGCCCAACAAGGGCGACACCACCTGGATGCTGATCTCCACCGCGCTGGTGATCATGATGAGCATCCCGGGCCTGGCCCTGTTCTACGGCGGCCTGGTGCGCAGCAAGAACATGCTGTCGGTGCTGATGCAGGTGTTCGTCACCTTCTCGCTCATCACCGTGCTGTGGGTGATCTACGGCTACAGCCTGGCCTTCACCGAGGGCAACTCCTTCATCGGCGGCTTCGACCGGCTGTTCCTGAAGGGCGTGTTCGACCCGGCCTCCGGCGCCTACTCCGTCGCGGCCACCTTCAGCAAGGGCGTCTACATCCCCGAGATCGTGTTCGTCGTCTTCCAGGCGACCTTCGCGGCCATCACCTGCTGCCTGATCGTCGGCGCCTTCGCCGAGCGCATCAAGTTCTCGGCCATGCTGATGTTCATGGTGCTGTGGTTCACCTTCAGCTACACGCCGATCGCCCACATGGTCTGGTTCTGGATGGGCCCGGACGCCTACACCGGCAAGGAAGTGGTCGACGCGATGAACGCCAAGGCCGGCCTGGCCTGGCAGTGGGGCGCGCTGGACTTCGCCGGCGGCACGGTGGTGCACATCAACGCCGCCGTGGCGGGCCTGGTGGGCGCCTTCATGGTCGGCAAGCGCATCGGCTACGGCAAGGAAGCCTTCACCCCGCACTCGCTGACGTTGACCATGGTCGGCGCCTCGCTGCTGTGGGTGGGCTGGTTCGGCTTCAACGCCGGCTCCGCGCTCGAAGCCGGCAACAGCGCCGCGCTGGCCTTCCTGAACACCTTCTCGGCGACCGCGATGGCGGTGCTGGCCTGGTGTGCCGGCGAGGCGCTGCACAAGGGCAAGGCCTCGATGCTGGGTGCCGCTTCCGGTGCCGTCGCCGGCCTGGTGGCCATCACCCCGGCCGCCGGCAACGTCGGCATCGTCGGCGCGCTGGTCGTCGGCGCGATCGCCGGCTTCGCCTGCCTGTGGGGCGTGAACGGTCTCAAGCGCATCATCGGCGCCGACGACTCGCTCGACGTCTTCGGCGTGCACGGCGTGGGGGGCATCGTCGGTGCCCTGCTGACCGGCATCTTCAACAACCAGGCGCTCGGCGGCCCGGGCCTGGTGACCGACTGGGTCACCGCGGCCGTGGGTTCCAACGGCATGTTCGACCAGTTCCTGATCCAGGCCAAGAGCGTCGGCCTGACCGTGGTCTGGTCCGCCGTGGTGTCCTTCGTGGCCTACAAGATCGTCGACCTGGTGATCGGCCTGCGCGTCACCGAGGAAGAAGAACGCGAGGGCCTGGACATCAGCGCGCACGGCGAGACGGCCTACAACCGCTGATCCCCGACGGCATCTCGATTGCCAGCCAAGGCCGCCTTCGGGCGGCCTTTTTCTTTCCTGTCGGCCGAGCGGATCCGGCCGGCACTTGCCAAACGGGACGGCCGACCCCATCTGCCAGAATCGATCCTCCACCGTCGCCGTCGTCCTGCCATGGTCCCGCATCTCGTCACCGCGCTCACCGGCCCCATCAACGAACTGGAGCAGCGCATCCTCGAATCGATGCCGGCCATCGAGCGCTGGTTCCGGCTCGAGTGGATGGAGCACACCCCTCCCTTCTACAGCTCGGTGGACATCCGCAATGCCGGCTTCAAGCTGGCGCCGGTGGACACCAACCTCTTCCCCGGCGGCTTCAACAACCTCACGCCCGACATGCTGCCGCTGGCGGTGCAGGCGGCGATGGCGGCGATCGAGAAGATCTGCCCCGAGGCCAAGAACCTGCTGCTGCTGCCGGAGAAGCACGACCGCAACAAGTTCTACCTGATGAACCTGCAGCGGCTGATCCAGATCTTCTCGCTCGCCGGCCTGAACGTGCGCCTGGGCACGCTGGACGAATCCATCACCGAGCCCACCACGCTGGACTTGCCCGATGGCAGCCATCTCACGCTCGAGCCGCTGGAGCGCAGCCGCCGCCGGCTGGGCCTGAAGAACTTCGACCCCTGCACCATCCTGCTCAACAACGACCTCTCGGCCGGCGTGCCCAAGGTGCTGGAGAACCTGCACGAGCAGTACCTGCTGCCGCCGCTGCACGCGGGCTGGGGCAGCCGCCGCAAGAGCCACCACTTCCATGCCTACGAGGAGGTGGCCAAGAAGTTCGCCAAGCTGCTGGGCATGGACCCGTGGCTGATCAACCCGATGTACACCCGCTGCGGCCAGGTCGACTGGGAGGCCGGACAGGGCCTGGACTGCGTGCGCGACAACGCCGACGCCCTGCTGTCCAAGATCCGCCGCAAGCACAAGGAGTACGGCATCAACGAGAAGCCCTTCGTCGTGGTCAAGGCCGACAACGGCACCTGCGGCATGGGCATCATGACCGTGCGCGACGTGAAGGAGCTGGACGACCTCAGCCGCCGCACGGCCGCCAGGATGGCCGTCGCCAAGGACGGCCAGGCGGTGACCGAGGTCATCATCCAGGAAGGCGTGCCGACCTACGAGCGGGTCAACGACGCGGTGGCCGAGCCGGTGGTCTACATGATCGACCGCTACGTCGTGGGCGGCTTCTACCGCATCCACGCCGACCGCGGCATAGACGAGAACCTCAACGCCCCGGGCGCCAGCTACGTGCCCCTGGCCTTCGCCGAGAGCCACCACCTGCCCCGGCCCGGCGAGAAGCCGGGCGCCAGCGCGCCCAACCGCTTCTACATGTACGGCGTGATCGGCCGCCTCGCGATGCTGGCCGCGGCCTACGAGCTGGAAGCCACCGACCCGAACGCCGAGACGTACGAGTGAAGCGCTGAGCGGAGCCCGGCCGGTCCCGGTGCACCCGCCCGGTCGGCGGACAATCGCGGCAGTTCGCCCCAACGGCGGGGCGAGGCCGCGAAACCATGCAGACCACCGAGCTCTCGATCCATTTCTTCGCGCAGGCTGCGGTCATCATCGCCGCGAGCCAGGGGGTCGGGCGCATCGCCCGGCGGCTGGGGCAGCCGCAGGTGGTCGGCGAGATGATCGCCGGCGTTCTGCTCGGGCCTTCGCTGTTCGGCCTCCTCGCGCCCGAGTGGCAGCAGGCCGTGTTCCCGAAGGAGACCAAGGGAACGCTCTACGTGGCGGCGCAGCTCGGGGTCGGCCTTTACATGTTCATGGTGGGCCTGGAGTTCCGCGGCGAGCACTTCCGGCAACGCGCGCGTAGCGCCGTTTCGGTCTCGCTGGCCGGGATCGCCGCCCCCTTCGCCCTGGCTTTCATGCTGACCCCATGGCTGCACACGGTGCCAGGGCTGTTCTCGGCGAAGGCGCAGCCTTTCGAGGCCGCGCTGTTCATGGGCGCGGCGATCGCGATCACCGCGTTCCCGATGCTGGCCCGCATCATCCACGAGCGCGGCCTGGCCGGCACTTCGCTCGGCACGCTCACCCTGACTGCCGGCGCGTTCGACGATGCCGCCGCGTGGTGCATCCTGGCCATCGTGCTGGCCAGCTTCGGTGGCTCCTGGACCGGCGCCTACCTGGCCATAGGCGGCGGCCTCGCCTTCGCGATCTTCATGACCACGCTCGGCGCGCGCCTGCTGCGCCCGCTGTCGCGTCACGTTCAGCCGGATGCCCCGCTGCCCGACAGCCTGTTCGCCATCGTGCTGGTGCTGTTCGCGCTGTGCGCCTTCGCGATGGACGCCATCGGCATCCACGCGGTCTTCGGTGGCTTCCTGCTGGGCTGCGTGATGCCGCGCGGGCCCCTGGCCGAGAAGGTCCGGGCCGGCCTGCAGCCCTTCGTCGTGGTCTTCCTGCTGCCGATGTTCTTCACCTACTCGGGCCTGAACACCCGGATCGACATGCTGCTCGACCCGGCCATCCTCGGCGCCGCGCTGGTCATCCTCGCGGCCTCGTTCGGCGGCAAGGGCGTGGCCTGCTGGGCGACGGCACGTCTGAACGGCGAGAGCCGGCAGGATGCGCTCGCCATAGGCGCGCTCATGAACGCCCGTGGCCTGATGGAGCTCATCATCATCAACATCGGCCTGGCCGCCGGGGTGATCGAGACCGGGCTGTTCTCGATCCTCGTGCTGATGGCCGTGGTCACGACGGTCCTCGCCACACCGCTGTTCAACTGGGCGATGCGCGGCCGCGCCGAGGCTGGCGGCGCGTTGCCTTCCGAGACCTAGATCTGGATCCGGGTCCCGAGCTCGACGACGGTGTTGTCGGGCAGGCGGAAGTACTCGGCCGCGCTCTTGGCGTTGCGCGACATGGCGGCGAAGAGCCCTTCGCGCCAGGTCATCATGCCGGAGCCGGGCGTCGGCACCACCGTCTCGCGGCTGAGGAAGTAGCTGGTCTCGAAGGCGGGCACGCGCAGCAGGCCCAGCTTGTCGACCTGGGCGAGAGCTTGCGGCACGTCGGGCGTCTCCATGAAGCCGAAGTGCAGCGTCACGCGCCAGAAGGCGTTGCCGAGCTCCTGCACCGTCAGCCGCTCTTCCGGCGCGACCCACGGCACCTCCTCGTAATGGACGGTGACGATCAGGTTGCGCTCGTGCAGCACCTGGTAGTGCTTGAGGTTGTGCAGCAGGGCCTGCGGCACCATCTCGGCATTGGCCACCGGATAGACCGCGGTCCGGGTGCTGCGCTGGAGGTCGGACGGGTCCAGGCTCGCGATGAAGGGCTTGAGCGCCAGGCCGTCGCTTTCGATGCTCTCCATCACCAGCTTGCGGCCTCGCGCCCAGGTGCTCATGGTGGCGAAGATCAGCAGGCCGAGCGCGAGCGGGAACCAGCCGCCGTCGATCAGCTTGACGACGCAGCTGGCCACCAGCAGGCCGTCCACGGTGAGGAACAGGGCGGTCGCGCCCCAGGCCAGCGCAGCGGGCAGGCGCCAGCCCTCGCGCACGACGAAGAAGGTCAGCACCGTCGTGATCAGCATGGTCATCGTCACCGCGATGCCGTAGGCGCCGCCCAGCGCCGAGGAGCTGCCGAAGCCCACGACAGCGCCCAGCACGCCGGCCAGGAGCACCCAGTTGACCGCCGGCATGTAGATCTGCCCCATCTCGCGCGCCGAGGTGAAGCGGATCGTCATGCGCGGCAGGTAGCCCAGCTGGATCGCCTGCCGCGTCATCGAGTAGGCGCCGGAGATGACGGCCTGCGAGGCGATGATCGCCGCGAGGGTCGCCAGCCCGATCATCGGCAGCACGGCGGCCGAAGGAAACAGGCGGAAGAAGGGATTCTCGAGGGCGGAAGGGTCGCTCATCAGGAGCGCGCCCTGGCCGAGGTAGTTCAGCGCCAGCGAGGGCATCACCAGCGCGCCCCAGGCCAGCTGGATGGGCAGGCGGCCGAAGTGGCCCATGTCCGCGTACAGCGCCTCCGCTCCGGTCAGCGCCAGCACGACCGCGCCGACCAGGGCGAAGACGTGCCAGCCGGCGTCGCGCAGGAACTGCCATGCCCGCAGCGGGTTGAGCGCGTGCAGGATCTGCGGCTGCTGCGCGATGTGGAAGACGCCGATCACGGCCAGCACGACGAACCACAGCACGATCACCGGCCCGAAGAGCCGCCCCACCGCCGCAGTGCCGAAACGCTGCACCACGAACAGCCCGATCAGCACGACGATCGACAGCGGCAGGACCCAGCTCTTCAGGTCGTCGGAGACGATCTCCAGCCCCTCCATCGCGCCCAGCACCGAGATGGCCGGCGTGATCACGCTGTCGCCATAGAACAGCGTGGCGCCGAACACCCCGAGCGACAGCAGCAGGTTGCGAAGCCGCGGCTTGCGGGCGACGGCGTGGGCCGCCAGCGCCGTCAGCGCCAGCGCGCCGCCCTCGCCGCGGTTGTCGGCGCGCAGGATCAGGACGACGTACTTCAGCGTCACCACGAACGTCAGCGCCCAGAAGATCACCGACACCGCGCCGATGAGGTTGTCCGGCGTGAGCGCCACCCCGGTCGAGGGCGAGAAGATCTCCTTGACGGTGTAGAGCGGACTGGTGCCGATGTCGCCGTAGACGACGCCGATCGCCCCCAGCGTGAGCGCCCCCAGCGAGGAGCGCTGCAGGAGCGTGGCCGGCGTGTCCGGCGTGGCGGCGACTGAACTCATGTGGGACCTTCTTCGATGGAAGGTCCGCATGGTCTTCAGCCTTCCATCAGGAACGCATAAAGACTTGTAAAGATGTTCGGCTCAGGCGCTTTCGGCCAGCCGGTAGCCCACCCCGGGCTCCGTCAGCAGCAGGCGGGGATCGGCCGGATCCAGCTCGAGCTTGGCGCGCAGCTGGCCCATGTACAGGCGCAGGTAGTGGGTGTGCTCGGTGAACTCCTCGCCCCAGACGTCGGCCAGCAACTGGCGGTGCGTCACCACCTGCCCGGCACTGCGCACCAGCCGGGCCAGCAGCTTGAACTCGGTGGGGGTCAGGTGGACGGCCTCGCCGCGCAGGTCGACGCGGTGGGCGGCCAGGTCGACGGTGACACCGTCGGCCTCGTAGCGCGTCAACGCCGGCTTCAGCGCAGTGCCGCGGTGGCGCAGGGCGACGCGCATCCGCGCCAGCAGTTCGCCGACGCTGAACGGCTTGACCAGGTAGTCGTCGGCGCCGGCGTCGAGCAGGCGGATCTTCTGCCCGTCGGCCTGCCGGGCGGAAATGACGAGCACCGGCGTCGCCTCGCGTCGACGCAGCGCGGCCAGCAGCGCCTCGCCGTCGCCGTCCGGCAGGCCGAGGTCGAGCACGACCAGGTCCGGGCCGCTGCGGGCATGGGTCCACAGCGCCATGCCCTCGCTCAGGCTGGCCGCGGTGGAAACGTCGTAGCCCTCGAGCGCCAGCGCATCGCGCAGCGTCGTGCGCAGCTCGCGGTCGTCCTCGACCAGCAGCACCCTGATCATTCGCGCGTCTCCTCCGGCCCCGGCACCACCGGCAACCACAGTTCGAAGCTGGAGCCGCCGTGCGCACGCGGCCGCAGGCGCAGCTCGCCCCCGTGGGCGCGCGCGATGGCCCGGCACACCGCCAGGCCCACACCCACTCCCCGTGCGGCGCCCGGCGCACCGGCGGCATCGCCGCGCTGGAAGACCTCGAACACCCGTCGTCGGTCGGCCGGCGCGACGCCGGCCCCGCGATCCCGCACGGCGATGACGACCTGGGCCTGGCCGGTCTCTCCCGGCAGCGGCGACTGCTGCCGCACGACCAGCTCGATCGGACCCTCGCTGTACTTCAGGGCGTTGTCGACGAGGTTGTCCAGCAGTTGCGACAGCAGCATCGCATCGCAGCGAAGGAGCGGCAGCTTCGGGTCGAGCCGTGCCCGCACGCGGTGCGCAGAGTCGTGCCGCCGCGCATGCGCCAGCGCCGTGCCGACGATCTCTTCAGCCGATTCCCAGTCCAGGCGCAAGCTCACGCCGGGCGAGTCCAGGCGCGCCAGCTGCAGGGTGTTGTCCGTCATGCGGGACAGCTGCTGCACCTCGTCGACGATCTGCCTGGCCAGGTGCTCGCGCTGCCCGGGCGACAGGCGCTCGCCCTGCTCGTGCAGCGAGGAGGCGGCGCCCAGGATCACCGCCAGCGGCGTGCGGTAGTCGTGCGAAATGGATGCGAGCAAGGCATTGCGCATGCCCTGCAGCTGGGCGATCTCGTGCGCCGCCTCGCTCTGGCGCGCCAGCACCGCACGCTGCAGCGCCACCCCGAACAGGTCGCACAGCGCCTGGGCGCGCAGGCGGGCCGATTCAGGGGCCGATCCGGGCTCGGCCAGGCGGACGAGTGCCGCGCCGTAGCTGCGTCCACGCGACCTCAGCGGCAGGTACCACGCCGGCTGCTCCGAATGGCGCCCGGTGCCCGGGCCGAAGGGCCGGGACTGCCGCAGGCACAGCCACAGGCCGGCTCGCTCGTCGGCATCCACGCTGCCATGCAACCAGACCGCTTCGCCGCTGTCCGCCGGCGGCAGCTCGTCATGCAAGAGCATGAGCGCGGCCGGCGCGCCACCGAGCTCGGCCAGGGTCTCGGCCACCGGCCTGGCCTGGTCACGGGGATCGGCGCTGTCGCGCAAGGCCTCGCCCAGGAGTTGCAGGCGGGCCGCCCAGCGGGCCGCATCCCGCGCCGCCGAGGCCTGGGCGCGCAACCGCCAGATGAGGCCGGCGATGAGCCAGCTGACCGCCAGCATGGCCGTGAGCAGCACGGCATGGCGGCCCAGTTCCACGTCCAGGCTGCCGCGCGGCGGCACGAAGCCCCAGCTGAAGCTCAGGACGCACGCCGCCGCGAAGAGGAAGGCCGCCGGCGCCGAAAGCCAGATGCTGGCGACCACCGCCGCGACGACGAACAGCATCGCCTGGATGGAAAGGTCGGCGTGGTGGTCCAGCGCCCGGGCTCCCGCCCAGGCGGCCGCCCACAGCACGAGCGCGGCGGCCGAGCCGGCCACGCGCAGCCGCCAGTCGGCCCGGCGGGGCGCGGCGATCACGGTGGGGGGCGCTCGGTGGAGGACCGGCATGACGGCGTTCATCCTGCGAGGCTAACCCCGACGGCGTCAGGATGGCATCAGGACCCTGGCAGCAGCAGACATAATGCCGCGCGAAAAGGAACGGGCATGGGCGGCGTGGCGATGTTGGCAGTGTTCGGCGGCGCGGGCCTGGGGGCGCTGCTGCGCTGGACCCTCGGCAGCTGGCTGAACCCGGTCTTCCCGACGGTGCCCCTCGGCACGGTCGCGGCCAACCTGCTGGGCGGCCTGCTGGTGGGCCTGTCCAGCGCCTACTTCAACCATCATGCCGGGCTGCCTCCCGAATGGCGGCTGCTGGTCATCACCGGTTTCCTCGGCGGGCTGACCACCTTCTCCACCTTCTCGGTAGAGGTCGTGACGCTGATCGGCCGCCAGCAGTACGCCTGGGCCTTCGGCGCCGCGAGCCTGCATCTGCTGGGCTCGCTGGCGCTCACCGCGATCGGCATCCTGGCGGCCAACGCCCTTTTCGTCCGCGTCTGAAGCGGGAGGCTCGCATGGAAGGCGTCTACCTGAAGTTCTACGTGCAGGAGAACCGCCGCCACCATGGGCGGCTGGTCTACGAATGGCTGCTCGAGCAGGCCCAGGCGCTGGGCATCCCGGGCGGCTCGGCCTTCCGCGCGATCGCCGGCTACGGCCGCCACGGGCGGCTTCACGAGGAGCACTTCTTCGAGCTCGCGGGCGACCTGCCCGTCGAGGTCGGCTTCGCGCTGACGGCGGAGGAAGGCGAGCGCCTGCTGGCACACCTGGCCGCCGAGCAGTTGCCGCTGCTCTACATCAGGCTGCCGATGCACATGGGCATCGTCGGCCAGGCCGACGCCGGCTGAGCGGCCGGTTCAGGCACCCGCCGCGGGCGCCGTCGCCTTGGCCGCCAGCTCGGCGCGCAGGCGCTTGAGCCGCTCCTTCGGATCCTCGTTGCCGCGAGCCTGGTCGAGCTTCATCTCCGCGATGAACCGGCTCGGGATGCCGGCGATGGTCTCGCGCCCCTTCTTGCGCCGGCGCAGCGTGCTGACGACGAGCGTCTTCTGCGCCCGGGTGATGCCCACGTACATCAGGCGGCGCTCCTCCTGCAGCCGCTCGGGCGTCATCTCCTCCTCGTCGGCCTTGAAGGGCAGCAGGCCTTCGTTGACGCCGACCAGCACGACGTGTGGCCACTCCAGCCCCTTGCTGGCGTGCAAGGTAGAAAGCACCACCTGGTCCTGCTCGTCGCCGCGCTCGGCCAGCG
The DNA here is from genome assembly GCA_946479475.1 of uncultured Ideonella sp. Next base: position 9,823 of record CAMLGG010000059.1, on the reverse strand, counting down.
AGAGGATCACGCTGATGGTCTGCGCCACGTCGAGCACGCTCTTCTTCTCGGTCTCGAAGGTGCCGCCCTCCTGGGTTATCTCGCCGCCGCAGCGCTTGGCCACCCAGTCGACGAAGACAATCACTTTGGACCACCGCGAGGCGGCGAGCTTCTCGCTGTCCTCGCCGTCGTAGAGGTGCTGCTCGTAGCCTATGTCCTTCAGCCAGCCCAGCAGCAGCGCCTTCGCATCCTCGGCGCCGACCGTCGTGCGCGCCTTGTGCTCGAGGTCGTTCACGTAGCGGCCGAACTCGTGCAGCGAGCCGATCGCCTTGGCCGGCAGCGCGGCGTGCAGGCTCTCGGCGAACAGGGCCTCGAACATGCTCGTCTTCCACTTGGCCGAGAACTCGCCGAGCTTGCCGATGGTGGTGTGGCCGATGCCGCGCTTGGGCGTGGTCACGGCGCGCAGGAAGGCCGGGTCGTCGTCCTGGTTCACCAGCAGGCGCAGCCAGGCACACAGGTCCTTGATCTCGGCCTTGTCGAAGAAGCTCTGGCCGCCCGAGACCTTGTAGGGGATCTGGGCCGCGCGCAGCTTCTGCTCGAAGGCGCGGGCCTGGTGGTTGGCGCGGTAGAGGATGGCGATGTCGCTGAACTTGACGCGACCGTCGTTGCTGCGCAGGGCCTGGATGCGGGCCACCGCCCGCTCGGCCTCGTGCTCCTCGCCGTCGCACTCGGCCACGCGCACCGGCTCGCCTTCGCCGTGCTCGCTCCAGAGCTTCTTCGGGAAAATCTTGGGGTTGCCGGCGATCACCTCGTTGGCCGCGCGCAGGATGGCGCTGGTCGAGCGGTAGTTCTGCTCCAGGGGGATGACCTTGAGCTGGGGGAACTCCTCGGGCAGGCGCTTGAGGTTCTCGATGGTCGCGCCCCGCCAGCCGTAGATGCTCTGGTCGTCGTCGCCCACCGCGGTGAACATGCCGCGCTGCAGCTCGTCCGGGTGGTCCACCAGCGACTTGAGCAGCTCGTACTGCACGGCGTTGGTGTCCTGGTATTCGTCGACGAGCACGTGGGCGAAGAAGCTGCGCCACTTCTGCTTCGCCTCGGGGCATTGGGTGACCAGCTTGAGCGGCAGGCTCATCAGGTCGTCGAAGTCGACCGCCTGGTAGGCGACCAGGCGCTCCTCGTACAGCGCCATCACGCGGGCGGCGACGCGTTCGTCGTCGTCTTTCGCCGCGGCCAGCGCGCCCGCGCTGTCCAGCCCCTGGTTCTTCCACAGGCTGATCGTCCATTGCCAGCGGCGGGCGAGCGCGTTGTCGGTGCAGGCGCCGGCGTCGCGGATCACGCCCAGCACGTCGTCGGAGTCGAGGATCGAGAAGTTCTGCTTCAAGCCCAGCTGCTCGCCGTCCTCGCGCAGCATGCGCACGCCCAGCGAGTGGAAGGTGCTGATCGCCAGGTCCTTCGCGGCCCTGGGGCCGACGAGCGACTTGGCGCGCTCGCGCATTTCCAGCGCCGCCTTGTTGGTGAAGGTGATGGCCGCGATCTTCTTCGGCGGCAGGCCCGTCTGCAGCAGGCGGGCGATCTTGTGGGTGATGACCCGGGTCTTGCCCGAGCCGGCGCCGGCCAGCACCAGGCACGGGCCGCGCAGGTATTGCACGGCCTCCATCTGGGCCGAGTTCAGAGTGGCGGGAGCATTCACAGTTTGTGGGTGGAGAGCAGCAGGCTCGTCTCGGTGTGGGCGATGCCTTCGATCAGGCGGATGCGGCTGAGGACGCGGTCGAAGGCCTCGAGGCTGTCGGCGCGCAGCTCGGCCACGATGTCCCAGCGGCCGTTGGTGGTGTGCAGGGTCTGCACCGCCGGGTCGCCGCGCAGGGCGCGGATGACCGCGTCGGCCGCGTTCCCCTCGACCGCGATGGTCATCAAGGCGGCAATGCGGTTGGATTCGGTCTGCGGCCTCAGGCGCACGGTGTAGCCGACGATGGTGCCGTTGGCCTCCATCCTGGCGATGCGGTTCTGCACCGTGCCGCGGGCGACGCGCAGCGACTTGGCCAGCGAAGCGACCGAGGCGCGGGCATCCTCCCGGAGCAGGCTCAGCAGCTGTTGGTCGACGTCGTCCATGCGGATATTGAGCAAAGTGCCAGCCGATTCTAGCGTTTTGCTCGATCGCTCGATCAGATTGCACAGTTTGCTGTCTTCTTGTTGGCTGCACTCCTGCGGACAATTTTGAGCAAGGCGTCGCGCGGGGGCCGCGAACGACGCTGTCGGCACTCACTCACATGGTCATGTGAGCCCTGGAGAGCCCATCCGAGACAAACCCGGCCCATCACCGCAAGACGAGAGTCCCATGGTCGACTACATCGGCATCGCCGACATCCAGCGCCTGGTCCAGCATGTCGGGCCCGGCACCTTCATCGAGCGCCTGGCCAACGAGATCGAGGCGGATTACCGCCGCTGGGCCCAGTTCGAGAAATCCGCCCGGCTGGCCAGCCATTCCGACGTCGGCGTCATCGAGCTGATGCCCACCTCCGACGGGCAGCTCTACTCCTTCAAGTACGTCAACGGCCACCCGAAGAACACCTCGGAGGGCCTGCTCACCGTCACCGCCTTCGGCGTGCTGGCGGACGTCGACACCGGCTATCCGGTGCTGCTTTCCGAGCTCACGGTGACGACCGCGCTGCGCACCGCCGCCATGTCGGCCCTCGCCGCGAAGTGGATGGCCCGCCCGGACAGCCGCGTGATGGCCCTGATCGGCAACGGCGCCCAGAGCGACTTCCAGGCGATCGCCTTCCACCGCATCCTGGGCATCCGCGAGCTGCGCCTGTTCGACGTGGACCCGCAGGCCACTGCCAAGCTGGAGCGCAACCTGCGTGCCCAGCCCGAGCTGGCCGACCTGGCCGTCGTGCGCTGCGCCTCCACCGGCGAGGCGGTGATGGGTGCCGACATCATCACGACGGTCACGGCCGACAAGCGCAACGCGGTGATCCTCGAGCCCGCGATGATCCGTCCCGGGGTCCACATCAACGGCGTCGGCGGCGACTGCCCCGGCAAGACCGAGCTGCACCGCGAGATCCTGCTGCGGCCCGACGCACGGGTCGTCGTCGAATACGAGCCGCAGTCGCGCATCGAGGGCGAGATCCAGCAGCTGCCGGCCGACTTCCCGGTGACCGAGTTCGCCGACATCGTCGCCTCGGGCCGCAGCGCCCGCGGCGGCAGCGAACAGGTCACGATCTTCGATTCGGTCGGCTTCGCGCTGGAGGATTTCTCGGCCCTGCGCTTCCTGCACCTGCTGCTGAACGAGCAGCGCGAGGGCAGCCGCCAGATCGACCTCGTTCCGCGCCTGGAGGATCCGAAGGACCTCTTCGGCGGCGTGCTCGGCGGCACGCCCGCGCGCGCCAAGCTGCGACGCGTCGCCTGACGGACATTGCTGCTGCGTAAAGAAGCCCGGCCCCGGCCGGGCTTCGCGCTTTGGGGCGCGCCTCCTTATGCGGCCCTGATGCGGGCCGTCACAAGCTCCGCCGCATACGCACTCACCGGAAAGGCACTCCATGCCGTCGCTTGCCGAATTCCAACGCCTGCCGCTGACCCCTGTCGCCGGGCCCCTGCTGCTCGCCGCCATCGCGCCGCGAGCCGCGATGACCGACCCGGCCGGCAGCCTGATGACCGACCTCGGCCTGTCGTCCTGCGTCACCGTCGACCAGCACGACGGCATCGCGCCCACGCTGCACGTGATGCAGCGCGCCGGCGTGCGCATGGCCTTCGTCACCGGCATCGGCGGCGAACTGGTCGGCCTGGTGACCGCCGACGACCTGCAGGGCGAGCGCCCGCTGCTGCGAGCGCTGGCCGACCACGTCGCGCTCGAGGAGCTGACGCTCGAGCAGGTCATGCATCCGCGCAGCGACTGGCTGGTCGTCGACGCCTGGCAGATCGAGCACAGCCGGCTCGGCAACGTCGCGGCCACCATGCGCGCCCACGGCCTGGCCTACCTGTTGGTGGCCGAGCGCGGCGACAACCGTGCCAGCCGCATCCGGGGCCTGTTCTCGGCCCGGCGGCTCGAGGCCGCGCTGGGCGTCGACCTGGCCGCCGGCCCCCTTTCGCGCAGCTTCGCGGAGCTGGAAGCGGCGCTCGTCCGCTGACGCCCGCCGGGGTCGCAAGGTAAGCTCGGCCGCCCGCGCCGCGGGCCCGCCGAGCCACCTGCCTTGACGACCCCTGCCCCTTCTTCAGCGCCCCAACGCATCCAGGTCATCGGCGCGTCCTGCGCCGGCAAGACCACGCTCGGCCGGGCCCTCTCCGCCCGGCTCGACCTGCCTTTCACCGACCTCGACGAGCTCTGGTGGTCGCCCGGCTGGGCCCGATTCGCCACGCTGGCCGACGAACCTGCGCTCGCGCACGTCCGGGTCACCTGCCTGAGGGATCCCGAAGACGCCGTGCGCCTGCTCGGCGGACTGCCCGCGGTGCCGAGTCCCACCCCGACCGACTGGAGCCGCGATGCGATGGACCTGTCCTGACCCGCGTCGCCGCCGCCTGCTCGCCGCAGCGCTCGCCGCCGGCGCGGCACCGGCCTTCGTTCGCCACGCGCTCGCCGCCGACGAGCCGCGCTTCGCGCTCGGCGTGTCCAGCGGCTTCCCGCGGCCCGACGGCATGGTGCTGTGGACCATGCTCACCGGCTCGCCGTTGCCGGAGCGGGTCGAGGTCCGCTGGGAGATCGCGCGCGACGAGGCCTTCCGCGAGATCGTCGCGCGCGGCACCGAGACGGCAGAAGCCGCCTGGGGCCACAGCGTCCACGCCGAGGCGGGCGGGCTCGAGGCCGGCCGCTGGTACTTCTACCGCTTCGAAGCGATGGGCTCGCGCAGCGCGGCGGGCCGCACCCGCACCGCGCCGGCGCCGGATGCCGAGGCGACGCTGAACTTCGCCATCGCGAGCTGCCAGCGCTACGACCATGGCCGCTACGCTGCCTGGCGCCAGGCAGCGTCCGAGCCGCTGGACCTGCTGCTGTTCCTCGGCGACTACATCTACGAGTACCCGTCGCCGCCGACGGCACCGCGCTACCACGAGGGCAGCTGGCTGCACACGCTGGCCGACTACCGCGCCCGCTACGCCACCTACCAGAGCGATCCGATGCTGCAAGCGGCCCATGCCGCCTTCCCGTGGATGCTGGTGTGGGACGACCACGAGGTCGAGAACGACTACGCCGGCCTGCAGGGCAACCAGCTGCAATCCTGGTTCCCGGCCCAGCGCGCCGCCGCCTACCAGGCCTGGTGGGAGCACCTGCCCCTGCCCAAGGCGATGCGGCCACGGCTGGACGTGCCCGGGGCCGAGGCCCGCATCTTCGGCGCCCACGACTGGGGCCGGCTCGCCCGCATCCTCCTGCTGGACGACCGCCAGTGGCGCGACCCGCAGGCCTGCCCGAAGCCGGGGCAGGGCGGCTCCAACACGCTGGCGATGAAGGAGTGCCCTGCGTTCGCCGACCCGCGTCGAACCCTGCTCGGCCAGGCGCAGGAGCATTGGCTGGCCGGCGCGTGGAGCGCGGAGCGCCCGTGGAACCTGCTTGCCCAGCAGACGCTGATGGCGCGCTTCGCCTGGTCCGATCCGAGCGGGCCCGACGGCGGCCGGTACTGGACCGACGGCTGGGACGGCTACGCGCCGGCGCGCCAGCGGCTGCTTTCCGACCTGGCCGCGCGCAAGCTCGGCGGCGCCGTCGTGCTGGGCGGGGACGTGCACGCCCACTACGTCGCCGACCTCAAGGCCGACTTCTCCGACCCTCGCTCGGCCACGCTGGCGACCGAGTTCTGCGGCACCTCCATCGCCAGCAACGGCATGGAGCAGGCGAAGGTCGACGCCGCCCGCGGCTTCAACCCGCACCTGCGGTATGCCCGATCCGACAAGCGTGGCTACGCCAGCTTCACCTTGTCCGCGAAGTCGCTGCAGGCCCGGCTGATGGCCGTGGACGATGCCCTGGACGCCGCCAGCCCGGTGCGCGTCGCGGCGCGCTTCCACGTCGAGGCCGGGCACCCCGGCGCACAGGCCGACTGAGGGGTCCGGCTGCGAGATGGTCGCGATCTTCGTCGTCACGCTGCCCTTCTTCGCGCTGGTCCTGTGCGGCTACCTCGCCGCACAGCGCCATCTGCTGCCGGCCAGCGCGATCCCCGGGCTCAATGCCTTCGTGCTGTTCTTCGCCCTGCCCTGCATGCTGTTCCGCTTCGGCCAGAGCACGCCGCTGGCGCAGCTGCTGAATCCGGCGCTGCTCGGCGTCTACCTCGTCTCGGCGTTGCTGATGGTGTTCTTCACCATCGCGGTCACCCTGTCGGCGCGCATCGGGCTGAAGGACGCGGCCTTCGGCGCGCTCGTGGCCGCCTTCCCGAACTCGGGCTTCATGGGCGTGCCGCTGCTGGTGGCGGTGATGGGCCAGGCCGCGGCCGGGCCGGTGATCTGCACCATCTTCACCGACATGCTGGTGACCAGCTCGCTGTGCCTGGGCCTTTCGCAGGCGGCCGGTGCCGGCGCGGCAGGGGCGCGCGCCGCAGCAGGGCGAGCCCTGCGCGGCGCGCTTTCGAACCCCCTGCCCTGGTCCATCCTGCTCGGTGCGGCGGTGGGCTCCGCGCCCTTCGCGCTGCCCGGGCCGGTGCAGGCCGTCATCCGCATGCTGGGCGACGCGGCGAGCCCGGTGGCGCTGTTCACCATCGGCGCGGTGCTCTGGCGCTCCGGCGACCCGGCCCATCGCAGCACGGACGTGCCCGACGCCTCCGTGCCCTTGCCTGCCCGCACGCCGCTGGCCGACGTGCTGCCGGTGGCCGCCATCAAGCTGCTGCTGCACCCCTTGCTGGTCTTCGCCCTGTGCGTCGCGGGGATCCGGCTGGGCCTGCCGGTCAGCAGCGGCCAGCTCACGGCGTTGACCCTCACCGCCGCGCTGCCCAGCGCCAGCAACGTCTCGATGCTGGCCGAGCGCTATGGCGCCGACAACGGCCGCGTCGCGCGCATCATCCTGGCCTCCACCGTGCTGGCCTTCTTCAGCTTCAGCGCGCTGGCCGCCCTGTTCGGCGTGCGGCCCGGCGGCTGATCAGCGCCGAGCCAGCCAGTCGGCGCGCAGCAGGCCGTACATCGCCGAATCGGACACCTCGCCGCCGACGACCCACCGCTCGCGCAACAGGCCCTCGCGCAGGAAGCCCAGGCGCTCCAGCGCGCGACAGGAGGCGGCGTTGCGGGGGTCGACGTCGGCCTCGATGCGGTTGAGCTGCAGGTCTTCGAGCGGCGCGCCCGGGCGCTGGTCGAAGGCAAGGTCGATGACGGCGCGCAGCGCCTCGTTCATCAGCCCTCGACCCTGGGCCGCACGGGCCAGGGCATAGCCGATGTCCGCGCGCCGGCAGCCCGCGTCGATCTTGTAGAGGCTGAGCGTGCCCACCACGCGGCCGCCGGCGTCGCTCGGCACGAGGCCCAGCCTCAGGTCGCGCCGGCCGGCCAGCGCCTCGCGGTCACCCTCGACCAGCCTGAGCGCCTGCGCAGGGTCCGTCCAGGGCGTCGTCGACCAGTAGCGCATCACCGCCGGGTCCGAGAAGATTCCGAACAGCGCGTCGGCGTCGCCCTCGCGCAGCGGCCGCAGCAGCAGGCGGGGCGTTTCGACGACGAGCTCTGCGAAAGGCGTCATGCCGATGTCCTCCAGGTCTGTGAGAGGCTGCCGCCGCCCGCCGCGTAGCGCAGCTCGGCCAGGGCCCCGTTGATGAGCGTGAGCTGCGGCTGCAGGTGGCCGATGTCGAGATCGACGAGCACCGGGCAGCCGAGGTCGCCGAGGGCATCGCGCACCGCGGCCGCATGGCCCAGGCGCGAAGGATCCTTCACCACAGGCGCGGCCGTGCGGCCGAGGAGCACGCCCGCCAGGCCGTCGAACCAGCCGTGCAGGCGCAGGCTGACGAGCGTGCGCAGCATCTCGCAAGGGCTCTGCTCGCAGTTCTCGAGGTAGAGCAGCACGCCGTCGGCCCGATGCTCCCGCACGAAGGCGGGCACGTCGCCGAAGGCGGTGCCCGCCAGGCGGCTGACGGTATCCAGGCACCCGCCGATGAGCCGGCCGCGCAGCGCCAGTGGCTCTTCGTCGCGGCCGTCCAGGCGGCGCCAGCGCGTGGGCTCGGTCTGGTTCCACGGCGCAGCGGGGTCGGTCTCGAAGGGGATCCAGTGCACCTGGTAGCGCTGCGAGGCCCGTTGCACGAAGGGCGTGCTGCCGTCGTGCGCCAGCGCATCGAAAACGCCCGTGAGCAGCGGCTCGGTCTGGCTGGGTGCCAGGTCCATCAGGTTGCTGCCATGGGCGCTGGCCCAGCCCGAGACGAGGGCCAGCGGCAGCTGCAGGGTGCTGAGGTCGGAGAAGCCGAGCAGCCACTTGGGTGGGTGCTGGCGCAATGCCTTGAAGTCCAGCCGCGGCAGCAGCTCGATCGCGCGTTCGCCGCCCCACGGCGGCAGGACCGCGGCGAGCTGCGGATCGGTGAGAAGGCGCATCAACTCGGCGGCGCGCAGGTCGGCCGGCGCGCTCTGGTCCTGGACCTGGCTTCGAAGGCACTCGCCCTCGACGACCCGGAAGCCGCACTGGCGCCAGTGGGCCAGCACCAGGTCCAGCCGCCGCAGGGCGCCCTCGCTGCCGACGCCGGACGAAGGAGCGGTGACGGCGACGGTGTCGCCCGGGCGCAGGGGGCGGGGAAAGCGCAGCGTCATGAAGATCCCGGTCGGCGTCGAAGGCCCGACAGGCTACCTCAGGCCCTGCTTCGAACCCCGTCGACAGGCGTAAGCTGCGGCGCTTTGGTTCACCCGCCCTTGCGATGACCCGACTCCCCCCTGCTCTTCGCGCCGGGCTCGCCGCCCTGGCCGTGCTCGCCACCGCAGGCGCCCTGGCGGCTCCGCCGGCCAAGCCGGCGGCCACGGCCCGCAAGCCCGTCGCCAGGAAACCCGCCGCGCCCGCCCCCACCCTGACCGTGGCGGAGGTGCTGCAGCAATCGCCCGCCGCCGACTGGCGCCCGCTGGATCCGCAGAACACCCTGCTGATGGAGCTGCCGTCGGGGCCGGTCGTGATCGAGCTGGCGTCGCGCTTCGCGCCGCGCCACGCGGCCAACATGCGCTTGCTGGCGCAGCAGGGCTACTGGGACGGCCTGGCCATCGTCCGGGTGCAGGACAACTACGTGACGCAGTGGGGCGATCCGGACGCCGAGTCCAAGGACAAGGCGAAGCCGCTGGGCAACGCGGCGCGACAGCTGCCCGCCGAGTTCTCGGTGCCGCTGAAGGGCCTGGCGCTGGATCGCCTGCCCGACGCCGACGGCTGGGCGCCGCTGAACGGCTTCGTCGATGGCATGCCGGTCGCCGCCGACCCCCGGACCGGCCGCGCCTGGCTGGCCCACTGCTACGGCATGGTCGGCGCCGGGCGCGACATGGCGCCCGACAGCAGCAACGGCGCCGAGCTCTACGCCGTGATCGGCCAGGCGCCGCGCGGGCTGGACCTCAACATCACCCTCGTCGGCCGCGTGCTGCAGGGCATGGAGCACCTGTCATCCCTGCCGCGCGGCACGGCCGAGATGGGCTTCTACGCCGAGCCGGCGCAGCGCACCGCGATCCGCCGTGTTCGCCTGCTGGCCGACGTGCCGGAGGCCGAGCGTCCCGCCATCGAGGTGCTGCGAACCGGCAGCGCCACCTGGCGCGCCCTGCTCGATGCCCGCCGCGTGCGGCACGAGGAGTGGTTCGTCCGCAGCCCCCGCCACATCGGCCTGTGCAACGCGACGGTGCCGGTGCGGCCCACGGCGGCCGCGAAGGCTGAGTCGCCGACGGGCCGCTCCTAGGCGACTGGTCCCCTTGTATGTTCGAAGCCGTGTTCAGCATGATTCGAATG
>CAMLGG010000058.1 GCA_946479475.1 uncultured Ideonella sp. | reverse complement strand
GGTCCAGCACGTGCTGCAGCAGCGGGCGGCCAGCCAGCCTGTGCAGCACCTTGGGCGTGGCCGACCGCATGCGGGTGCCCTTGCCCGCGGCCATGATGACGACGTTCAACGCCATGGAGATCTCCGAGCTGAAAACGCAGAGCCGGCGCATCTCGGCCGGCTCCTGGATGGCGGGATTATCGGAGACTGGGCCGCGGCGCACCGAGGGCCGGCCACGGCAGCGGCCCGGGGCCGCGCCGCCAGAGCCAGGCCGCGCCCAAGGCGAACAGGCCGGTGAGCGCGAGCAGCGCGGCCAGCCGAGCGGCCACCGCGTGGGCATCGCCGGCATTCGCGGGTGACAAGGCCGCTTCGGAGCTCAGGAGCTGTCCGTACACCACCCAGGGCTGGCGCCCCGTCTCGGCGACGATCCAGCCGCCGAGCGTCGCGACCCAGGGCAGCGGCGCGCAGGCCAGCAGCCAGCCCGCGGCCCGGCGGTCGCCCGACTCGAGGAGCCAACGGCGCCGCCAGGCCACGACGAGGAAGGCCGCGAGGATGACGGCGGCGCCGGCCATCAAGCGGAAGGAGGCGAACAAGGCGGGCACGGACGGGCGGCTCAGGCTCGCGGCGAGATCGAGGCGCGCCTGCTCCGGCAGCCGCGGCCAGCTGTCGGCATGCAGGCGCGAGGCCTCGCGGTAGAGCTTCCTCCAGGGGGCCAACTCGGCCGCGGCGCCCGGCTGCAGGGCCCGCCGGATGTTCTCCTTCGCCCGCGCCACCAGCTCGACCAGGCCCGCCGGCTCCTCGCCACCGACCAGCAGGCCCATCGCGTGCGGCAGCTCGAGCGCGGCGCGGTTGGCTTGCTCCGGCACATCGGGCCACGCCCACAGCACGAGCGCGTCGTCTGAAGTGCGCCAGTGCGCTTCCATCGCCGCGAACTTCATCGGCTGGTGCCGGGCGACATCGAGGGCGCTTTCGTGCCCGGTCCAGATCGTCGCGGCGATGCCCGCGATGCCGAGTGCCATGCCGAGGCGCAGCGACACGCGCGCCTCAGGCAGGTGGCGGCGTGCACGCAGGTAGCTCGCCGCCACGGCCAGCATGAAGAAGGCCCCGGTGACTGCACTGGCGCTGAGCGTGTGGGCGATCTTGGTGTGGGCGTAGGGGTTGGCGAAGACCTCGGCCAGCGAAGCCAGCCGCGCGGCGCCGGCCTCGAACCGGACGCCCACCGGGTGCTGCATCCAGGCGTTCATCGTGAGGATGCCGGCTGCCTGCAGGGCCATGGCCACGAGCAGCAGGACACTGAGCGCGAGGCGCACCCACGGCCGCAACACGCTGCCGGCCAGGCTCAGCAGCGCGACCAACGCGAGCATCACGGGCGCGATCCAGGCCTCCAGCGTCATGATGGCCGAGAAGACCTCGTGCACGTTGTCCGTGTAGCCCGGCCAGTTCGCCTGCAGCTGCCAGCGCAGCGGGTAGCCTGTGGCCATGCCGACCAGCCACGCGAGCAGGAAGAAGCGGCGCCAGAACCGCGCCGCCTCGGCCCAGGCGGCCAGGCCGGTGTGCACGTGCACCGCCTCCATCAGGCACAGTGCCAGTGCGAGGCCCAGCGACAGCGGGACGAACAAGTAGTGGATGCTCGCCGACACGCCGAATTCGAGGCGGGCCAGGTCGAGCGCAAAGGCTGCGGCGGTCATCGTCGGCGAGGGGTGGAAACAGGGCGAGGGAAGTCTCGGACTTCCCCCTCCAGCCCACTCGCAAGATGAGCGCGGGCGCGCCCCGCCAGATCGAGGCAGCGCCCAACATGCCGTTACCCGGCACGCCTACAAGGAGCCGGCCGACGGCCGGTGCAGCCGCTAGGGCAGCTCCACCGCCACGTCGTGCGGCTTGTTGTTCGCCTGCGGGAAGTCGCGCAGCGCCGCGGTGAACATGGCGCCGATGAGCGCAGGGCTGCCCGCGGTCAGGCCGTCGCTGCGGGCGCGCGCTTCGTAAAGCGCCTGGCCCGAGGCGCGATCGCGGATCAGCATGCCGACCTCGCGCTGGTAGTCGGATTCGGTCCGGTAGGGCCAGCCCCAGGCCCAGCGCGGCGACCAGGCATACGGGCCCCAGCCCGGGCCTATCCAGCGGCCGCCGTAGGGGTGCCACCACCACGGGTCGTCCCAGGGCGCATGGTCGTAACGCGTCACGCGGGCGCCGATCTGCACCACCACGTCCGGCGCTGCGCCTTCGGCCGCGGGCTTGAAGCCGGCGGACTGCAGCGCCTGGTGGGCGCCTTGCTCCACCTCCTGCTGCTGCGGGTTGGGGTTCTGCTGCGAGGGCAGGCGCTCTATCACGTAGGTGCCAGGCGCGCGACCCGCCGGCCATTCGCCGTAGGTGCTGACTTCGCTGGTGACGCTCTTCATCGCCGCGCAGCCGGCCAGGAGCGCCGTGGCCAGCACGGCGGTGCCGAGCGCAGCGGCAGAGATTCGGCTCAGGTGGGACATGGTGCTGTCACTCCGTCTACGAGGCCAGGGCAACTCACGTGCCTTTGAGACCCCATCGTACGACCTGGGGTTCCGCCTTGCCCGTGGCCGAAGGTGAAGTTGCGCAAGTCTGCTCGTCGTCCTCGTCGAAGGCCTTGTCGCCCGCCGGATCCGGCCGGCCCGTCGCGCGGAGGTTCTCGAACGGGTAGAGCTGCCGGTCCATCATGTGCGAGAGCGTGATGTTGCCCATGGCACTGAACATGTTGTCGATGCGGCCCGGGTGCAGGCGATCCCATTCGCGGATCATCTTCTTGGTCTGCACGCGCTGCAGGTTCTCCTGGCTGCCGCACAGGCTGCACGGGATGATGGGGAACTCGCGGTGCGCGGCCCAGCGCTCGAGATCCGTCTCGGCCACGTAGGCCAGCGGGCGGATCACGACGTGCTCGCCGTTGTCGCTGACCAGCTTGGGCGGCATGCCCTTCATGCGCGAGCCGAAGAACATGTTCATCAGCAGCGTGACCACCATGTCGTCGCGGTGGTGGCCGAGCGCGATCTTGGTCGCCCCGAGCTCCTTCGCGACGCGGTAGAGGATGCCGCGCCGCAGCCGGGAGCACAGGCTGCACATCGTCTGGCCCTCGGGGATGTGCTTCTTCACGATCGAGTAGGTGTCCTGGTTCTCGATGTGGAAGGGCACCCCGCGCGAGCTCAGGTAGTTCGGCAGAACCTCCGCCGGGAAGCCGGGCTGCTTCTGGTCGAGGTTGACGGCCACGATCTCGAAGCGGATGGGCGCGCGCTGCTGCAGGTTCAGCAGGATGTCGAGCAGCGTGTAGCTGTCCTTGCCGCCGGACAGGCACACCATCACCTTGTCGCCGTCCTCGATCATGTTGAAGTCGGCGATCGCCTGGCCCACCTGCCGGTGCAGGCGCTTGCTCAGCTTGTTGATCTCGAAGGCGGCCTTCTTCTCGGTGGCCGTGCTGCCAGGGGAGGCGGTCGCCTCGTTCGTGGTCGTGATCGTTTCCATGGTCCTTGTCACCACGAGCCGGCTTCGCACCGGATGGCGACCTCGCAGTCCTCGAAGATTTCCAGCTTGGCCACGCGGATGCGCACGCCGAGCACACCGGGCAGACGCATCAGCCGCACCGACAGCTTGGCCAGCAGCGATTCCAGCAGATCGGTGTGCTCGGCGGTGCACTCGTCGATGATGATCTGGCGCACCTTGCGGTAGTCCAGCACATGGCCGATGTCGGCATCCCGCGCGAGCGCCGGCTGCTCGCCCAGGTTGAGCTCGGCGTCGACCTGGATGGGCTGGGGGCCTTCGCGTTCATGGGCCAGCACGCCCAGGTTGGCGCCGAAGCGCAGGCCGGACAGCTGCAGGATCTGGCTGTTCAGCGTCGACAGCGCAGGCTTGGCGGCTCCGGCCGGCGGGCCGCCCGCATCCGCGCCGCGCCAGGCGGCGAGCCGCTTGGCCATCTGCACGCCATCGGCCAGCGCCGTCTGCACGCACGGGTGCCAGCGGCCGCCGGCATCGCCCGCGACGAAGATGCCGAGCGCCTCGGCGCCCTGGCCCGGCGCCAGCACGGGATGGCGGCCGGCAAGGGCCGCGTTCAGCAGATCCCAGGGCCCCGGCTCGGGCTCGTAGCCGAACAGCACGGCCGCCACGTCGAAATGCTCCGGGCCGAAGGCTGCGGACGAGGCATGGACGCCGCCGCCGGGGGCCGGATCCAGCCGGGCCGGCAGCGCCGTCTGCCTGCGCTGCACGATGCGATCGCCGTGCTGCGCCAGCGCCGCCACCAGGTGCGCCTGGCCGCGCCAGTCGTCCCTCGTCCACAGCGTGACGTGGTGGCCGCGGCCGGCCAGGTAGCCGGCGTTCTCGAGCGCGTTGTCTCCGCCGCCCAGCAGCAGGACGCGGCCGGGCAGCAGTTGCTCCCGGCACGCCGTCAATCCGCGGGCATCCAGGACGCTCGCGCCGGTGTCGAAATAGGCCGCCGGGCGGACGGGCCGGGTGCCCGTGGCGAGCACCAATGCAGCTGTCTCGCGCACCATGCCGTCGGAGAGCTGCACGCGCCAGCCGCCGCCCGGCGTTCGGTGCAGGCCGGCCACCGTGGTGTCCAGGTGCCAGTCGACGCCCGGGATCTGGCGCGCGTGCGCCCCCAGCCGCTGGCCCACCGTCTGCAAGGGCGTGGCCGGATGTCCCAGCACCCAGTCCTGCGCGAATTCCATGGCCGCGAGGCTCGCGCAGGGCTCGCCAGAGCGCTCGACCACCGCGACCCGCAGCCCCGTCTGCGCCGCCCAGGAGGCCGCGCTGCAGCCGGCGGGACCGGCGCCGACGATCACGGCATCGAGGGGGGCGAGGGGTGATTCCATGGGCAGGCAGCGTAGGCGCGAGGGGCGCTTCCTACAATCCGCCGATGCAGGAACGCAAACCCGGCAGTGTATCGGGCGACCCGATGATGGAGCGCCTCCACCAGGCCATGGCCGAGTCAGGCGGCTGGCTGCCCTTCGATCGCTACATGGCCATCGCGCTTTACGAGCCGGGCCTGGGCTACTCCGCCGGCACGCGGCCCAAGCTCGGCCGCATGCCGGCCGACGGCAGCGATTTCGTCACCGCGCCCGAGCTCTCGCCGCTGTTCGGCCGCGCCCTGGCGGCACAGGTCGCCCAGGTGCTGGAGATCACCGAAACGGAAGAGGTGTTCGAGTTCGGCGCCGGCACCGGCGCCCTCGCCGAGTCGGTGCTCGAAGGTCTCTCGGCGATGGGCCACGCCTTCGCCGGCTACACCATCGTCGAGCTCTCGGCCGAGCTGCGCGCGCGCCAGCAGGCGAGGCTGGCGCGCTTCGGTGAAAGGGTCCGCTGGGCCGATCGCTGGCCCGAGGCGATGCGCGGCGTGGTGCTCGGCAACGAGGTGCTCGATGCAATGCCCGTTCAGCTGCTGCATTTCGATGGTGAGCGTTGGGCCGAGCGCGGCGTGGCCTGGCGGCAGGACGAGCTCGTCTTCGAGGACAGGCCGACCGACCTGCGCCCCCCTCACGACGGCCCCTTCATGCCGGGCACCGTGACCGAGCTCCACGCGCAGGCCGAGGCCTTCGTCGCCACGCTGGCGGGCCAGCTGAAGGAGGGCGCGGCCTTCTTCATCGACTACGGCTTTCCCGAGGCCGAGTACTACCACCCGCAGCGCACCGGCGGCACGCTGATGTGCCACCGCGCCCACCTGGCCGACACCGACCCGCTCCAAGACCTGGGCCAGAAGGACATCACCGCCCACGTGAACTTCACCGGCATCGCCCTGGCCGCGCAGGACGCCGGGCTGGACGTGATCGGCTACACCAGCCAGGCGCGCTTCCTCGTCAACTGCGGCATCGCGCCGATGCTGGAGGCTGCGGACATCCGCCAGCGCGCGCTCGCCCAGAAGCTCATCACCGAGCACGAGATGGGCGAGCTGTTCAAGGTCATCGGCTTCGCGACCCCGGGCCTGGCCTTCGAGCCCATCGGCTTCGTCGAAGGCGACCGGCTTCACAGGCTCTGATTCACGAAGCCGGCGCGAGCGCTCCGGCAATGGCCTGCACTCGCGCCTGGTGGATGGCCTGGGCGATGGCCTCGCCCTGCGCGCCCCGTTCGACCGCCGCCTGCGCAACCGGCGCCGTCGGCATCGCGGCCGCCGATTCGAAAGCGCGCGTCAACAGGGCGCGGCTGGGATAGTCGCGGTCCTGCAGGCCCAGCCGGCCGCGGGCATCGATCTCGCACGCCAGCAGCGCCTGGGCAAAGCGCTCGGGTCGGCGGAAGGCGTCGCAGCGCTCGATCAGGCGCAGCAGCGCGGCGGCGCCGTAGTCGGTCGCCCGGTGGATGTTGGTGTGCTCTCGGGCCACCAGGGTGGCGAGCTCGGCGCAGTCGTTCGGTGCCTTCAACCTCGCGGCCACGTCGCGCGCGAGCCGCTCGCTGCGGCCCTCGTGGCCGATGTGGCGCGGCCACTCCTCGGCGGGCGTGGTGCCCTTGCCCAGGTCGTGGCAAAGGCAGGCGAAGCGCACCGGCAGCGGTGCGTCCATCGCCGCGGCCTGGTCGAGCACCAGCTCGAGGTGGTGGCCGGTGTCGACCTCGGGGTGATGGGCCTCGGGCTGCGGCACGCCGTAAAGGGCTTCGACCTCGGGCAGCAGCCGTGCCAGCACGCCGCCTTCACGCAGCACCTGAAGCATGCGGCTCGGCCGCGGCTCCATCAGCCCGGTCGCGATCTCCTGCCACACCCGCTCGGGCACCAGCGCGTCCACCTCGCCGGCCTCGACCATCTGCCGCACCAGGGCCATGGTCTCCGGCGCGACCGAGAAATCGTGGAAGCGCGCCGCGAAGCGGGCCAGCCTCAGGATGCGCACCGGGTCCTCCGCGAAGGCTTCGCTGACGTGGCGCAGGATGCGTGACTCCAGGTCTCGCTGGCCGCCGTACGGGTCGATCAGCGCGCCGTGCTCGTCCTGCGCGATGGCGTTGATCGTCAGATCGCGCCGGCGCAGGTCGTCCTCGAGCGTGACGCTGGGGTCTGCATGGACGACGAAGCCGCGGTAGCCCGGCGCGGTCTTGCGCTCGGTGCGGGCGAGGGCGTGCTCCTCGTGCGTCTGCGGGTGCAGGAAGACCGGGAAATCCTTGCCCACCGGCACGTAGCCGGCGGCCACCATCGCCTCGGGCGTCGAGCCCACGACGACCCAGTCGTGGTCGTTGACCGGCCGGCCCAGCAACGCGTCGCGGACGGCGCCGCCCACGATGTAACGCCTCATCGGCTGCGCGCCCGCAGCTCGGCCATGTGCACTGCGGGGCTCTGCTCGTTCAGCACGCCCGGCGCGATCGCGGCCACCGGCGTCGGGCGGATTCCGAGGTCCTCAAGGCCCGGCATGCCCTCGTGGGCGATGCTCGGCACTTCAAGCGAGGCGAGGTTGTCGCGCGTGAGCAGGGGCTCGCCCGGCAGCCACTCCATGAGCCAGGCCTGGAACCGCGACAGGCCGGGCGAGAGCGGCACCACCGGCCGGGGATGGCCGCTGTACTCGCCGGCCAGCCGCACCAGCTCGGCCAGCGTCATCTGCTGCGGCCCCGCGCATTCGTAGATCTTCCCGATGGTCTCGGGCCGCACCAGGCTGCGCGAGATCGCCTCGGCCACGTCGTCGACCCAGACCGGCTGCAGCCGCGCCTCGGCGGCGGCCAGGGGCACGACCGGGGCGTTGCGCTGCAGCGCGGCGAAGAGGTTCAGCAGGTGGTCGCCGGCGCCGAACATCACCGAAGGCCGCAGGATCGTGACATCGAGGCCCGACTCGCGAAGCGCCGCCTCGCCGGCGGCCTTGCTGCGCAGGTAGCGCGAAGGCGCCTCAGGCGAGGCACCGAGGGCGCTCACATGGACGATGCGCCGCACGCCGGCCTGCCGGCAGGCGTTGGCCAGCCGCCGGGGCAGCCCGGCGTGCACCTGCTCGAACTCGCGCTCGCTGCCGTGCAGGATGCCGACCAGGTTGACGACGGCCGCGGCGCCCTCGACGAGGCGGGCCAGCATCGCGTCGTCATGCACGTCGGCTTCGACCACGTCGACACGGGGCAGCGCGCCGAGCGCGTTCAGGCCGTGGGCCATGTGGCGCGTCGGCGCGAGGATCCAGGGGCCGTCGTCGTGGCCCGGGCGGCAGAGGATCTCGCCGAGCGCGCGGCCCAGGAAGCCGCTCGCGCCGAGGATCAGCCAGTAGCCGGGCGGTGGTGCGGCCCCGGCGGCGAAGCGGATTTCTGCAGGTGCTGCCATGGTCGGAATCCTCCTTGTGCAGCCCCGAAGGGCTTGCGGCCGTCAGGGCAAATCCGGGTCCGGCGGCGGCGCACTGGCCGCGCGCGGCCCTATCGGCGCGCCCAGCCGCGCCTTCAGCGAGGCGGGCTTGCCGGTGATGAGGCTCGCGTAGACGGTCGCGTTGGTCAAGACCTTCTTGACGTAGTCGCGGGTCTCGTTGAACGGGATGTTCTCGGCCCAGATGGCCGGCTCCAGCACGGGCCCTTCGCGCCACCGGCGCGGGCGGTTCGGCCCGGCGTTGTAGGCCGCGGCGGCCATCGGCTGCGAGCCGTCGAGGTTGTCCAGCACCAGCTTCAGGTAGGCCGTCCCGAGCTTGAGGTTGGTGTCGCGGTCGGTGAGCATCGCCGGCTTGAACGGCATGCCCATCTTCTTGGCGGTCCACCTGGCCGTGCCCGGCATGATCTGCATGAGGCCGGAGGCCCCGACGCTGGAGCGCGCGTCCATCACGAAGCGCGACTCCTGCCGGATCAGGCCGTAGACGTAGGCCGGGTCGAGGTCGATGTCCTTCGCCTTGGCCAGCACGTCGGCGCGCATGGGCTGCGGATAGCGCTGCTCGATGTCGAACTCGGCCTTGGCGCGTTCACTGGTGTTGATGCACCGGTCCCAGATCTCGCGCTCGCAGGCGAGCTGCGCGGCGGCCAGCAGCTCGCGGTCGTTCATGCCGATGAGGGTGAAGTTCCACTCGCGCACGCCCTCGTTGCGCAGGCCTGCGGCGATCATGCCCAGCGCACGCTGCAGGCCGGGCAGGGAGCGCGCCGCCGTGCGCTCGGTCTCGGTGGGCGCCGTGCCGCGGGCGGGCAGCGCCTGGGGCGTGCCCAGGTCTTCGGCCGCGAGCAGGCCGTAGAAGTGGAGCTGCCCGGCCAGTCCGGCGAGGATCTGCTGCGCCTCGGCTCGCGCCGCATCGCCGGCCTCGCCCGGCTTGGCGAGGGCCTGCAGGGCCCGGGCCCGCCAGTACTGCCAGGTCGGTTCGTTTCGTTCGGAGGCGCTCATGGCATCCATCGCGCGCTGGGCCAGGCGCCAGCGATCCGGCTGCGCGGCGGTCTGGCGCAGCGCGGCGCGGGCCAGCCAGCCGAGAGTCTCGTCGCTCCAGTCCGGCGTGGCGCGGTCCTTCTTCGCCAGGGTGTCCCAGGCGATGCGGCTGTAGTTGACGGCCTCGGGCTTGAGGCCGAGCGCCGCCTGCTTGGCCACCTGCGCCCAGGCCCAGCCCCCGTGCTCGGCGCCGAGCGCGCCGGCCCAGCGGTCCTCCAGCAGGCGGGCGGTCGTCTCGGTGTCGTTGGCGGCCATGCGGGCCAGCGCCAACGAGGCGAGCTCGATGCGCAGGTGGCCGATGTTGCTGGCCTTGGTGGCCAGGTACCGGGCGGGGTTGTCGAACAGCTCGTTCACCGCCTTGGCCGGCGCTTCGCCGAGCAACACGGCCGTCTGGCGCGCGAGCTGCGCGCGGTTCATCTCGGCGGCGTGGCGCAGCTTGCGCAGGACCTCGTCGGTCCCGATCAGCTTGGCGTCGAACATGGTCTGCGCGAGGAGCTGGCAGCCCTCGTCGGGCTCGCGCTGCGCCATCCACGCCTTCAGGCCGGCCTCGCGGATGTCCTTGCCGGCCAGGAAGTCCGCCACCAGGCCATAGCAGGTGACCTGGCGGTCGTCGTTCATCTTGAAGCGCGGCAGGTCGCGGGTGAAGCTCTCCCAGTCGCGCCGGCGCCCCACCTCGAGCAGCCAGTCGTTTCGCAGCCGATCCTCGACGTAGCTGCCGGGCCAGCGCTGGTAGAAGGCCTCGACCTCCTCGCGGCGGACCTCGCCGAGGCGGTTGGTGAGTTCCCAGTAGTCGACCCAGGGGGCGAGCGGGTGCTTCGCGTCGAGCACCTGCGCGCGCAGGTTGGCCAGCCGCACCTTGTCCTTCTTGGCGAAGGCCTCGCGGGCGGCGCGGATGGGGTCGTCACGGTCCTGGGCGGACGCGGGGAGAGGCAGGCCGAGCGTGCCGCACAGCAGGGCCGCGCCGGCCAGCGCTCCCGCCATGCCGGCGGCCCGGCGCAGCGCGGCGCGCGCAATCGAAATCCGGGGCATGCGGTCAATGTACCGCAGGCTTCCGGCCGGTCGGCGTGAAGGGATGCGCCGTGCCGGCGCCGGTCAACGCGAGGTGCGGAACGGCTCCGTGAAAGAGAGGAAATCCTTCTCCTTCAGGGCGTCGGACCATGCACGGGTCAGGCGGTCCAGGTCGGCCTTCACCTGCGGCTGCTCGGCGAGGATCGTCGCACCCACGTCGTGAAGGCTCGCCTCCAGGTTCATCGGGCAGGCGTTGCGAAGTGCACGGAAGCCGCCGTGCATCTCGGCACAGAGGCTTCGCGCGCGGGCTCGCTGCGCGGCGAACGGGGCGCGCTCAGCGTGAGTGGCGGTACGGGTCGTCGAACGCGACGAAGGTCTTCTCTTCCAGCGCGGCGGCCACCCAGGCCTGGACGGCCTCGGTCGCCCACACCCGCTCTAGCCAGCCGGCGGCGGCCGGCGGCAGCGGCAAGGCGTAGCTTTTCACCCGGGCCGCGACGGGGGCGAAGTAGGCGTCGGCCATGCTGAACTCGCCGAAGAGGAACGGGCCGCCGGACTCGGCCAGGGCGTCGCCCCAGGCTTCGGCCAGGCGCGACAGATCGGACTGGACGGCGGGATCCTCCGCGAGCATTCGCTGCCCGATCTCGGGCATGAAGACCTCGATGTTCATCGGATACGCGTTGCGCAAGGCGCGGAAGCCGCCGTGCATCTCGGCGCACAGGCTGCGCGCGCGGGCCCGACGCTTCGCGTCGCGCGGCCACAGGGCGTGCTGCGGGAACTTCTCGGCCAGGTACTCGGCGATCGCGAGCGTGTCCCAGACGGCGAATCCCTCGTCGACCAGCACCGGCACCGTGCCGGCGGGCGACACCTCGGCGATGCGCGTCTTGAAGGGCGACGTGGGCGCCATGTCGTCGAAGCGGACCATCACCTCCTCGAAGGGGATGCCGAACTGGCGCATCGCGACCCAGGGGCGCATGGACCAGGAGGAGTAGTTCTTGTTGGCGATGTAGAGCTGCAGCATGGCGGATTGGGGGTGGGAGGGCCCGCCATGCTAGGGGCGATCGGGGCCGGTGTTGATGCGATGTGCTGATGGCCGCGATGCCGCCGGCGCATCAACCGGCTTCTTCGCCTATCGCGCGCCGGGTCTCGGCCGAATGGCGCCGCACGTAATCGATCAGGGCCGCGAGCTCGGGCCGGGGCGTCTGGCTGCCGCTCCTGTCGAGGGCGACCAGCCAGTAGGCGAAGGTCGAGGGCAGGCGCAGGCGGGTCCCGAAGGGCTCGACCAGCTCCCCGCGCGAGATCGCGTCGTGCACCATCGGCAGCCATGCCAGCCCCACCCCCTGGCCGGCCAGCACCGCCTGGATCTGCTGGTGGTTGAAGTTGACGCTGTACCAGCGGCGGGGCGCCAGGTGCGCGAGGCCATGGGCCGCCAGCCACGCCGGCCAGGCGAGTGCCTGTGCGCTGGGCGTGTGGTCCTCCACCTCGACCAGCGTGTGCTGCGCCAGGTCGGACGGCTGGTTCAGCGGCGGCGCGTCGCCCCGGGCGATGGCGTCGGCCATGCGTGCGCCGACCACCGGCGTCAGCAACTCGCCGAACATGCGCTCCGCTCCGCGCGGCGCATGCTCCGGGCGGCAGTGGCGCAGCAGCAGGTCCAGGTCGGGGTCTTCGACGTCGGCCAGGCGATCGGTGGCCGACAGCCGGATGTCGATGCCGGGATGCTCGCGTTCGAAGTCCGACAGTCGCGGCATCAGCCACAAGGTCGCGAAGGAGGGGAAAGTCGACAGGCTGATCTGCGCGCGCCCCTGCGCCATGCGGATCTGCCGGACGGTGGAATCCAGGCGCCCGAGCATGGGCTCGACGGCCCTGAGCAGGCTCACCCCGGCGTTGGTGAGCTCGACGCGCCGGGTGCCACGGTTGAACAGCGGGCTGCCCAGCTCTTCCTCCAGGCTCTTGATCTGGCGGCTGATGGCGGGCTGGGTGAGGTGCAGGTCCTCGGCCGCGGCGCTGAAGGACAGCCGCCGCGCCACCGCCTCGAAGCTGCGCAGGAAATCCAGCGACAAGGCTCGGGAGCTCGGTTTACTCATAACAGGATGGAATCAATCGTCGTCGCCGAAAGCATTGGTGCAAACCCGGAGGCCCGCGCATGATGCACCACATCGGAAACGTTTCCGACCGACAGGAGATTGATGATGAGCACGCATTCCCTCGCTGCCTTGTCCCTGCCCCAGCTGGGTGAGCCCAGCAGCCTCGCCCTGCCGGGCGTGCGCCGCTGGGTCGCGGCCGAAGCCGGCTGGATCGCCGTGCAAGCCGGCCGCGCCTGGCTGACCCGCGACAACGATTTCGACGACCACGTGCTGACCACCGGCGACCGGCTGTGGCTCGAACGCGGCGACGCGGTCACGGTCGAGGCCTGGCGCCACGGCGAGCCGGCCTGGCTGGTCTGGCGCCCGGAGCCGGCTCAGCCCTTCGGCCTCGCCTTCGTGGCGGCCTTCGAGCGCGGGGTGGCGCGCGGTGCACGCGGCCTGGCGGGTCGCTTGCTGGCCTTGGCCCGCAACGCCGAGGCCAGCGCCCGCCGCGCCCAGGGCAGCATCTGCGCTGGCGACTCCATCGCCTCCGCCGGCGCGCTCCAGTAACTCATGGCCACCTGCTGGCCGTCGGCCGCCCGGTACTCGAACGGGCGGCAGCCAGCGGCCTCGAACTCCGGACGGCTGTCGTCGTCCGTCTTCAGGAACAGGTCTTCGCCCACGATGATGGCGATGAAGACCTCGTCCACATAAAGCCCCCAGCCGCCGAACATCCGCTTGGCGCGCACGGTGCCGAGCGGGGTGAGCAATTCGCTGCTCCAGGCGACGATCTCGGGGGCAGGTGCGGCGGCCATGTGGCCGTCCAGTGTAGAAAGAAAAAAGGGGCCGCCCGGGATGGGTGGCCCCAACATCTCGCGTGACATGCCTGGCGCCGCGTCCCCACGCGGCAGCACGACGGAGATCTCTGACTCAGGTCGGCAGCATCGCTGCTGCCGGTTGTTCGGCGATCAGAAGTTGTGCTTGATGCCGAAGTCGTAACCAGTCTTCTTGTAGTTGTCGGGAATGTCGTCGCGGCCCTCGTGCACCAGGTCCGCGTAGACGGTGGTGCGCTTGGACAGGGCGTAGTGGTAGCCGACGGCGACCTGGCGGTCGAGGATCACGTCGGTGTCCTTGTTCTTCAGCTGGCCGACGCTGGCACGCAGCTGGCCCTGGCCGATCGGCGCGGTGGCGGAGATCAGCCAGGACTGGCGCTTGTCGTCATTGCCGTCGTGGCCGGTGCCGAAGAAGGCGCCGACCTTGACCATGCCGAAGTCGTAGCTGCCGTTGATGGTGGCCCAGTAGTCGTCCTCGGCGGCCGGGTTCTCGTAGCCGACGCCCACCACGATCGGGCCGTTGGCATACGAGCCGCCCAGGCTGTAGGGGCGATCCGTCGCGACGCCGATCGCCGGAGCGTTGCCCTCGCGCTCGGCGATCTGCGCAGCGGCCGCAAAGCCTGCCGCCGCGAAGCGGTAGTTCACCGTGTTGCTGTAGCGGGTGCTGCCGATGCGGCCGCTGATGATGGAGCCGTTGGAGGCGACCGTGTCGGTGGCCCAGGGGTCGGCCACGCTCTGGCTGTAGGTGTAGGCCGGGTTCTCCTCGCGGCCCAGCCATGCGCGGCCGAAGGCGCCTTCCAGGCCGACGATGGACTTGCCTTCCCAGAAGGGCGTCTTCGATTGCGTGCCGTCGTCGGCGTTGAAGCGATGCTCGATCTGGAAGAAGGCCTTCAGGCCGTCGCCCAGGTCTTCGGTGCCGCGAAAGCCCAGGCGGCTGCCGGAGCCGTTGCGGACTTCCTTGTTGTCCACCGCATCGGCCTGCTGGGCCAGCGAGAGGTCGACGCGGCCGTAGACGGTCACGGAGGATTGGGCGAAGGCGTTGCCGCCGAGGGCCGCCAGGGCCAGGGCGATCGGGGCCAGGGTACGGGTGTGCAGGGACATATTCCTAGGTTGCTGATCGGGTTCTGGAGTCGCGACTCTAGGTAGTTACCCGGGCGGTACCAACCCGGAGATTCGGAACGCTCCATTGCTGATTCAGCAATAACGCTTCATCTGACTGTCACGATCCTTGCCAACCCCTTGATGATCAAGGCGCCTGATCGTTTCTGCCTGGCAAGCCACCGGGCACTGGACAGCGGCACAATCGTCGCGACGTCTCGTCCGCGCCACACACCATGAGCCTGCCCTTCAAGCTGAACCTCGAGCCCTCGCGCGACAAGGCCGTGCTGCGAAAGCAGCTGCAGGCCGAACGCATGGCCCTGCTGGACCGGCACCAGCGCGCTGCCTACCTGCAGGAGGTGCTGCAGGTCTGGCTGATCAGCCGCAAGGAGCAGACGAT
This sequence comes from uncultured Ideonella sp., assembly GCA_946479475.1. The sequence continues at coordinate 8,274 of CAMLGG010000058.1, read as the reverse complement.
CGGTGCGTACTGGCCGATCAAGGGCGAGTTCGATGCGCTGCCCGCGCTGTACCGCTGGAGCGACGGCCACGAGGACCGGCGCATTGGCCTGCCGGTGATGGACCGGGCGACGAAGCAGCTGCGCTTCCACGTCTGGTATCCCGGCTGCCCGATGGAGGAGGACGCCTACGGCATCCCCAAGCCCAAGGACACCGAGGAGTTTCACCCCGAGCTGCTGCTGGTGCCTTGCGTGGGCTTCGGCCCGGGCGGGGTCCGGCTGGGCTACGGCGGCGGCTTCTACGACCGCACGCTGGCAGCTCTCCAGCCTCGCCCGTCGACGGCCGGCCTGGCCTATTCGAACGGCTACGTGCCTTGGCTGGAGCCGGAGCCGCACGACATGCCGCTCGATGCGCTGCTGACGGAAGAAGGCGTGTTCTGGGAGCGCTGAGGCCGTCGCCGAGCTATCCGAAACATTCATAGCACCGGCACGAAACGGTAGTACTTCGGCAAGTCTCGCGCCCCTATCCTCGGGGCATGAAGATCACCAAGCTCACCACCTACCGCGTGCCGCCGCGGTGGATGTTCCTCAAGATCGAGACCGACGAGGGCATCGTCGGCTGGGGCGAGCCAGTCGTCGAAGGCCGCGCCAAGACGGTGGAGGCGGCCGTGCACGAGCTCTCCGACTACCTGGTCGGCCAGGACCCGCGTCGCATCAACGACCTCTGGCAGGTCATGTACCGCGGGGGCTTCTACCGCGGCGGGCCCATCCTGATGAGCGCCATCGCCGGCATCGACCAGGCGCTGTGGGACATCCTGGGCCAATCGATGGGCGTGCCGGTCTACCAGCTGCTCGGCGGCCGTGTGCGCGACCGCATGAAGACCTACTGCTGGGTCGGCGGCGACCGGCCGGCCGAGGTGGTCGAAGGCATACGCCGCGCCCGCGAGCTGGGCTTCGACACCTTCAAGATGAACGGCACCGAGGAGTTCGACATGGTGGCGAGCCATGCCGCCGTCGACGCCGCCATCGAGAAGTTCGCGCAGATCCGCGCGGCCTTCGGCAACACGGTGGACTTCGGCATCGACTTCCATGGCCGCGTCGCGCTGCCCATGGCCAAGGTGCTGTTGCGCGAGCTGGAGCCGCTGCGACCGCTCTTCGTCGAGGAGCCGGTGCTGGCCGAACAGGCCGAGGCCTATCCGCGCCTGGCCGAGTACACGTCCATCCCGCTGGCGGCCGGCGAGCGCATGTTCTCGCGCTTCGACTTCAAGCGCGTGTTCGCCAACGGCGGCATCGCCATCCTGCAGCCCGATCTCTCGCATGCCGGCGGCATCACCGAGTGCGTGAAGATCGCTGCGATGGCGGAGGCACACGACGTCGCGCTGGCTCCGCACTGCCCGCTGGGGCCGGTCGCTCTGGCGGCCTGCCTGCAGGTCGACCTGGTCTCGCACAACGCGGTGTTCCAGGAGCAGAGCATGGGCATCCACTACAACAGCGACGCCGAGCTGCTCGACTACGTGAAGAACCGCGAGGACTTCGCGGTGAAGGACGGCCACGTGGCGGCCAGCGAGCGCCCGGGCCTCGGCGTGGTGATCGACGAAGACGCGGTCATCGAGGCGAGCCGGCGCGCCAAGGACTGGCGCAACCCCGTCTGGCGGCACGCCGACGGCAGCGTGGCGGAGTGGTGATGGCCGAAGCGCGCCTGCTGGCCGTCGACTGGGGCAGCACCCGGCTGCGCGCCTACCTGCTGGGCGAGGGCGGTGCCGTGCTGGACACGCGTGCCAGCGAGGCCGGTGCGTCCGCGCTGGGCGCCGGAGCTTCAGGCTTCGAGGCGGCACTGCAATCGGTGACCGCCGACTGGCTGCACGTCCATCCCGGCCTGCCCTCGGTCGCCTGCGGCATGGTGGGCAGTGCGCACGGCTGGCGCGAGGCACCGTATGCCGAATGCCCGATCGACCTCGCCGGCCTGCACGGCCACGCCGTCTCCGTGCCCTGGGCCGGCGGCGAGCTGAGGATCCTGCCGGGCCTGAGCTGCCGCGAACAAGACGGCACGCCGGATGTGATGCGGGGTGAAGAGACGCAGATAGCCGGCGTGCTGGCCCTGCGGCCGCAGGACGCCGGCGACGCGATGCTGGTCCTGCCGGGCACGCACTCCAAATGGGCGCGCCTGCAAGGTGGCCGGGTGATGACGTTCGCGACGCGCATGACGGGCGAGCTCTACGCCGTGCTGCGCCAGCACTCGGTGCTGGGCCGGCTGATGACCGCGGCGCCGCGCGAGGGCCTCGACGACGTCGCCTTCGACAAGGGCATCGCCGCGGCACAGCGCAGCGCAGGCCGAGACCTGGGCCACCAACTCTTCGCCACCCGCACGCTGGGCCTGTTCGGCCATTGCGCGCCGGACGCCCTCGGCGACTTCCTCTCGGGCCTGCTCATCGGCCACGAGCTGGTGGCGGGCCTGGCGCAGGCGGATCCGCGCCAACCGATCATCCTCGTGGGCGAGCCCGCCCTTTGCGAGCGCTACCGCCGTGGCCTGCAGCAGCTCGGCCGCGAGGACGTCTCCCACATCGACCACACCGCGCCCGCGGGCCTGTGGCAGCAGGCGCTGCTGGCCGGCTGGGTGCACTGAGCCCCATGAAGACACTGCCCGATCGCGATCCCGGCCCCCCGCCCTCGCCGCGCCTCGAAGCCGCGATGAGCCGCCTGCCGCTGGTGGCCATCCTGCGCGGGCTGCGGCCCGAGGAGGCGCCGGCCATCGGCCAAGCGCTGGTGGACGCCGGCTTCAGCCTCATCGAGGTGCCCCTGAACTCGCCGCGGCCCTTCGAATCGATCGCCGCCTTGCGCGCTGCATTGCCCGCCGATGTGGTGTTGGGCGCAGGCACCGTGCTGCAGAGCGAGGAAATCGCGGCCCTGCGTGACGCGGGCGGCGAGCTCGTGGTGATGCCGCATGCCGACACTGCGCTGATCCGCGCGGCGAAGGCGGCCGGCCTGCTGTGCATCCCGGGCGTGGCGACGCCGACAGAGGCCTTCGCCGCACGCGCGGCCGGCGCCGATGCGCTCAAGCTCTTTCCCGCCGAGGCGCTACCCCCGCCGGTGCTCAAGGCCTGGCGCGCGGTGCTGCCGCCGGGCTTGCGCGTGTTGCCGGTCGGCGGGGTGACACCGCAGAGCCTGGCCGCGTGGCGCGCGGCCGGTGCCGGCGGGGCCGGGCTGGGCTCGGCCCTCTATTCGCCCGGGTTCGATGCCGCCGAGGTGAGCGTTCGCGCGCGCTCGTTCGCCGCGGCCTGGCGCGTCGAGGAGCGATAGGCATGGCCGAGCCCGCCCCCGATCCACGCGAGGCCGCCGCCCGGCTGGCGCTCGACGTGCACTGCACCCTTGGCGAGGGCGTGCTCTGGGACGCGGCACGCCAACGCTGGTGGTGGACGGACATCGAGGCGGCCTGCCTCTGGTACTGGGCGGGCGCCGGTCATTCGCCCGTCCGATGCGTGTTGCCCGACCGCCTGGGCTCCTTCGCGCTCTGCCGCTCGGGCCGCCTGCTGCTCGGCCTGGCCAAGGGCCTGGCCTGGGGCCGCGAGCACGAGGGGCGGATCGAGGTCTCGCCGCTGCTGCCGGTGGACGCGGCCGAGCCGCGCACCCGCATCAACGACGGCCGTACCGACCGGGAGGGCCGTTTCGTCTTCGGCACCTTCAACCAGGCGGCGGAGAAGCGGCCGATCTGCGGCTTCTACCAGTTCTCCTCACGCCATGGCCTGCGCCGCCTGGCGCTGCCGGCGGTGGCCATCGCCAACAGCATCTGCTTCAGCCCAGAGGGCCGGACGATGTATTTCGCCGACACCGCCCAGGGCCGCATCCTGCAGTGCGACTACGACGGCGAGTCCGGCAGCGTCGCCGGCTTGCGCGAGTTCGCGCGCGTGCAGGATGGCGCCGGTCCGGACGGCTCGGTGGTCGATGCCGAGGGATGCGTGTGGAACGCACAGTGGGGCGCCGGGCGAGTGGTGCGCTATTCACCGCAAGGCGAGGTCCTGATGGCCGTCAGCCTGGCGGCACCGCATGCCAGCTGCCCGGCCTTCGGTGGCCATGGGCTGCACGAGCTGACGATCACCAGCGCCCGGGCGGAGCTGGACGCGGCCGCGCTGGACCGATGGCCGGCGTCCGGCGGGCTGTTCCAGCTGACCCTGCCGGCGGTCACGGGCCTGGCCGACGCGCTGTTCGAGGATTGAAGCGAAGGGGCTGCCTATACTGCCCGGCGCCAGGCGCCATCGTGTGATGCGTCCTTCGCGCTGCCATGACCGATCCGCGATCCGACCGCTTCATCCGCTCGCGCCTGAAGACGCGCCACCTGGTGCTGCTGAAGGAACTGGGCCGCCACCGGTCCATCCTGCGGGCCGCCGAGGCGGCCCAGCTCACGCAGCCCGCCGCCTCCAAGCTGCTTTCCGAGCTGGAGGAGACGCTCGGCGTCAGCCTGTTCGAGCGCCTGCCGCGCGGCGTAGTCCCCACCTGGTACGGCGAGGTGATGATCCGACGGGCCAGCGCTGCGCTGGCCGAGATGAGCCTGGCCCACCAGGAGGTGATGGAGCTGCTGTCGGGAATGACTGGCCGGGTCTCGGTCGGCACCGTCCTCACGCCCGCGACCTCGCTGCTGCCCCGGGCCGTGCAGCTGCTGAAGGCGCGGCACGAGCGGCTGCACGTCTCGATCGAGGTCGACGCCAGCAAGGCGCTGGTCGAGCGGCTGCGCGCCGGATCGCTCGACATCGTCGTCGGCCGCATCCTCGATGCATCGGCCGCGCAGGAGCTGGCCTTCGAGCCGCTGGCCGAAGAGCCCCATCGGTTCATCGTGCGGGCGGGCCACCCGCTTTGCGGCCGCGAGTCGCTCGGCGTGAAAGAGCTGGCCGGCCAGAGCTGGATCCTGCCGCCGGCCGGCAGCATCCTGCGCGACCGCCTGACCGCGATGTTCGTCTCGCACGGACTGGACATGCCGGCGAGGACGGTCGAGACCGCCGCCTTGCCGGTCGCGCTCGCCCTGCTGCAGGGCGGCGACATGGTGGCCGCCCTGCCGGAGGAGGTCATCCTCCCGCAACTGAAGGCAGGCACCCTGGCGGTGCTGCCCCTGGACCCGGGGCTGAAGCTCGACGCGTACGGCATCGTGACGCGACGCCAGCACGAGCTCTCGCCCGGGGCGCAGGCGCTGCTCGAAGTCCTGCGCGAAGTCGCTTCGGTGCGCCGCGCTGCGGGCTGACGGGCAAGGCCCATCGCAGTCCTCAGAACCGCTTGCCCACGCCGATGCTGGCCAGCCAGGGGTTGACCTTGAAGTCGCCGGCCTTCGCGCCGAAGGACGAGACCTCGGTGCCGATCTGCACCTTCTTCACGTCCACGTTCAGCAGCCAGCCGCCGCCGATGGGCACGTCGGCACCAACTTGCGCGGCCAGGCCGAAGCTGTCCTTCTTCAGCGAAGGCTGCAGCTGCGCTTCGACGGCCGGGTCCCAGTTCACGTCGGAGATGTGGGTGTAGTTCACGCCCAGGCCGACATAGGGGCGCCAGCCGCCCATGTTGGTGAAGTGGTACTGCGCGGTCAGCGTCGGCGGCAGGTGCTTGAAGCTGCCGATCTTGACGCCGCCGGACTTCACGTCGTGCTTCTGCGGGTAGGTGAGGATCAGCTCCAGCGCGAAGTTGGGGTTCAGGAAGTAGCTGATGTCGACCTCGGGGATGACCTTGTCGTTGATCGACAGGTCCAGGCCGGTCGAGTCGTCGTTCTCGGAGGTCAGGCTGGTCGCGCGGGCGCGGACGATCCAGTCACCCGTGTCCTGGGCCTGGACGGCCAGCGGGGCGAGCGTGGTGACGACGGCGGCGAGCGCGATGAGCGAGCGCTTCATGTGGGAACTCCTTCTTGGTTGCAATGGACATGGCGCTTGATGGCCATGGGTCCATTGCATCGAAGGAGGGCGCCCTGCAACTTGCCGGCGCTCAAGCGGCCCGGGCAAAACCCGTGGCAGCCGGATGGCCTTGATGTGGCTTAAGGACGTGCGCTGCGGCGCGATGCGGGCGCGCCACAGCGAGGTCCCGGATACCCGAGCGAGATGCTCAGAGACCGAGGCGGCGGCAGATCTCGAGCGTCAGCGCGCTTTGATTGAGCGTGTAGAAGTGCAGGCCGGGTGCGCCGCCCTGGATGAGCCGCTCGCACAGGCGGGTGACCACGTCGAGGCCGAAGGCGCGGACGGCCGCCGCGTCGTCGAGGAAGCCCTCCATCTTGAGCGCCGCCCAGCGGGGGATCTCGATGCCGTCGCGCGCAGCGAACTGCGCGATGCGGGCGTAGTTGTGGATGGGCATGATGCCCGGCACGATCGGCACTTCCACGCCCATCGCGCGCACCTCGTCGACGAAGTGGAAGTAGGCGTCCGGGTTGAAGAAGAACTGGGTGATCGCCGAGGTGGCGCCGGCCTTGACCTTGTCGACGAAGAACTGCAGGTCGCGCCTCGCATAGCGCTGCTGCGGGTGGTACTCCGGATAGGCCGCGACCTCGATGTGCCAGTCGGCGCCCTGCGTCTCGCGGATGAACGAGACGAGCTCCGAGGCGTAGCGGAACTCGCCCGCCGTCGCGGTGCCGCTGGGCAGGTCGCCGCGCAGGGCGACGATGCGACGGATGCCTTGCGCACGGTAGGTCGAGAGGATCTCGGCGATGTTGGCGCGCGTCGAGCCGACACAGCTCAAGTGCGGTGCCGCCTCGTGGCCGAGCGCAGCGATGTCGCGCACGGTGGACAGCGTCTTGTCGCGCGTCGAGCCGCCGGCGCCGTAGGTGACGCTGAAGAACTCGGGGTGGACCGCGGCCAGTTCCTGCACCACCGTCTTCAGCTTCTCGCTGCCGACGGGGGTGTTGGGCGGGAAGAACTCGAAGCTGACCGGCACGCGCTTCGGTTCTGCGGAGGAAGGGGTGTTCATCGTGGAGGGTTCGGTAGGGACGCGGCGGGTCGCCGCGCCTCAATGAAGAATTCGCGGTTGCCGTCGCCGCCGAGGATGGGGCTGGCGCGCCAGGCGATCACCTCGAGGGCGCAGTCGATGCAGGCTTGCCGAACGCGCGACTCGACACGCTCGTAGGCGGCCTCGTCCTTGACCAGCCCGCCCTTGCCGATGTCGGCCGGCTGCAGCTCGAACTGCGGCTTGGCCAGCATCAGCAGCGTCCCGCCCGGCGCCAGCAAGGGCGCCAGCGCCGGCAGCACAAGGGTGAGCGAGATGAAAGACAGGTCGCCGGTGACCAGGCCGAAGCCTTGGTCGGGTATGGCGCTGCCGAGTTGCTCCCGGGTGAGCGTGCGCGCATTCACGCCCTCGATCGCCGTCACGCGGGGGTCGCTCGCCAGGCGCGGATGCAGCTGGCCGTGGCCGACGTCCACGCCGACCACTCGCGCCGCGCCGCGAGCCAGCAGCACGTCGGTGAAGCCGCCGGTGCTCTGGCCCACGTCGAGCGCGACAACACCGCCTACGTCGACGCCGCTGTCGGCAAGCGCACCTTCGAGCTTCAGCCCGCCGCGCGAGGCCCAGCGCAGCTCGGCATCGTCGGTCAGCTCGAGCTCGCAGCCCTCGGGCAGCTCGTCGCCCGCCTTCCTCGGCACCGCCCAGCCGCGCGGCCCCAGCCAGCGCACCGCGCCACGCTCGATCAGCCGCTGTGCGGCCGACCGGCTCGGAGCGAGGCCCTGCTGGACCAGCAGCTGGTCGGCGCGCATGGCGGTGTCAGTACCTGTAGGTGTCCGGCTTGTACGGGCCGTTCTTGCTCACGCCGATGTAGGCCGCCTGCTCGTCCGTCAGCACGGTCAGCTTGGCGTTGAGCTTCTTCAGCTGCAGTCGCGCGACCTTCTCGTCCAGGTGCTTGGGCAGCACGTAGACCTGGCCGACCTGGTAGGCGTCCGGCTTGGTGAAAAGCTCGATCTGCGCGATCGTCTGGTTGGCGAACGAGCTGCTCATGACGTAGCTCGGGTGGCCCGTGGCGCAGCCCAGGTTCACCAGCCGGCCCTTGGCCAGCATGATGATGCGCTTGCCGTCCGGGAAGATGATGTGGTCGACCTGCGGCTTGATCTCTTCCCACCGGTACTTCTCGAGCGAGGCGATGTCGATCTCGTTGTCGAAGTGGCCGATGTTGCAGACGATGGCCTGGTCCTTCATCTTCGCCATGTGGTCGTGGGTGATCACATGCTTGTTGCCGGTCGCGGTGACGAAGATGTCGCCCTGGCTGCAGGCGTCGTCCATGGTGACGACGCGGTAGCCCTCCATCGCGGCCTGCAGGGCGTTGATCGGGTCGATCTCGGTCACCCACACCTGGG
>CAMLGG010000057.1 GCA_946479475.1 uncultured Ideonella sp. | reverse complement strand
CCGCCTATCGCCAGGACCACCGGGTAGGGCGCGCCTGCCCGCCGCGCGGCGGCGGCGAGCGCGACGGCGGCGACGACGAGGACGAGGATGTGTTCGAGCTCCCGCACCGGGCGAAGTATGGCGGCTTCGCGGGCCGGCGTGCTTCAGCCGTCGCGCGGCGGCCGCTCGGGCCGGGCGGCCGGGCCGAAGGGTCGCTTGCGCCCCGTCAGCATTGCCAGGGGCAGGTTCTCCTTCCACAGCAGGCTCATCGCGAGCACCGAGGCCAGGTGCACCCATGCAGCGGCGAGCAGGGTGTCGGCCAGCCAGCCATGGACAGCCTGCACGCGGTCGTCGCCCCAGAACATGTCGAGGTGGGTCATCCATCCCGTCAGGCCGAGCAGCAGCACCAGCAGCCAGAGCAGCCAGACCATCCACAACCCCAGCGGGTCGTGGCCCGGGCCGCGGGGCGCCCGCCCCTGGACGAGCAGGCGAAGGTAGGCGCGCGTTGCAGACGGGGACGGGCGCAGGGCGCGCAGCCCGCCGCCGCCTGGCCTGAGGCTCGTCCACGCCAGCCTGAAGGCCACGAGGCCGACGGCGACGTAGCCGATCACGCGGTGCAGCCGGTCGCCGTCGTCGCGCCAGAGCTCGAAGGCCACGATGGCGGCCAGTGCCCAGTGGCAAATGCGAACGGCCGCGTCCCAGGCGGGCACGCGGCCGTTTCGTTCAGCCATGGCGGCGGCTTACTTCTCGATCTCCGACTTCACGACGTCGAGGGTCTTGGTGTCGAAGTAGATCTCGACCTTCTTGCCTTCCTTGTTGCGGCCGTAGATCTCGTAGCACTGGCCGTCGACCTTGAACTTGTTGATCGTGTAGCCCTGGGCGGTGATCTTCGCCTTGGCGTCGGCCTCGCTCATCCACTCGGCCTTGGGGTGGGCCTGGCAGTCGGCCTTGGCGGCGGCGGTCATCGGCAGGGCGACGGCGCCCAGGCAAAGAGCGGCAGCGAGGATCGTTTGCTTCATCGAAGGACTCCGGGGGGACGAGGATCCGCCGAGTCTAGCAACCGGTCTTCGCTCCTTGCGCCGGCTTCGTCAGCCCGGGATCTCGGGCTCGACCAGCTTGGCCAGCTGCGCGAGCGACTCCTGCCAGCCGAGATAGCACATCTCCACCGGGATCATCTCGGGCAGCCCCTCCTGGACGATGTCCAGCTCGGTGCCGCACGAGACCTCGCGCAGCGTGATGGTGGTGCGCATCTCGCCCTTGAGGTTGGGGTCGTCGAAGGCGTCGGTGTAGGCGATGCGCTCGTTGGGCACCAGGTCGACGTAGGTGCCGCCGAACGAATGCCCGTTGCCGCTGGAGAAGTTGGTGAAGGACATCTTGTAGCCGCCGCCGACACGGGCCTCCATGTGGTGGACCGTGCAGGTGAACCCGTACGGGGGCAGCCACTTGGCCATGGCGGCCGGGTCGAGGAAGGCGCGGTAGACGCGCTCGGGCTTGGAGCGAAGGACGCGATGCAGGCGAACGGTGCCGGTGGGCATGGTGGTTCCTTTCGGTGGTGGTGGGCAGCGCCGCAACGGGGGCGCCTGTCATGACGACGAACGAGCCGGCCGGGATTCGACAGGCTCGGGGCGACCGCGGCAATGCTGGCAAACTCGGGCGCCATCATCCACGCCCCGGGGCGCAGCCGATGCCGTTCGTCTCCCCGCGCACGCTGCAACGAGACTACGACGTGATCGTCGTCGGCTCCGGCGCGGCCGGCGGCCAGACGGCCTATACCCTCGCGATGGAGGGGGTCAAGGTGCTGATGCTCGAGGCGGGCCGGGCCTACGACTTCCGCACCGAGACGCCGATGTTCCAGCCCTACGGCGATGCACCGCTGCGCGGCGCGGACACGCCGGACAAGCCCTTCGGCTTCTACGACGCCACGGTCGACGGCGGCTGGGCGGTGCCGGGCGAGCCCTACACCAACGCCTCCACCGAGGACGCCCACCGCTTCGAGTGGTGGCGTGCCCGCATGCTGGGCGGCCGCACCAACCACTGGGGCCGCATCTCGCTGCGCAACGGGCCCTACGACTTCAAGCCCTTCTCGCGCGACGGCCTGGGCTTCGACTGGCCCATCGCCTACGAGGACCTGGCGCCCTACTACGACAAGGTCGAGATGCTGATCGGCGTGTACGGCTCGAACGAGGGCCTGGAGAACACGCCCGACTCGCCCGAGGGCTGCCTGCTGCCACCGCCGGCGCCGCGTGTCGGCGAGCGGCTCATGGCCTTGCACGGCGCGAAGATGGGCATCCCGATCGTGCCCATCCACCGGGCCGTGCTGACGCGTCCGCTGGACCACGTGAACATCCCGCCGAAGCTGCACCCCGGCAACCCGCGCGCGCAGCGCATCCTGGCCCAGGCGATGCGCGAGCGCGCGGCCTGCTTCTGGGCCACGCCCTGCAGCCGCGGCTGCTCGATAGGCGCGACCTACCAGAGCCCGGCGGTGCACCTGCCGCCGGCGCTGGCCACCGGCGACCTCGACATCCTCTGCAACGCCCACGCCTACGAGGTGACGCTGGACAGGCGCGGCCGCGCCGCCGGCGTGCGCTTCGTCGACAAGACGGCCGGCCGGCATCTGGAGGCGAAGGCCCGCGTGGTGGTGCTCGCGGCCAGCGCCTGCGAGTCGGTGCGCATCCTGCTGAACTCGAGATCCCCGCGCCACCCCGAGGGCCTGGCCAACTCGAGTGGCCGGGTCGGCCGCCACATCATGGACACGGTCGGCAGCGACCTGATCGGCCAGGTGCCGCGGCTCGAAGCCCTGCCGCCGCACAACGAGGACGGCGCCGGCGGCGCGCACGTCTACTCGCCGTGGTGGCTCTACCGGCGCCAGGGCCGGCGCTGGGCCGAGGGCGGGCTGGGCTTTCCGCGCGGCTACCACATCGAGCTGTCCTCGGGCCGCCGCATGCCGGGGCCGGGCACGACGGCGGGCCTCGAATGGCTGACCCAGGGCAGCTATGGCGCCGCGTTCAAGCAGGACATGCGGCGCTACTACGGCTCCTTCGTCTACCTCGCCGGCCGCGGCGAGATGATCCCCAATGACCATTCGTGGTGCGAGCTCGACCCGAAGCAGAAGGACCGCTTCGGCATCCCGGTGCTGCGCTTCCACTGGCAATGGTCCGCGCACGAGACGAGGCAGGCCGCGCACATGCAGCGGACTTTCGCCGAGCTCGTCGCGGCCATGGGTGGCCGCGTCCACGAGGGGCCCGAGCTCGACGGTGCCAAGGCCATCGCCCCGGGCGGCTCGATCATCCACGAGGTGGGCGGCGCGATGATGGGCAGCGACCGCCGCAAGTCCGTCACCGACCCGTGGTGCCGCACCTGGGACGTCGACAACCTCTACCTCACCGACGGCGCGCCCTTCTGCTCCAACGCCGACAAGAACCCGACCCTCACCATCATGGCGCTGGCCTGGCGCGCTGCCGACCGGATCGTCGAGCGCCTGAAGCGCAAGGAGCTTTGAGTGGACCGCCGGCAGTCGATGCAGTGGATGCTCGCCGCGGCCGCGGCGCTCTCGGGCGGCCAGGTGCACGCCAGGCCTCGCGTCGGCATAGGCACCGACCCGGACCTGAAGAAGACCTACCGCGCCGGCGAGCTCTGGCCGCTCACCCTGGGCGAGGCCGAGCGCCGCTGCGCCGCGGCGCTGTGCGCCCTGATCATCCCGGCCGACGAGCGCTCGCCCAGCGCGGCGGAGCTCGAGGTGCAGGTCTTCATCGACGAGTGGATCAGTGCGCCGTACCCGCGGCACGCCGGTGACAAGGCGCTCGTCCGCCAGGGCCTGGCCTGGCTGGATGCCGAGAGCCGGCGACGTTTCGATTGCGACTTCGCCGGCGCGAGCCCCGAACAGCAGCGTTCGATCTGCGACCCGATCTGCTGGGCCGGGAAGGCCTCGCCCGAACTCTCCGAGCAGGTCGCCTTCTTCGCACGCTACCGCGACCTGACCGCCGGCGGTTTCTACACCACGCCTGCCGGCATGAAGGACCTGGGCTTCGTCGGCAACGTGCCGTCGGAGCGCTTCGACGGCCCGCCGCCGGAGGTCATCCGGCTGGTGGGTGTCTGACCAGGAGGATCTCGATGAACCGTCGCCTGCTGCTGCTCTCGGCCGCGTTGACCGGCTGCACCTCCATCGGAGCCGAAAGGATGACCCCACCCGCCCTGCCCAACACGCTGAGCCCGGCCGAGCAGGCCCAAGGCTGGCAGCTGCTCTTCGATGGCCGCTCGCTCGAAGGCTGGCGCGCCAGCGATGCCCCCGGCACCTTCAGCGTGAAGGACGGTGCCATCGTCGTGCGCGGCCCCCGCTCGCACCTTTTCTACACCGGCCCCGTCGCCGGCCACGAGTTCCGCGACTTCGAGTTCAGGGCCGAGGTGATGACCTTCCCTCAGGCCAACTCGGGCGTGTACTTCCACACCCGCTGGCAGGAGGTGGGCTGGCCGAGTGTCGGCTACGAGGTGCAGGTCAACAACTCGCATTCGGACACCAGCCGCACCGCCGGCCTGTGGGGCATACGCGATTTCGAGCAGGTGCTGGTGCCCGACGGCCGCTGGTTCACGCTCGGCATCCGCGTCGAGGGCAAGCACGTGCTCACGCAGATCGACGACCGGACCATCGTCGACTACACCGAGGAGCCGAACCCGGTGCGCCCCGAGGGGCTGGAGCAGCGCCTGATCGCCAGCGGCACCTTCGCCCTGCAGGGCCACGACCCGGGCAGCGAAGTGCACTACCGCAACATCAAGGTGCGGCTGCTGCCATGACCCCGGGCGGCATCGTGCCGATCGAACTCGAGACGCCCCGACTGCGCCTGCGCACGTGGCGCGAGAGCGACCGCGAGCCCTTCGCCGCGATGAACCAGGATCCGCGCGTGATGGAGCACTTCCCCGCCCTCATCCCGCCCGAGCGCAGCAACGCCTCGGTGGATGCGTTCATCGCCGGCTTCGCCGCGCGGGGCTGGAGCAACTGGGCGCTGGAGCGGCGCGACACCGGCGAGTTCATCGGCTTCACCGGCCTGAGCATCCCGCGCGCGGACCTGCCGTTCTCGCCCTGCGTGGAAGTGGGCTGGCGCCTCGCCCATGCGCACTGGGGTTCAGGCTTCGCCAGCGAGGCGGCGCGTGCGGCGTTGGCCGCGGGCTTCGAGCGGATCGGCCTGGAGGAGATCGTCTCCATGACCGCGCGCACCAACCTTCGCTCCCAGGCCGTGATGCGGCGCATCGGCCTGGCCGATACCGGCTTCGCCTTCGACCACCCCGGCGTGCCGGAAGGGCATGCGGTGCGGCCGCACGTGCTGTTCAAGCTCGACGCCGCCCGCTGGCGGGCCGGGAAATGAAGCGCGCAGCTCAGCCTGGCGGGAAGACGAGCTCCACCCGCAGGCCGCCTTCGGCCGGCGTTCCGAGCTGCACCTCGGCGCCGTGCAGCGCGGCGATCTCCTTCACTATCGCGAGCCCCAGGCCCGCGCCGCCGGCCGGCGAGCCGGCCACGCGGTAGAAGCGTTCGAAAACGAGTTCACGTTCGGCTGGCGCTATGCCGGGGCCGTTGTCGACCACGCTCAATCGCGGATGCCCGTCGACCACGCCACAGCCGACGGTCACCACGCCGCCGGGCGGCGTGTAGCACAGCGCGTTGTCGATCAGGTTGGCCAGCGCCTCGCGCAGCAGCCATGGCACGCCCTGGACCGTCGCCGGCTTCTGGTCGAATCCGAGGTCGATGCCGCGGGCCAGCGCCTGGTCCAGGAACAAGGAGGCGGACTGCTCCACCAGCACGCGCAGGTCGACCGCCTCGAAGCGCCTGTCCAGGCCCGAAGCCGGCTCGGCCTGCGCATAGGCGAGCAGCTGCTGGACGAGGTGGGCGATGCGGTCGATCGCCTCCTCGATGCGCGCGTGCCGCTCGGGCGAGTCGTCGAAGCGGCCTTCGTTGGCCGCCAGCTCGACCTGCGTCTGCAGGCCGGCCAGCGGAGTGCGCAGCTGGTGCGCGGCGTCGGCCAGGAAGCGCCGCTGCGCCGCCGCGGCCTCGCGCAGCAGCGCGAGCAGCTCGTTGAGGCGGGCCACCACGGGCCTCACCTCGCGCGGGGTGGAGGGCAGGTCGATGGGCGCCAGTTCGCGCGGCGAGCGGCGGGCGATCTCGCGCTCGACGTCTTCCAGCGGCGCCAGGCCGCGCTGCACGCCGAAGTACACCGCCACCAGCGTGGCCAGCAGCAACCCGGCCGCGGGCAGCATCATGCCGGTGAGGATGCGGCGGCTGGCCCGCTGCCGCTTGTGCACGGTCTCGGCCACGACGATGGTCGTGCCGCCGTCGGGCCGGCTGCGCAGCACGGCTATGCGAACCGGCATGCCGGCGTAGCGGCCGTCGTGGAAGCTCGGCTGCCTGGCGCCGGAGGGCGCGGCGGGCGGCACCAGCCCTTCGTCGCCCGCGACCAGGCGGCCCGAGGCGTCGCGCACCGCGAAGTACACGCGGTCGTCGGGGCTGCTGCGCAGCATCGCCTCGGCCTCGGTGGACATCTCCATGTCGACGTCCTCGGTCTGCGACGCGACGCTGCGCGAAAGGTCGAAGACCGTGTCGGCCAGCGCCTGGTCGAAGGCCGAGTCCGCCGTCGCGCGGGCCAGCTGGTAGTCCAGCACGACGCTGAGCCCGAAGACGATCGCGAGGGGCGCGAGGATGGCCACCAGCAGGCGCCGGCGCAGGCTGGGCAGGCGCGCCATCATTCGCCGGCCGGCTCGTCGAGCCGGTAGCCGATGCCGCGCACGGTGCGGATCTCCATGCCACCCAGCGCGAGCTTCGCCCGCAGGCGCGAGACGTGCACCTCCACCGCGTTGGGCGTGATGTCGCGGTCCCAGCCGGCCAGGGCCTGCACCAGCCGGTCCTTGTTGACCACCTTGGGCGAGGCCATCAGCAGGATCTCGAGGATGGCCCACTCGCGTGGCGTGAGCTCCAGCGGCTGGCCGGCGAGCGTGGCGGTGTGGGCTGCGGTGTCGAGCAGCAGCGGGCCGTGGCGCAGCTGGGCCCCGGCCACCGCGTGCGAGCGGCGGATGAGCGCCCGCACCCGGGCCACCAGCTCGGGCAGGCGGAAGGGCTTGCCGAGGTAGTCGTCCGCGCCGACGTCCAGGCCGCTGACCGTGTCCTCCAGGCTCGAACGCGCCGAGAGCACCAGCACCGGCAGGACGAGGCCCTGCTCGCGCCACTGGCGGATCAGCGCGAGCCCGTCGGCGCCCGCCAGGCCGATGTCGACCCCCGCGAGGTCGAAGGCCTCGCGCCGAACGCGGGCCTCGGCGGCCTCCGCCGAGGCCGCCACGTCGACGGTGTAGCCGGCCCGCGAAAGGCCCTGCTTCAGCCCGGCCGCCACCAGGGCATCGTCCTCGACCACCAGCAGTCGCATCGGCCCGATTGTCGTCCGGCCGGCGGCGGGGCTCAGTGCTCGCTCGCCACGACGTCGCGCGGTTCCGCGCCGCCCGGCGGCTCCTTGTGGGCGATGCCGTAGTGGCAGTCGATGCAGGTGTGGCTGCCGTCGGCGAGCTTCAGGTGCTGCTTGCGCGCGGTCGGGCCCTGGGCCTCGGGATCCATGGCCGACGCGTCGTGGCAGCTGCGGCATTCGCGCGAGTCGGTCGCCTTCATGCGGCGCCAGACGGCGGTGGCCATCTCGAGCCGGTGCGCCTCGAACTTCTCGGGCGTGTCGATCTTGCCGGTCACGTGCGACCAGACGTCCTTGGCCGCGCCGATCTTGCGCAGCACGGTGCCGAGGGCGTCGTGCGGCACGTGGCAGTCGGAGCAGATCGCCTTGACGCCGGTGCGGTTGCGGGCGTGGATGGTGTGGCTGTACTCGGCGTAGTTCTGCGCCTTCATCTCGTGGCACGAGATGCAGAACTCCACCGAGTTGGTGCGCTCGACGGTGGCGGTGCCGACGCCGGCCGCAGCCAGGCCCAGGACCATGCCGAACAGCACGGGCACGCTGAGCCAGCGCAGCAGCGGCAGGCGCCACCAGGGGCGGGAAGAGGAGGGCATGAAGGGCAGTCCGGTCGGATCGAGGGGCGAAATGTCGCCGGCCGAGTCTTGCGAATGCCTGACGGCGCGCCATACCCGAGCGGGCCGCTCTTCAGGCATTCGCAAGCCAGCGCTTCCTACATTGCGGCGGCCCCGTCGTCACCCTCAATGCCATCACCATGACCCTGCGCCAATTCCTCGCGGCCGCCACGCTCGCCGCGGCCGCCTGCGGCCTGTGGAGCCCCTCGGCCCACGCCGTGCCCAGCTATGCCCGCCAGACCGGCGCCGAATGCGCCGCCTGCCACGTCGGTGGCTTCGGCCCGCAGCTCACGCCCTACGGCATCCAGTTCAAGCTCGGCGGCTACACCGACTCGGACGGCAAGGACGGCAAGGTGCCGCTTTCCGCGATGGTGGTGGGCAACTGGACACGCAGCTCGAAGGACGCCGCCGTCGCGCCCGACCGCTTCAAGGTCAACGACAACGCCGCGCTGCAGGAGCTCTCGGTGTTCCTCGCCGGCCGCTTCAGCGACCACGTCGGCAGCTTCGTGCAGTACACCTACTCCGACGTGGACAAGGCCTCGGCGATGGACCAGCTGGACCTGCGCTACGCGACCCCGCTGACGCTGGGCGACAAGGACGCCACCGTCGGCGTCTCGCTCAACACCAACCCGACGCTGACCGACCCGTTCAACACCATCGGCCAGTGGCGCTTCCCGTACACCGAATCCGACTTCGGCTACGGCACCGGCCCTTCGCCGCTGCTGGAGGGCCTGGCGAGCACGGTGATCGGCGCCAACGCCTACGCGCTGTGGGACAAGCACTGGTACGGCGAGCTCGGCCTGTACACGACGCTCTCGCCGACCATGCTGAACCACTTCAACGCCGACGACCCGGGCAAGTTCAAGGGGCCCGGCAGCTACCTGCGGCTGGGCTGGATGCAGGACCGCAAGCGCGACTTCCTTTCCTTCGGCCTGGTCGGCTTCGATGCGAAGCTCGCGCCCGACCGCAGTGCCCCGCTTTCCGACCGTTACCGCGACCTCGGCATCGACGCCTCCTACCAGTTCCTCGGCAACCGCGAGCACATCTTCAGTCTCAACGGCAGCCTGATCCGCGAGTGGGCCACGCTCGACCAGACGCTGGCCGCGGGCGGCGCGGGACGCGCCGGGCAGAGCCTCACGCAGGCGAGGCTGGCGGGCTCCTACACCTGGCAGCAGACCTGGGGCCTGACGGCGGGCCTGTTCAACACCCGCGGCAGCCGCGACACCCTGCTCAACGCCAGCTCGCTCAACGGCCGCTCCGACACCGCGGGCTACATCCTGCAGGCGGACTGGACGCCCTGGGGCAAGGAAGGTTCGTGGGGCGCCCCCTGGGCCAACGCCCGCCTCGGCCTGCAATACACCGGCTACAGCCGCTACCAGGGCGGCAGCCACTACCTGGACGACAACGGCAACGACCGGCGCGCCCGCGACAACAACACGCTGACGGCCTTCGTCTGGCTGGCCTTCTAAGGGCGCTACCAAGATGCGACATTCCCTGCCCTTCGGCCTCGCGATGCTGCTGCTGCTCGCGGCCCTTGCCCACGACGCCCGTGCCGCCGGCGACGCCAAGCGCGGCGCCGACACCTTCGTCGAGGAGTGCGGCGACTGCCACAGCCCCAAGGAGGGCAAGGCGAAGAAGGGGCCGCCGCTGTTCGGCGTCGTCGGCCGTGCCGCGGCCACGTCGCCGGGCTTCGCCTACTCCGATGCGATGAAGGCCAGCGGCATCACCTGGACGCCGGAGAAGATCGACGCCTACATCACCCTGCCCAGGAAGGTGGTGCCCGGCGGCAAGATGAAGTACGACGGCCTGGGCGACGCCGCCGCACGCGCCGACGTGATCGCCTACCTTCAGTCGCTGAAGTGACGCCCGTGAAGCCCTGAAGGCGGCCCGCTCGCCGGAGCGGCGCTCCTAGAATTCCGGTCGACGTTTTTCTTGCGCAAGAGGAAGGCCGGATGAAGCAACGACTGGTGGCGGTCCTGCTGCTGGCGGGCATGGCCGGGTCGGCGCTCGCCGCGCCGCGCACGAGCCCCCATGACCGCGAAGCGGCCGCCTGCTGGGCCGGGCTGGTGCAAGGCAGGGCGGCCGTCGCCCGCCAGGCCTGCGCCCGGGCCGCCGAGCTCGGCGGCGAGCAGGGGCTGGCGGACCTGGTCCGGCTGGGCCACTTGCAGGCCCTGGACGGCCGGGTCGAGGGCGCCCGCGCGGTCTACCGCATGGCCCTCGGCCGCGATGCCAGCGAAGAGAGCTGGCGCCGCGGACCCGGCCGCGACCTGGAGCGGCTGGTCGCCCAGGGTGGCCCGCAGGCCGCCCGCTGGCGCGAGGCCAGGCGCTGGCTGCTGGCCGGGCGTCGGGCCGTGGCGCGTGCCAACGCCGACCTGGCGGAATCCCGGAGGCTCAGCCAGGCGAAGCAGCTGGAGGAGGCGTTGCCGCTCGCGCAGCGCGCCTTCGATGCCGTCGACCCTGTGGTATCCCTGGATGCCGCCGCGCGGCAGCGCGTGCTCAGCCAGCTGATGTACCTGCAGGAGCAGACCTTCCGCTACGACGAGCTCCTCGCCTTCTCGCGGCAGCAGCTCGCCCGCGTGCAGGAGCGCGGCGACCATGACGAAGACCTGAAGGACCTCTACGCCGACGGCGAGGCCGCCGCCCTGCAGGCGATGGGCCGCTACAACGAGGCGGCCGCGGCCTGGGAGCGTGCGATCGAGATTGTCGAGAACCTGGATGGCGAGGACGACCCGGGGCTGCTGTGGATGCTCAATGCCGAGGCCGAGTCGCTGCTCGAGGCCGATGATGCGGAGGCGGCGGGGCCGGTGCTGCAGCGGGCGGTGAAGCTGATGCAGAAGCCGAAGGCCGAGCTGCGCGTCGCCTCGGCGACCGTCGCCCTGCTGGCCCGCGCGCTGCAGGCGCAGGACAAGACGCAAGAGGCGCTCGCCACCGCCCGCGCGGCCGTCGCATTGGCGAAGCAGGCGGGCCAGGACGAGCCCGCCGCCCCGTTGCCCGCCCTGGCCAGCCTGGCCGACGTGCTCTCGGAGCAGGGCGAGCTGAGCGAGGCGATCGAGGTCAACCGCGAGGCGCTGGCGCTGGCCGAGCGCGCGCTCGGGCCCGTCCACCCGGTGGCGGTGAGGAGGCTCGAGCGCCTGGCGATCGCCCTGGCCGACGACGACCAGGCCGAGGCCGCGCTGCCGCTGATGCAGCGGGCCTACGACGTGGCGGTGCTGACGATAGGCCCCGACCACCCCGAGACGCGCCGCCGCCGGGATTGGCTGGCGGAGCTGAACGCCGCCGCCGCCTCCTCTCCGGCCGGCAACGTCCGCGACACCTGAGCGGGGAGCGCTGCCGTGACCGGCAGCACGGCTTCGCGGGTGCATGACTTCCCGACTGGCGCGCGGGCCCGCCGGGCCACTACGATCGCCCCGCTCACCCACACGGCCGCCGGGAGGCCCATGCAGTACCCACGCGTCTTCTCGTTCGCCGCCGGCCTGCTGGCCGTGCTGGCCGTCACCCCCGCGCACGCCAGTCCACGCGCCCACGCCGAGGCCGCGGCCGCGTGCTGGCAGGGCCTCGCGCAAGGCGATGCGGCCCGGGCGCGCTCGGCTTGCGGCTCCGCGCTTCGCCTGGGCGGGCGTGACGCAGCCGACCTGATCCGCCTCGGACACGCCGACTGGCTTGCCGGCGACCGGGGCGCCGCGATGGCGACCTACCGGCAGGCGCTGGCCCAGCCGGCGGATCCTGCGGCATGGCGCGAAGGCCCGATGCGCGAGCTGGATCGCCTCGCCGGCGCGGGCGGCCCGAGGGCCGCGGCTTGGCGCGAGGCCAGAAGCTGGCTGGAAGAGGGCCGGCGCGCATGGGCCCAGGCGCGGGCCGACCTGGCGGCCGCGCGGCAGCTCGCCAGCAACCGGCAGCCCGAGGCGGCGCTGCCGCTGGCACGGCGCGCCTACGAAGCCCTCGACCCCCTGGCCGACGCAGCCTCGCCCGACCGCCTGGCCGCCCTGGACGAGCTGTTGAGCCTGCAGGAGCAGACCCTCCGCTACGACGAGCTGCTCGCCGTGTCGCAGGCCCAGCTGGCCCGCGTCGCCGCCGGCGGGCGCGACCCCGATCTGCAGGACCGTGCCCTGGCCGGCGAGGCCACCGCGCTGCAGGCGCTCGGCCGCCATGCCGAAGCCGCCCAGGCCTGGCGGCGGGCGGTCGAGATCGCCGAGCGCATCGACGGTGCCCACAGTCCAGACCTGGTCTGGCTGCTGAATGCCCGCGCCGAGGCCCTGCTCGACGCCGGCGATGCGGTGGCGGCCCGCCAGGTGCTGACGCGCTCGGCCAGCCTCCTCGGGCCCCAGGCGACGATAGGCGCTGCCGCCGAGACCTTCGGGCTGCTGGCGCGATGCCTGCAAGCGCAGGGCCTGCCCGAGGATGCCCTGCTGGCCGCACGCAATGCGTTGCAGCTCGCCAGCCATGTCGCCCAGGAGGAGCCGGCCGCTGCGCTGCACGCCCTGGCCGAGCTGGCCGACGTGCAGGCCGCACAGGGGCGCTACGCCGAAGCCATCTCGCTGAACCGCCAGGCCCTGTCGCAAGCCGAAGCCACGCTCGGCCCCGCCCATCCATTCACCAGCCGGCGGATGGAGCGCTATGCCCTCTCGATGGCCGCCGGCGGCCAGCCGGTCGGGGCGATGATGTGGATGCAGCGCTCGTTCGAGCTCGCCGAGCGGACGCTAGGCCCGCGCCATCCGGACACGATCTCGCGCCGCGAGCGCCTGGCCGAATGGCAGGAAGGCACCGGGGAGGACCACCCGGCTTCCTGAGCCTGGCGGCGACGACGCTCAGCGCCGCCCGAACATCATCTGCCGCGCCAGGGCGGACTTGACCGGCGGCATCGCCTGCAGCGCGGCGATGCCCAGGCCGCGCAGCGCGCCGAGCCCGGGCATCTTCCAGGTGAAGCTGCGGGCCAGGAAATCGGTCGCGGCGATCATGCTCCAGCGGTCCGGCGCGCGGGACCATTCGACGCGGCGCAGGGCGGCATCGAGCGAATCCGCGCCGCTCAGCGTGCGCACCAGGGTGAAGGCATCGCGCAAGCCCAGGTTCAGGCCCTGGCCGGCGACCGGGTGCAGCGTCTGCGCCGCATTGCCGATGCGCACCTGCCGGCCCTGCACCAGCGTGCGCTCGGCATTCAGGCCGAGCGCGAAGCGCTTGAGCGAGCCCATTGCGCGCAGGCGGCCCGCGCCCTCGGGCAGCAGGGTGGACAGCACCACCGCGCGCTGGTGATCGTCGAGCGGCGCAACCGGGTCGTCCTCGCTCGGCACGCACCACACCAGCGAGGCGCGGCGCAGCGTCGGCGCATCGGCCGCTTCGCGCGGCAGCGGCAACAGGGCCACCGGCCCGTGGCGCGTGAAGCGCTCGTAGGCGGTGCCGGGCGGATCGGCATTCGCGAGGCCGGAAACATCGAGTTCGACGCTGCCCACCCAGGCCGTCTGGCGGTAGTCGTGGCTGAGGCTCTTGCGGGCCTGGTCGGCGAACACGCCGCCCTCGGCGATCACCGCCAGCTCGAAGGGCTCGGCGATGCCGGCGTCGACCTCGACGCCGCCGTTCACCGGCTTGACCGCGGCGACCGGCGTGCCCAGGCGCAGCCGGCAGCGCGCCGGCGCGGCCTCGCACTCGGCCATCCAGGCCTGCTGCAGGGGCGCGACCACCTGGCCGTAGCGCAGCACCGCGCCCAGCTGGGGCACGCCTTCGTCCATCGCGCGGATCGTCAGCTCGGGCCGGATCGGCACGCCGGTGAGCGTGGGCGGGGCCTGGGAGACGTGCACCTGGACGATGGGCTGCGCCTGCGCCGCGGGCCAGGCCTGCAGCCGCTGCAGCAGCTGGATGCTGCCCAGGCTCAGCGCGAGCGTGCGGGGGTCGGCCGACACGTCCTGCGCGGGCGATCGGGCATCGAAGACGGTGACCTCGGACTCGGGCCACAGGCGCGCGGCGAACAGCGCGAGCGTGAGGCCGACCGGCCCGGCGCCTATGACCGCCAGGCGGGTCGCACCGGTGGCCGGCACGGGCACGGTGCGGTCGATCGAAGGGCTGGGAACGTCGGCTGCGGCGTCTTCCGGCATGGGGCTTCCTGCTGGTTCTGAGCGCGTAGGGGACGCGTATTATTGGCCGCGCCGGCAACCAGCCGGCGCCTAGCCGGAGCCTCGTCACCATGGGCCTGATGGATTTCATCAAGAAACAGTTCATCGACATCCTCGAATGGACCGAGAGCGGCGACGGCACGCTGGCCTGGCGCTACCCGATGGCCGACAACGAGATCCAGTACGGCGCCTCGCTGACCGTGCGCGAGAGCCAGATGGCCGTCTTCGTCAACGAGGGCAAGGTGGCCGACGTCTTCGGCCCCGGCATGTACAAGCTCACCACGCAGACGCTGCCGGTGCTGACCTACCTGAGGAACTGGGACAAGCTCTTCCAGAGCCCGTTCAAGAGCGACGTCTACTTCTTCAGCACCCGCCAGCAGGTCGACCAGCGCTGGGGCACCTCGCAGCCGGTGACCATCCGCGACAAGGATTTCGGCGCGGTGCGCCTGCGCGCCTTCGGCAACTACGCCTACCGGGTCGGCGACCCGAAGCTGTTCTACACCGAGATCTCCGGCACGCGCGAGCGCTACACCGTCGAGGACCTCGACGGCCAGCTGCGCGGCCTGATGCTGCAGCACATCAGCGATGCGGTGGCCGCCAGCGGCATCCCCTTCCTCGACCTCGCGGCCAACCAGGTCGAGTTCGCGAAGCAGCTGCAGGCCGCGACCGCGCCGGCCTTCGAGGCCATCGGCCTGAAGCTCGAGAGCGTGCAGCTGCAGAGCGTCTCGCTGCCCGAGGAGCTGCAGAAGATCCTCGACCAGAAGATCGGCATGGGCATGGTGGGCTCCAACATGGGCCAGTTCATGCAGTACCAGACGGCGCAGGCCATCCCCAACCTCGCGCAGGCCGCGGGGCAGGGCGGCGGCGGCGTGGCGGGTGACGCGATGGGCCTGGGTGCCGGCGTCGCGCTCGGCCAGATGATGGCCAACCAGCTCAGCCAGGGCCTGAACGCGGGCGGCGCGAAGATGCCGCCTTCCGAGGGCGCGCCGGCGGCCGCGCCCCTGCGGCCCGATGAAGTGATGGCGACGATCGAGAAGCTCGCGGACCTGAAGGCCAAGGGCATCCTGACCGAGGAAGAGTTCAGCGCCAAGAAGGCCGAACTGCTGAAGAAACTCGCCTGACGTGGCGGCCGCGCCACCTCCTGCCGGCCCGCCGCCGCGCGCGCAGCGGACGTGGCGGGCCGCGTGCCCGGGCTGTGGCGCGCCGGTCGAGTTCGCCTCCGCCGCTTCGGCCAGCGCGGTCTGCTCCTTCTGCCGCTCGACCGTCGTGCGCGATGGCGAGGCGCTGCGCCGCATCGGCGTCTCGGCCGAGCTGTTCGACGACCATTCGCCGCTGCAGCTCGGCGTGCGCGGCCGCCACCAGGGCGTGCCGTTCACTCTCGTCGGCAGGTTGCAGTACGCCTACGCCGACGGCACCTGGAACGAGTGGCACCTGCTCTTCGATGCGGCGGGCGAGGAAGGCACGCCCCGCTCGGCCTGGCTCAGCGAGGACAACGGCGCCTACGTGCTGGCCTTCGATGTCGTGCCTGCGCCGCCGGAACTGCCGCCGGCCGACGAGCTGCACGCGGGCGAGCGCCGGCTCGTCGCGGGCAATGCGTGGAGCGTTGCCTCTGTCGTGCGCGCGCACCTCCTCGCCGGCGAGGGCGAGCTGCCGCGGCCGCCGAAGCTCGAAGGCGAGTTCGTCGTCGCGGACCTGCGCAGCACCGGCGGCGAGGTCGCCACGCTGGACTACGCCGATCCGGCGCATCCCGCCTGGTCCGTCGGTCGCTCGGTCGCGCTCGCCGAGCTGAGCCTGAGCGGCTTGCGCGAGGCGAGCGAGAAGACGCTCTCTGGCCGCAGCGTGCCTTGCCCCAGCTGCGGCGCGCCGCTGGCGCCGACGCTGGCCACCACGCAATCGATGAGCTGCCCGCAATGCCGGGCCGTGGTCGACATCTCCCAGGGCGTGGGCGGCGACCTGGCGCACTACGCCCAGAACAACTCCGGCCCGGGCGGCCTTCAGCCGCAGATCCCGCTCGGCACCACGGGCCGCCTCGCGCTGGGCGCCGAGGGGCCGCTGGACTGGACCGTCGTCGGCTACATGGAGCGCTGCGACCTGCCCGGCCCCGGCGACGACGACGAGCAGACCTTCTGGCGCGAGTACCTGCTCTACCACCGCACGGCGGGCTTCGCCTTCCTGGTCGATGCCGAGGACGGCTGGAGCTGGGTCCGCCCCATGACCGGTGCACCGCTGGCCACCGGCCGCGGTGCCAAGGTGGGCGAAACGCAGTTCACCGAACGTTGGCGTTATGCCGCCAAGGTCACCTGGGTGCAGGGCGAGTTCTACTGGCGGGTCCAGCGCGAGGAGCGCGCCGACGTCACCGACTACGACGGCCCCCGCGGCGCCAAGCTCTCGCGGGAGGCGACCGCGGGCGAGGTGGTGTGGTCACTGGGCCAGGCGATCGACGCGGCCACGGTGGCGAGCGCCTTCCGCATCGCGCCGGCGGCCCGGGCGGGCTTCTCGCGCGATGCCGGGCCCCTGTCGGGCCTGGCGACCGGCAAATCGGGCGGCAGCGGCCTCAGCCAGGGCGTGATCATCCTGATCGTGGTGATCGTCGTCATCGTTCTGATGTCGCGCTGCAGCGGCGACGACTGTGACGACGTGAAGGCGAGTTTCGGCGAATCCAGCAACGAGTACCAGCAGTGCCGGCGCAATCACTCGTCCGGCGGATTCCGCAGCAGCGGCGGTTCGTTCGGCGGCTTTTCCAGTGGCGGTGGCGGCCACAAGTAGCGTCAGACCTCAAGGAGCAATGCAAATGATGGGTATCGAGTGGCTCAAGCCCGCGGTCTTCTTCGGCTCGATGCTGTTCGCGCTGATCGGCGTGGCGATCTTCTGGATCTGCTTCGTCATCGTCGACAAGATCACGCCCTACGACCTGTGGGACGAGATCGTCGGCAAGCGCAACATGGCGCTGGCGGTCGTCGTGGCAGCCATGTGTCTGTCCATCGGCTTGATAGTGGCCGCGGCAATCCACGGCTAGCGTGACCGGCCGCTCAATAAACTCCGCGGCGGGGGTCTTCGCAGGTGCGGTCCTGCGCCTTCCAGTGAGGCAGCACGGCGGCCGAAAGAGGGCCGCGAGGGTGCCAGGCTTCGTCGTGGGCCGTGGCCGCGCCGCTGCCGGCCCACAGTTCGACGCGCATCGTGGGGTGCCGCGCCTGGGCGCGCTTGTGGAAGCCGAAGGTGTCCGCCACGATCAGCGTGTTGGCCGGCACGACGAGCCGGGCCGGCAGGCCGAGGTCCATCGAGGCGAGCTCGGACTTGTCGACGCGGCGAGGGTCGGGTGGCAGGCCGTTGGGCTTGGTCGCGTGGCCGTCGAGGTGAGGCGCATCGGCCCGGCGGGCCTGGCGCAGCTCCCAGGCCAGCCGCGCCGGCGTCAGCCTGTGCGAGCCGGGCACGTAGCACAGCGGGGCGTCGTCGTCGCCCACGTCGTTCAGGAAGTACCAGGCCTTCATCGTCGGCGCGAAGGCGTCGCTGTGCAGCAGGGTCTGCGGGTCTCGCACGCCGAGGCGGGTGTGGGTCACGACCGTCTGCACATAGGCCTGCGGCGCGCGCCGGCTGGCGGCCACGTAGCGCGTGAGCCCGTTCCAGAGCCGGCCCTGCAGCAGCGCGGCCAGCGCCGGGGCAGAGGCGACGAAGGCCTCGTCGACGGGGATGTGGCGGGTGACCGTGTCGCCCATCAGCATCTCGCGGGCCGTGCCTCGCCGGGACTGGACCTGCTCGCTGAGCGCCTCGAACTGGTCGGGCGGCAGCACCTGGCGCTTGACGACGAAGCCGTTGCGGGCGAAGGTGGCCGAATCGACGCCGTCCAGCCAGTGCAGCAGGTCGATGCGCCTCTTGGCGGCCAGCTCGTGCGCGCGCTCGATGCGCCAGCGCAGCCATGCGTCATGCCAGCCCGCGGACGCGGGGGCCGGCTGGTGCGGGTCCACGCGCTGCGCCATGCGCCAACGCTAACCGGTGGCCGCTGGCGTGCCAAGCCCCATGCGTGAAACCACGGGGGAAACCCCAGCCTCCGGAGTGCAGCCGGCCGAGGTGCTGCTGCTCGCCTCGGTCTTCGTCATCGCCGCCTGCGGCCTGGTCTACGAGCTGGCCGCGGGCGCGTTGGCGAGCTACCTGCTGGGCGACTCGGTCCTGCAGTTCTCCACCGTCATCGGAACCTACCTCGCGGCGATGGGCGTGGGCTCGTGGCTTTCGCGTTTCATCGAGCGGCAGCTGGTCGCGCAGTTCCTGCGAATCGAGTTGCTGGTCGGCCTGGCGGGCGGGCTGATGCCGGCGGCGCTGTTCGCCGCGCATGCGAGCCTGCCGGCTGCCAGCGTCACGCCCTTCCGCGCCTTGATGTACGGCGGCGTGGGCCTCGTCGGCACGCTGGTCGGCCTGGAGATCCCGCTGGTGATGCGCATCCTCAAGCAGCACTTCAGCGCGCGCTACGGCCTGCGTGACCTGGTGGCCCAGGTGCTGACCTTCGACTACCTCGGCGCCCTGGTGGTGGCCGTGGCCTTCCCGCTGCTGCTGGTGCCGCACCTGGGGCTGATCCGCACGGGGCTGTTCTTCGGCCTGCTCAACGCGGCGGTGGCGGCCTGGGCGCTGCTGATGTTCCGCCGCGAGCTGCGAGCCTTCGGCGCGCATGCGATGGCCTGCGTGCTGGTGTTCGCCGCGCTCGTTGCCGGCTTCGCGGCGGCCGAGCGCCTGACCACCTGGGCCGAGGACCGCTTCTACGGCGAGTCGGTGCTGATCCGCGAGACCAGCCCCTACCAGCGCATCGTCGTCACGCGCGGCGGCGGCGGGGTGCGCCTGTTCCTCAACGGCAACCTGCAGTTCCACTCGAAGGACGAGTACCGCTACCACGAGGCGCTGGTGCATCCGGCACTCGCGGCCCAGGGCGCGCCCAAGCGCGTGCTCGTGCTCGGCGGCGGGGATGGCATGGCGGTGCGCGAGATCCTGAAGTACCCCTCGGTCGAGCACGTCACCCTGGTCGATCTCGACCCGCGCATGACCGAGCTGTTCACCCACGAGCCGATGCTGAGCGCGCTCAACCACGGTTCGCTGCGCGACGCCAAGGTCCAGGTGACCAACGCCGATGCCTTCGGCTGGCTCGAGCAGCATCCGGACGAGATGTTCGATGCCATCGTGGTCGACTTCCCGGACCCGAGCAACTTCGCGCTAGGCAAGCTCTACACGACGAGCTTCTACGCCCTGGTCGACCAGCATCTCGCGGCCGGCGGCTACGCGGTGATCCAGACCACCTCGCCGCTGATCGCGCGCAAGAGCTTCTGGACGGTGGTCGCCAGCGTCGAGGCCGTCGGCCTCACGGCCACGCCGTACCACGCCCACGTGCCGAGCTTCGGCGAGTGGGGCTTCGTGATCGCGAGCCGCCGGCCCTGGCACCGGCCGGCCGCGCTGCCTGCGGGCCTGAAGTTCCTGACCCTCCCGGGCATGGAGGCCCTGCTCGATTTCCCGCCGGACATGGCGCGCGTGCCGGCCGAGCCCAACCGCCTGTCCAACCAGGTGCTGGTGAGGACCTTCGAGGAGGAGTGGGGGCGGGTGCACCAATGAGGATGGCGCTGCGCCGCCGTGCCTTCGTCCTCGGCACTTGCGCCGCGGCGGTGCTGCCCGGCTGCGGGCGCGAGGGGGTGCCGCCGCAGCCGCCGGCGCGGTGGGTCGGTGCCAGCCACGGGCGCGGCCACCGCCTGCGCGGGAAGTCCGGCAGCCTCCCGACGCCCGCGGCCTCGTACCGGGCCGGCGCGTTGGTCGTCGGCGGCGGCATCGCGGGCCTTTCGGCGCTGCGGACGCTGGTCCGCGCCGGTGTGCACGACGCGCAGCTGCTGGAGCTGGAGGACGAAGCCGGCGGCAACAGCCGCGGCCATCGGATGGAGGGCATCTCCTGCCCGCTGGGCGCGCACTACCTGCCGCTGCCCGGGCCCGACGCGGTCGAGGTCGGCGAGTGGCTGCACGAGATCGCCCTGCTGCGCATCGACCCGCTGCGCAGCACCAGCGTGCCCGACGAGCGCCACCTCTGCCACAGCCCGCAGGAGCGCCTGTTCATCGATGGCGCCTGGCAGGACGGCCTGCTGCCGCCTCCCGCCGGCAGCGCCTCGCTGGCGCAGTACCGCCGCTTCGGCGAGCGTGTCTCCGCCCTGCAGCGCGAGCTCGGCTTCAGCCTGCCCACCTGGCGCGCGCCCTGGCGCGCCGGGCATGAAGCCCTCGACCGCCAGACCTTCGCCGCCTGGCTGCAGGCCGAGGGCCTGGCCGACGAGCGCCTGCTGGCCTACCTCGACTACTGCTGCCGCGACGACTACGGCGCCGGCCTGTCGACCGTCTCGGCCTGGGCCGGCATCCACTACTTCGCGAGCCGCCACGGCTTTCGCGCGACGAACGAGGAGGGCGGCGACGACAGCCCGGTCTTCACCTGGCCCGAGGGCAACGCCTGGCTGGCGCGCCGGCTCGCGGCGCCGAACGCCGAGCGCATCCACACCGGGCGCACCGTGCTGCGCGTCGAAGAGCAACGGCACGAGGTCCGGGTGCTCGCCTGGAACGATCTCGAGCAACGGGCCGAGGCCTGGTCCGCCCCGCGGGCGGTGATCGCACTGCCGCTGTTCGTCGCCGTGCGGGTGGTGGCGAATCCACCGCCTGCGCTGGTCGATGCCGCGTCACATGCCCGTTATGCGCCCTGGCTCGTGGCGAACCTCCATCTCGACGCCCCGGTCCTCGATCGCCTGGGCGCCCCGCCCAGCTGGGACAACGTGGCCTATGCCCCGGCCGGCACGACCACGGCGCTGGGCTACGTCGATGCCACCCACCAGTCGCTGAACCCGGTGCGTGGCGCCACCGTCCTCACGGCCTACCACGCCCTGCCCGAGACGCAGCGCGCCACGCTGCTGAACGACAGCGCTGCCGCCTGGTCCCGCCGGGTGACCGGCGATCTCGCGACGACCCTGCACCCCGACCTGCCCCTCCGCGTCACCCGGGTCGACCTGATGCGCTACGGCCACGCCATGCGCATCCCCACTCCCGGCACTCGCGGGGATCCGGCGCTCGCCGCCTTGCGCGCGCACCGCGGCCGCCTCGCCTTCGCCCACGCCGACCTGGCGGGCTACTCGGTGTTCGAGGAGGCGTTCACTCTCGGCGCCATCGCGGCGGCTTGAGATCGACCCGCGATGGCGGTGGCTCCTAACGCGTTGCATACGGCTACCGGCAATTGCGGCGCTAGCATCACGCCGACATGCAACGCAGCGCCCCGCCGAATGGGAACCGATCCTCAAGACCTCGTCGACCAGGCCGTCGAGGCTGCCCAACGCAGCACCCGCCTGAACGCCGCCGTGGCCGTCACGGTGGCCGTGCTCGCCACCTTCATGGGCATCTGCAAGGTCAAGGACGACAACATCGTGCAGGCCATGCAGCAGGCCCAGGCCGACAAGATCGACCACTGGGCCTACTACCAGGCGCGCAACCTGCGGCAGGAGGTGGCCGAGTCCACGGTGACGCAGCTGGAGCTGGCGCGGCCCGCGGCCGCCGCCTCGCAGGCGGCCGCGCACGACCAGGCCATCGCCCGCTACCGCCAGCTCGCCGCCGACCAGGCGCAGAAGAAGGAGGCGCTTCGCAACCAGGCGGAGGAAGACCAGAAGCACTACGACGCGCTGAACTTCCGCGACGACCAGTTCGACCTGTGCGACGCGCTGCTCGCCATCGCCATCGCCATGCTCGCCGTCACCGCGCTGACGCAGCTTTGGCCGCTGTACTTCATGGCGCTGGTGCCCACGGCCTTCGGCGTGCTGATGGGCCTGTCCGGCCTGCTGGGCTGGGCCATCCACCCGACGGCGCTGGTGAGCCTGCTGTCCTGACGCGCCTGCGCAGAGCTCACTGCAAGGGCGTTGCCGACGCGGGATACTGCCGGCCATGGCCGCCACCCTGAGCGCGCTGCGCGCCGACATCACCACGCTCGCCGTCGATGCGATCGTCAACGCCGCCAACAGCTCGCTGCTCGGCGGCGGTGGCGTCGATGGCGCGATCCACCGCGCCGCCGGGCCCGAGCTGGTGGCCGCCTGCCGGCTGCTGGGCGGCTGCCGGACGGGCGACGCCAAGCTGACGGCCGGCTTCAGGCTGCCGGCGCGGTGGGTGGTGCACACCGTCGGCCCGGTCTGGCGCGGTGGCGATGAGGGCGAGCCCGGGCTGCTGGCCTCGTGCTACCGCCGTTCGCTCGAGGTCGCCTTCGCGGCGGGCGCGCGCAGCATCGCCTTCCCCTGCATCAGCACCGGCATCTACGGCTATCCGCTGGAGCCCGCAGCGCGCCTGGCCGTCGCCACGGTCCGGCAAACCCTCGCCGAACCGGCGCATGCGGCATGGCAGGCCGTGAGTTTCTGCTGCTTCTCTTCCGCGGACCTGGCCGTGTACGAGGCGCTGCTGGGCGCCGATCCGGCCTGACCTGCACGCCCGGATCGACTCATGCCCGACGACGACAAGCGCCCGGCGCGACGCACCCTGACCCTTCGCCGCGGCGACGAGCTGCCGGCCGCCGGATGGCACGCCGCCTTCACCGAGGCCTTCGCCGACTACCTCATCGGCCCCTTCTCGCTCACGCCGGCCCAATGGCCCGGCTTCCTGGCCCGCCAGGGCGTGGACCTCTGCCTGAGCCGTGCGGCCATGCTGGACGGCGAGCTGGCCGCGTTCGCCCTCGTGGCGCCGCGGACGGCGCACCGGCGCTGGCGCCTGGCGACCATGGGCGCCAGGCCCTCCGCGCGCGGCAGCGGGGCCGCGCCCGCGCTGCTGGACGACTTCATCGGCCGCGCGGCGGGCGCCGGGCAGTCCGGCGTCGAGCTGGAGGTGTTCGCCGCCAACGAACGGGCGCTGCGGCTGTACCGCAGCCGAGGCTTCGAGATCGCCCATCCGCTGATGGGCTACGAGCGCAGCGCGCCGGCCGGGCAGCGCGCCGTGCCGGCAGTCGATGAAGTGCCGCTGCCGGCGGCCTGGGCCTGGCTCGACGCGCTCGAGGCTCGTGTTTCGGACCTGCCCTTGCAGGTCACCGCCCCGGTGCTGCGCGTCGCCGCCGCGGGCGCGCCCGAGGGCCATCCGCTGCAGGCCTGGCAGCAGGGCTCGGCGCAGATGGTCTTCGCCGAGCAGCCGTCGGGGG
>CAMLGG010000056.1 GCA_946479475.1 uncultured Ideonella sp. | reverse complement strand
GCGCGTGCTGGCCGCGCCGGTACGGATGTCCTCGTAGGTGATCCGCTCCACCTCGACCGGGCTGACGCCGTTCTGCACGCCCAGCTTGACGGCAGCGGCATACGACAGGTCGATCACCCGGCCGGAGGAGAAGGGCCCGCGATCGTTGACGCGCACGATGACCTCGCGCCCGTTGGCCGGATTGCGCACCCGCGCGTAGCTCGGGATCGGCATCGTCTTGTGCGCGGCCGTCATCGCGTACATGTTGTACGTCTCGCCGCTGGCCGTGCGCCGGCCGTGGAACTTGCGGCCGTACCAGGAGGCCAGGCCGCGCTCGACCAGCGGCTCGTCGCGTGTCATCGGCGTGTAGGTCTGGCCGAGCACCTCGTAGGGCTTGTTCGGGCCGCCGCTGCGGATCGGCTCGACCTTCAGCTCCGCATCGGGCATCTGGCGGAAGTCCGGCAGCTCGGTGCCGGCCGGCGGCCCGCCGTCGGCGCCCGGCCCGCGCGGCGTCGAGCAGGCGGCCAGCAGCAGGCCGGCGCAGACGACCGCAAGGCTCAGGCCCGGGCGGGCGAGGTGTCGGGGCGGCAACTTCATCGTGGCCGCGATCATCTCAGGTCAGGCAGCCGGGCGGCTGCCTACACTGTGTCGGCCATGCCACGTTTCGCCGCCAACCTCACGATGCTCTACAACGAGCACGCCTTCCTGGATCGCTTCGCGGCTGCGGCGGGGGATGGCTTTGCTGCGGTCGAGTTCCTGTTCCCTTATCCGTGGCCTGCCGACGAGCTGGCGGCAAGGTTGCGCGCCCACGGCTTGCAGCAGGTGCTCTTCAATGCACCGCCCGGCGACTGGGACACCGGCGAGCGCGGCCTGGCCTGCCTGCCCGGGCGCGAGGACGAGTTCCGCCGCGGCTTCGAGCAGGCGCTCTCGTACGCCGAGGCCCTGGATTGCCCGCGCATCCACGTGATGGCGGGAGTCGACCCCGCCGGTACCGACCCGGCCACCCTGCGCGCGACCTACGAAGCCAACCTCGCCTGGGCTGCCACGCAGGCGGCGACCGCCGGGCGCGACGTGCTGATCGAGCCCATCAACGGCCGCGACATGCCCGGCTACCACCTGCAACGCCAGGCCGACGCGCATGCCATCG
The DNA here is from genome assembly GCA_946479475.1 of uncultured Ideonella sp. Next base: position 22,175 of record CAMLGG010000056.1, on the reverse strand, counting down.
TCCAACGCGTGGGCGCCGCGAACCTGAAGGTGCAGATGGACCTCTACCACTGCCAGGTGGTCGAGGGCGACGTCGCGAGCAAGATCCGCCAGTACCTGCCCACGGGCCGCGTGGGCCACCTGCAGATCGCCGGCGTGCCCGAACGGCACGAGCCGGACCGGGGCGAGCTGAACTACGGCTACCTCTTCGGCGTCATCGACGACGCGGCAGCGGCTTGCGGCTGGGAGGGCTGGGTCGGCTGCGAGTACCGCCCGGCCCGGGGATCGGCCTTGAACGCCACGACGGACGGACTCGGCTGGATGAAGCGGCTGTCAGGCTCTTGAGATCCTGAAGGCCTGGAGGATTTGGCGCGCCCGGCTGGGATCGAACCAGCGGCCCCTGGCTTCGGAGGCCAGTACTCTATCCACTGAGCTACGGGCGCCATTCAGGGGAGAACGCGCATTCTAGCAGTGGAGTGCGCGCGGCTTCCCGCCGCGGCGGGCCGCGCAGGGGCGCTGGCTATAATCCGCCGGTTTTGCCGGCCCCGGCCGCACTGGCCTCCTACGCTGGCCTGTCCCCACTGCCCGCCCAAGCCCCGAACCGAGGAATCCATGAGCGACGCGCACGCCACCGAACAACAAGAATCCCACGACGGCCCGCACGAAGGTCCGATCAAGACCCCGAAGCAGCTCGTCTGGGCGGTGGTCGCCTCGTTCGTGGTGCCCATCATCCTCATCATCATGCTGACGCAGTTCGTCGCCACCGGCGAGAAGCATGCGGCCGGCACCGAGGCCCTCGCCCCCGAGGCCGTCGCCAGCCGGATCCAGAAGGTCGGCGCGGTGACGATCAAGGACGCGAGCGACACCGCCTCGCTCAAGACCGGCGAGCAGGTCTTCCAGGCCCAGTGCTCGGCCTGCCACGCCACCGGCGCCGCCGGCGCCCCGAAGTTCGGCGACGAAGCCGCGTGGGGCCCGCGCATCAAGCAGGGCTTCGAGGCGCTGCTGAATTCCGCGCTCAAGGGCAAGGGCAACATGGGCCCGCAGGGCGGCGGCGACTTCTCGGACTACGAAGTGGCCCGCGCCGTGGTCTACATGGCCAACCATGGCGGCGCCAAGTTCGAGGAGCCCAAGGCTCCCGCCCCGGCCGCGAGCGCCGCGCAATAAGCGCTTCTGGCCCCAGGAGAAGCCGCCCCCCGGGGCGGCTTTTTCATGCCCGAGCGGCTGCCGGGCTCAGCTGGTAGCCGAAGCGCTCCGGCATCAGCCTGAAGGGCATCTCGGCCACCTGCCAGGCGCCGGCCTCGACCGCATCGGCCGCCAGTTCGGCATCGAGGGTGTGGACCAGGCCGAAGCCGATGTCGCACTCCAGGAACAGGCGCCCCGCTTCGTCCAGCCACGCGCTGCAGAAACGCGCTTCGCGCCCCGTGTGGCCGCTGATGGCAGGCGACTCGCCCGGGCCGGCCGCCTGCAGGCGCCAGACCCAGGGCGCAGCCTCCAGCTCCACGTAGACCCGCTGCGGCCCGTTCTGGAAGAACCAGGACCCTTGCACGTCCGGCTCGTAGTTGCGGCCGATGAACTCCTTGAGCTTGTCGTGCAGGATGCGGCTGCCCTTGGGGTGCGGGAAGCGCCCGGCGGCCTGGGTGCGGTCGTCGCGCATGTACCAGTCGCCGCGAGCGTCGAGCGCCAGCCAGTCGTAGCAGTGGGGCACGTTCGGCCACTTGGCCAGGGCGGCCTTGACGATGTCGTCCATGTCAGTGGCCGGGGCGAGCTTGGGGTCGATTCATCCCTTGCTTCTACGCCGGTTGCTTCAACCAGTCCACCACCGCCTCGGGCATGGCCCGCACGTGGAAGGGGAATCGGCCGGCCGGGAAGCCGACGTGGCCGCCGTGCGCCGGTTGCCACAGCGTCACGTACCGTCCGACCTCGCCCGCCTTCGGCAGGCTGGATGACGGGATGAACGGGTCGTTGCGGGCGTTGACCACCAGCGCCGGCACGCGGATGCGGGCCAGATGCGGCTTGGCCGAGGCGCGCGACCAGTAGTCGTCTGTGCCCCGGAAGCCGTGCAGCGGCGCGGTGAAGAGGTTGTCGAACTCGTAGAGGTCGCGGGCCCGTGCGAGCCGCTCACGGTCGAACAGGCCCGGGTGCTGCGCCCACTTGGCCAGCGCCTTGGGCTTCATGGTCCGCAGGAAGTAGGGCGTGTAGATGCGGCGGTTCAGGCCGCGCCCGATGGCGTGGCCGCCGGCGGCCAGGTCGAGCGGCGAGCAGACGGCGGCCACGGCCTGCACGGTGGCCGCGGCCGTGTCGCCCGCCTCTTCGGCCCAGCGCATCAGCGCGTTGCCGCCGAGCGAGATGCCCACCGCGCGCAGCGGCTGCCGGGCCCGTTCGCGCAGGCGCCGGAGGATCCACCCGATCTCCTCGTAGTCGCCGGAGTGGTAGGCACGCGGGGCGAGGTTCAGCTCGCCCGAGCAGCCGCGGAAGTGCGGGACGGCGTAGTGCCAGCCCAGGCCTCGCGCGACGTCGGCGAAGGCCTCGGCGTAATGGCTGCGGGAAGAGCCCTCCAGGCCGTGGAACAGCACGAGCCAGGGCGCGGACGGGTCGGTTGCCGGCTGGAAGTCGACATCGACGAAATCGCCGTCGGGCGTGGTCCAGCGCTCGCGCCGGTAGACGGGCCTCGCGCCGTTCACGCGGCGGGCAAACAGCGGCGCCCAGATGGTCTGCAGGTGCCCGCCCGGCAATCCGCGCGGCCCGAGGAAACGCTGCATCAGTGAAGGACGGAAGGCGCCTCGACGACTTCGGGCGGCTCGCTAGCCGTGCCGGGGCTCGCATGGTGGGCGACCATGCGCCAGCCCTGGGCCGTCTTCACGTAGACGTTGGTGGCCATGACCCAGCCGGTGCGCGTGCCCTCGGCCGTTCCGACCGCGACCCGCTCGACCAGGCTGTGCATGGCCGAGCTCAGCGTATGAACGCGCCGCACCCGCTCGGGCTGGGCATGCACCGCGCCGTTGGAGAACACCGCCTCGAAGCCGGCCCGCACCGCCAGCGGACCGACCAGCCGCGGCCCGCCGGGGTGGATGCAGACGATCTCCTCGTCATCGGCCCACACCGCCATCAGCTTCTCGAGGTCGGCCTCGCGCAGCGCCTCGTAGAACTGCGCCTCGACGTCGTCGGGCGAAGCCAGCAGGGCGGCCTTGGGCGGTGTCGCTGCCATCAGCGGAACACCACGGTCTTGTGGCCGTTGATGAGCAGCCGGTGCTCGACGTGCCAGCGCACGGCCCGCGCGAGCACCACGCATTCGACGTCGCGCCCGACGGCGGTGAGGTCTTCGGACGACAGGGAGTGGTCGACCCGCTCGACGTCCTGCTCGATGATCGGGCCCTCGTCGAGGTCGGCCGTGACGTAGTGCGCCGTGGCGCCGATCAGCTTGACGCCGCGCGAATGGGCCTGGGCGTAGGGCTTGGCGCCCTTGAAGCTGGGCAGGAAGCTGTGGTGGATGTTGATGGCGCGCCCCGAAAGCTGCTGGCAGAACTCCGGCGAGAGGATCTGCATGTAGCGCGCCAGCACCACCAGGTCGATCCGCTCCGATTCGATCAGGGCCTCGATGCGCTGCTCTTGCGCGCGCTTGGTGGCGGCATCCGAGCCGGTGGCCAGCGGCAGGTGGTGGAAGGCCAGGCCGTAGCTCTCGACCAGCGCCTGGTGCGTCGTGTGGTTGGAGACCACCGCCGGGATCTCGACCGGCAGCTGGCCGCTCTTCCAGCGAAACAGCAGGTCGTTCAGGCAGTGGCCGTGCTGGCTGACCATCAGCAGCAGGCGCGCCCGGCGATCCAGCGAATGGAAGGTGGCCTGCATGCCGAACTGCTGGCGCACGTGGCCGAAGAGCTTGTCCAGCGTCGCCACATCCGCCAGCTGTTCGGGCGCCTCGAAATGCACGCGCATGAAGAACAGGCCGGTCGCATCCTCGCCCTGCACGTCGCCGAACTGCTGCGAATCGATGATGTTGCAGCCGGCCTGGTAAAGCAGGCCCGAGACGTTGTGGACGATGCCCTTGGTGTCGCGGCAGGCGAGCGTCAGGACGAATTCGTTCGGGTGGCGCGTATCGGGCATCCCACGATTGTACGGACGGGGTGGGTCGGCCCGGGCATCCGGCAGTGGCCGGCCGTCGTATGCAGGAGATCGATCAAGGGGATCCCGCCCGATGCCTGCACCCGTTCCCGAAGCCCAGCGCGCGCAGGCGCTGGCCGCCCTGCTGGCCCGCGTCGCGCTCGGCGACCGTGCGGCATTTGCCACGCTCTACCGACAGACCGCCCCGCATCTGCTGGGCGTCATCCTCCGTATCAACAGGGACCGGGCCCTGGCCGAGGACCTGTTGCAGGAGATTTTCGTGAAGATCTGGAGCGCCGCCGGCAGCTTCGACGCGCAGCGCGCGCAACCCATGACCTGGCTGACCTCCATCGCGCGGCACCGCGCGATCGACAGCCTGCGCCGCCGCCAGGCCGAGCCGCAATGGGTGACGGCCCGCGCGGGCGCCGACGAGAAGGAGGACGAGGAGTTGCTGGACCAGTTCGCCAGCGAGGCGCACGGCCCGATGGAACTGCTGGGCCAGGCGGTGCAGGCGCGCGCCGTGGGCGTGTGCCTGAAGGGCCTCACGGGCGAGCAGCAGCAGACCCTGGCGCTGGCCTTCTACCAGGGCCTGTCGCACACCGAGGTGGCCGCCCAGCTGCGCCAGCCGCTGGGCACGGTGAAGAGCTGGGCACGCCGTGGCCTGCAGGCCCTGCGCCACTGCCTGGAGCGGGCCGGGGCCATCGATCCGGTGGGGTTGGCCTGATGAACTACTTCCGCGCCCCTCTGGCCGACCGGCTGGCCGCCGAGTACGTGCTGGGCACCTTGCGCGGGCCGGCGCGGCGCCGGTTCGATGCATTGCTGCCGGCCCATCCCGCCTTGCGCGTGGCGGTCGTGCGCTGGCAGGATGCGCTCGTGCCGCTGGCCGCGAGCGTCAGGCCGGTCGAGCCCTCGGCCCGCGTCTGGCAGGGCATCGAGGCCCGGCTCTTCGCCGAGAAGCGGGCCGCGAACGAAGGGCCGGCGCTTTCGCCGGGCCGCTGGTGGCAGCGCGTGCTGCCATGGCGCGCCGCCACCGGCCTGGCCACGGCCGCGGCGCTGGCGCTCGGCGTGGCCCTGAGCCTGCCCCAGCCCGTGCAACCGCCGTTGGTGGTGGTTCTCGCGCCGGCGGACGCCGCGGCGGCCGGCGCGTTGTCCAAGGCACGCTTCGTCGCCAGCATCAGTGCCGACGGCCGGGGCCTGGTGCTCAAGCCCATCGATGCGGTCGCGCTCGATCCGCAGCGCGCATTGGAGCTCTGGGCCGTGCCTGGCCGGGGCGCTCCGCGCTCGCTGGGCGTCGTGGCCGCGCAGGGCGCCACCACCGTCATCCGAGCCGAGCTGCTGCGCAACACCGCGGCCTTCGCCGTCAGCGTCGAGCCGGCCGGGGGCTCCCCGACCGGTGCGCCGACCGGCCCGATCATCTCCGTGGGCAAGCTCGAGTCGTGATTTCCGGCGCGCCGTCCAGGTGCGCAACTTGCATGCATGGGGCGCCGTGAGCACCCCGGAATTGCGCCTGGCCGTCATCACCCTGTCGGCCCACGTGCCCGACCTGGCCGATTCCGAAGGCTGGGACGAGGCACTGCGCCTGCGCGACCTGGTGCATGGCCTGCGCGTGGGCGGCTACCAGATCGCCGGCGTGCTGGGGGCCGACGCCCAGTTGCCCGACAAGCTCGCGGCGCTGGCGCCGGACGTGCTGATCGTCGATGCCGAGAGCGGCGCCCGCGATGCCATCGAGCACGTCGTCTGGGCCACGCGTGACGCGCCGCGCCCCATCGTGCTGTTCACCGAGGAGCACGACCCTGCGCACATGCGCGAGGCGGTCGCTGCCGGCGTGGTGGCGTATGTCGTCGCCGGCCTCGCCCCCGAGCGCGTGCGGCCGGTCATCGACGTCGCCATCGCCCGCTTCGAACATGAGCAGAGCCTGCGCGTCGAGCTCGCCCGCGCCAAGGGCCAGCTGGCCGAGCGCGTGGTGGTCGACCGCGCGAAGGCCTTGCTGATGCAGCGCCACGGCCTGCCCGAGCCGCAGGCCTACGCGCGCCTGCGCAAGACGGCGATGAACCAGGGCCTGACCATCCACGAGGTCGCCCGCCGCCTGCTCGAGCTCGCCGACCTGTTCACGTAGCGGCGAATGCACCAACGTCGGCCGAATGCGCACCAAGCGTGGGCAGGCCGACAAGCCCAGTCGCATGCGCGGATCCGGCTTTGCCGGTCCGCTGCAAGGGCCCCCTCGGGGGCCTCGCCCGGACGAGAACAGTCCAGTGGACTGTTCTCGCCTGGCGAGGGGCCGAGCCGCTGGCCCGGCGCGGCCTGCAAGGCGCCCCCCGGAAGGGGGCGTGGGGGCTCCCTCCATGCTGGCATGGCCCTTGCGATACCTCAGGCGTGGCCCAACGAAGGGTCACGCGATCTGGTTGCACTGACTTCCTAGGTTTCTTTTGGACAAAGGCGTCCGCCGGCTGGCCCGCGAGGGTCATGTCGTCGGGCGCCTCTTTTTTTGCCTTTTCGAGGACCGCCGATGCACGCCCCTGCCCCCTCCACCCCCGGTGCCACCGATCTCGGACGACGCCGCATGCTGCAGGCGGCCTCGGCCGTCGCCGTCGGCGCAGCGGCCGGCGGACTGCCCTCGACGCGCGCCTGGGCCCAGGGCTCCGACAAGCCGGAGAAGGAGGAGGTGCGGATCGGCTTCATCCCGCTCACCGACTGCGCCTCGGTGGTGATGGCCTCGGTGCTGGGCTTCGACAAGAAGTACGGCGTGAAGATCATCCCGACCAAGGAGGCCTCGTGGGCCGGCGTGCGCGACAAGCTCGTCAACGGCGAGCTCGACATGGCCCACGTGCTCTACGGCCTGGTCTACGGCGTGCACCTGGGCGTGTCCGGCCCGAAGAAGGACATGGCCGTGCTGATGACCCTGAACAACAACGGGCAGGCCATCACGCTTTCGAAGAAGCTGGCCGACAAGGGCGCGGTCGACGGCGCGTCGCTGGCCAAGGCGATGGCCGCCGAGAAGCGCGAGTACACGTTCGCGCAGACCTTCCCGACCGGCACCCACGCGATGTGGCTGTACTACTGGCTCGCCTCGGCAGGCATCAACCCGATGAAGGACGCCAAGGTCATCACGGTGCCGCCGCCGCAGATGGTGGCCAACATGCGCGTGGGCAACATGGACGGCTTCTGCGTGGGCGAGCCCTGGAACCACCGCGCCATCATGGACGGCATCGGCATCACGGCCAACACCACGCAGGACATCTGGAAGGACCACCCCGAGAAGGTGCTGGGCACCACGGCCGAGTTCGTCAAGAAGTACCCCAACACCACGCGCGCCGTGATGATGGCCGTGCTCGAAGCCAGCAAGTGGATCGATGCCGGTCTGCAGAACAAGCTGAAGATGGCCGAGACCGTGGCGCAGAAGGCCTACATCAACACCGGTGTCGACGCGATCAACCAGCGCATCCTGGGCCGTTACCAGAACGGCATGGGCAAGACCTGGGACGACCCCAACCACATGAAGTTCTTCAACGACGGCAAGGTCAACTTCCCCTACCTGTCCGACGGCATGTGGTTCCTCACCCAGCACAAGCGCTGGGGCCTGATCAAGGAGCACCCGGACTACCTCGCGGTCGCGAAGCAGATCAACCAGGTCGAGCTCTACAAGCAGGCCGCCGCCGGCTTGAAGATCAGCGTGCCGAAGGATCCGATGCGCAGCTCGAAGCTGATCGACGGTGTCGTCTGGGACGGCAAGGACCCGGCGAAGTACGCCGACGGCTTCAAGGTCCGCGCCTGATTCAACTTCCGCTGGAGGACTTCATCCCATGGTCAGCGCCGTGTTCCATTCGCCCATGAGTGCCGCCGCCGAAACGGCGTCGCCTTCGCCTGCTCCCGCCGTGCGTCCTGCTGCAACGGCGGCATCGGCCCCCACTGCGCCCGCCGTCGTGCCGAAGAAGCCGGCCCGCGCGCCCTTCGACTGGCGTGGCCTGTGGATGGCCGTGCTGCCGCCCGTGCTCGGCCTCGCGCTGCTGGTCGGCCTCTGGGCCCTGCTCACGCAGAAGGGCGGCTCCTTTCCCACACCGCGTGCCACCTTCGATGCCGCCGTCACGCTCTTTGCCGATCCGTTCTACAGCAACGGCCCCAACGACCAGGGCATCGGCTGGAACATCCTGAACTCGCTGCAGCGGGTGGCCCTGGGCTTCGGCCTGGCGGCGCTGGTGGGCATCCCGCTGGGCTTCGTCATCGGCCGCTTCGAGTTCGCCAGCCGCATGGTCAGCCCCCTGATCAGCCTGCTCAAGCCGGTCTCGCCGCTGGCCTGGCTGCCGATCGGCCTGCTGGTCTTCAAGAGCGCCAACCCGGCCGCGATCTGGACCATCTTCATCTGCTCGATCTGGCCGATGGTGGTCAACACCGCGGTGGGCGTGCAGCGCGTGCCGCAGGACTACCTCAACGTGGCGAAGGTGCTGAACCTTTCGGAGTGGAAGGTCGTCACCCGCATCCTGCTGCCGGCCGTGCTGCCCTACATGCTGACCGGCGTGCGGCTGTCGGTGGGCACCGCGTGGCTGGTGATCGTCGCGGCCGAGATGCTGACCGGCGGCGTGGGCATCGGCTTCTGGGTGTGGGACGAGTGGAACAACCTCAACGTCCAGCACATCATCATCGCCATCTTCGTGATCGGCATCGTCGGCCTGCTGCTCGAGCAAGCGCTGATGCTGCTGGCCCGTCGCTTTTCATTCGAGTGAGGTCCACGACCATGCCTTCGTTCATCGACATCCACGGCGCCGAAGTGACGTTCCAGACGAAGAAGGGCCCGTTCCAGGCCTTGCGCGACATCCACCTCAAGGTCGAGCAGGGCGAGTTCGTCAGCCTCATCGGCCACTCGGGTTGCGGCAAGTCGACGCTGCTCAACCTCATCGCGGGGCTGCTCAAGCCGACGGCCGGCGCACTGCTGTGCGACAACCGCGAGATCACCGCGCCGGGGCCGGAGCGCGCCGTCGTGTTCCAGAACCACTCGCTGCTGCCGTGGCTCTCTTGCTTCGACAACGTCCACCTCGCGGTCGAGCGCGTGTTCGGCGGCAAGGAGGCCAAGGCGCAGCTCAAGGCCCGCACCCAGGCGGCCCTCGACCTGGTCGGCATGCACCACGCCGCGCACAAGCGGCCGCACGAGATCTCGGGCGGCATGAAGCAGCGCGTGGGCATCGCCCGCGCGCTGGCGATGGAGCCCAAGGTGCTGCTGATGGACGAGCCGTTCGGCGCGCTCGACGCGTTGACGCGTGCCCGGCTGCAAGACGAACTGCTGAAGATCGTCGCGCGCACGAAGAGCACCGTGGTGATGGTCACGCACGACGTCGACGAGGCGGTGCTGCTGTCGGACCGCATCGTGATGATGACGAACGGGCCTTCGGCCACCATCGGCGAGATCCTGCGCGTGGACCTGCCGCGCCCGCGTGACCGGGTGGCGCTCGCCGAAGACCCGGTCTACGTGCATGCCCGCAAGGCGGTGATCGACTTCCTCTACACCCGCCACGCCCACGTCGAGCCGATGGCGGCTTGAACGAGGTTCAGGCGCCCTTCCAGCGCTCCAGGGCGGCCGCGAGATCGGCCGCGTAGCGGGGCCTGGGCCGCTCGCGCGGCGTGCCGCAGACGATCCAGCACAGCAGCGCCTCGCCCTCGCGGCAGAAGGCATCCCGCACCGGCGCATCGTCGACGGAAGCGCCACTGAGCGTCTTGGCGCCGTAGCCCATCAGGTGCATCGCGTTGAGGAAGTTCATCAACGCGGCGCCGGCGCTGGCCCACTGCTCGCGCGGCGGGACATCGGCCACGCCCTCGCGCAGGCGCACCACGAGCGCGACGAGCGCGGGCCCGTTGTGCGCCCGCTCGCGGGCACGCTCGATCTCGCCGGGCGACTGGCCTCGCAGGCGCGCGCCCTCGGCGAACAGCGCGGCGAGCGCATCGCGCTGATCGGAGCCGACCTGCACGAAGCGAAAAGGCCTCAGGCCCGCGTGGTCGGGCGCGCGCAGGGCGATGGCGACCGCTCGCGCGATCTCGTCATCGCCCGGCGCCGGCTCGGCGAGGTACTTGGGCCCGACCGAGTGGCGGTCGGCCAGGGCCGCCAGCAGGTCGGCAGAGGTCGGGGAGGCGGCATCCGGCATGGCACCGATTGTGGCGCCCGATGGCCCGCCGGCCTTGCCGCCGCTCAGTGCGTCCTCGCTCCGGCGATCTTGCCGTGCCGCGCGCCGCGCATCAGCGCGGCGAACTGGTCGCGGGTGAGCCGCAGCAGCCGCTCGTGGTCGCCGGCCTCGATGTAGACGACCTCGTTGCCGGCCAGCTCGTCGTCGACCACCGTCTCCAGGCCCCAGGCCATGCCGACCGCCGGCACGGCGCCGCGCATGCAGCCGGCCATCACGTCGGCCACCTTGGCCTCCTCGGCCAGGTGCAGGTCGTGCCTGTCCAGCAGGCGGCCCAGTTCCCTCAGCCTGACCTGGCGGTCGGCGGGCAGCACGGCGAGCACGCAGCCGGCTTCGTCCTCCACCAGCACGGACTTGGCCAGCAGGTGGGGCGGGACGTGCGCCTGGCGCGCCGTCTGCGCGCTGGTACGGCTGTAGCCGTGGGCACAGACTTCGTAGCGCACGCCGTGCTGCTCGAGGTAGCTCGTGACGCGAAGCGGTATCGACATGGGGGCCTCCACGCGGGTGAAACCCGGCGTCAGTTTGCGCCGGATCAAGGTCGCGCGCCATTCTTTGCCCAGGGTCAACACTAATGAGAACGAATCGCATTAAGATGCGGGCTGCCATGCGTGCTCCCACCCCCGTCTCCGCCTCCCTGGACGATCTCGAGCCGGGCGACCAGGCCCTGGTCGCCGAGGTTTCGCCGCCCGAGGACCTGTCCGCCTGGACGGCCTGGCTGACCTCGCTCGGCTTCGAGCCGGGAGAGCCGGTGCGCCTGCTTTCGCGCGCCCGGCCTGGGGGCGACCCGCTGTGCGTGCGCGTCGGCGGCTCGACCTATGCCTTGCGCCGCGCCGAGGCCGCCTGCATCAGGGTCTGGCGCGAGGTCGCGCACCGATGAGCCCCGCCCGGCCGCCCGAAGGGGCTCGGCTCCCGCTTGGCGGGACGGCGCGTAGCGCCAAGGGTGCCCTCATCTGCCCCGCCCGGCCGCCCGCAGGGGCTCGGCTCCCGCTTGGCGGGACGGCGCGTAGCGCCAAGGGTGCACTTATGAACCGCAGGCGGCTGCCATGAGCGCGTCGGCGGTCGTCCACGTCCACCGCGGCGGGCCGCTGGTCGCGCTGGTGGGCAACCCCAACTGCGGCAAGACCGCCCTGTTCAACCGCCTGACCGGCAGTCGCCAGAAGGTGGCCAACTACGCCGGCGTCACTGTCGAGCGCAAGGAGGGCCGCCACATCACGCCGGCCGGAAAGGCCTTGCGGGTGCTGGACCTGCCGGGCACCTACAGCCTGCATCCGCGCTCGCCGGACGAGCGGGTGACGACCGAGGTCCTGCGCGGCCACGCGCGTGGCGAGAAGCGGCCCGACCTGGTCGTCTGCGTGGTCGACGCGACCAACCTGCGCCGCACGCTGCGGCTGGTGCTGGCCGTCAAGCGGCTGGGCCTGCGTTGCGTGGTCGCCCTGAACATGGCCGACCAGGCCGCCAAGCGCGGGCTGCACATCGATCCGAAGGCCCTGTCGGCCGCCATCGGCGTGCCCGTCGTGGCCACGGTGGCCGTGGCGCAGAACGGCGATGCCGCCCTGCGCTCGCTGCTGGCCGACCCGCAAGCCTGGGAGCTGCCGCGCGAGCCCGATGCGCCGCCGCCCGTCGACCCGGCGCACCATCCCGGCGGCGACCACGCCGCCGTGCGGGACATCCTGCGCCAGCTCGAACTGGACGAACTGCTGCCGCACTCGGCCACCGATCGCATAGACGCCGTCGTGCTGCATCCGGTCGCCGGGCCGATCCTGCTCGCCATCGTCCTTTTCGTGATGTTCCAGGCGGTGTTCCTGGGCGGCGAGGCGCCCACCTCCTGGATCGAGGCGGCCACCGCCTGGGTGGGCGAGCAGGCCGGCGTGCTGCTGCCCGAGGGGCCGGTGCGCAGCCTGCTGGTCGACGGCGTGATCGCGGGCGCCGGCGGGGTGCTGGTGTTCCTGCCGCAGATCCTGATCCTGTTCTTCTTCATCCTCGCGCTGGAGGAGTCGGGCTACCTGCCGCGCGCGGCCTTCCTGCTCGACCGGCTGATGGGCAAGGTGGGGCTGTCGGGCCGCTCCTTCATCCCCTTCCTCTCCAGCTTTGCCTGCGCCATCCCCGGCATCATGGCCACGCGCAGCATCGCCGACCCGCGCGACCGCCGCCTGACGATGATGCTGGCACCGCTGATGACCTGCTCGGCGCGGCTGCCGGTTTATGCGCTGCTGATCGGCGCCTTCATCCCCGAGCGCACCCTGGCCGGCGGCATCGGCCTGCGCGGGCTGGTGCTGTTCGCGCTCTACCTGGGCGGCATCGCGGGCGCGGCGCTGATCGCCTGGGTGCTCAAGCGCTTCACCAAGGAGGGCCGCCAGGTGCGCCCGCTGATGATGGAGCTGCCCAACTACCACTGGCCTTCGCCGCGCAACCTGGCGCTGGGCCTGTGGCAGCGCGCCGAGATCTTCATGAAGCGCGTGGGCGGCATCATCCTCACGCTGAGCATCGTGCTGTGGTTCCTCGCGAGCTTCCCGGCGCCCCCCGCCGGGGCCACCGCCCCCGCGATCGAGTACAGCCTGGCCGGCCGGCTGGGGCAGGCGCTGGTGCCGCTGTTCGAGCCCATCGGCTTCAACTGGCAGATCTGCATCGCGCTGGTGCCTGGCCTCGCGGCGCGCGAGGTGGCGGTGAGCGCGCTGGGCACCGTCTACGCGCTGTCGGCCACGGGTGACGACACCGCGCAGGCGCTGGCCCCGCTGATCGCCAGCCAGTGGAGCCTGGCGACGGCGCTGTCCCTGCTCGTCTGGTACGTCTTCGCGCCGCAGTGCATCTCGACGCTGGCCACGCTGCGCCGCGAGAGCGGCGGCTGGCGCGCCCCGGCCATCGTCGCGGGCGGGCTTTTCGCCCTGGCGTGGGTGGCTTCCTTCGCCACCTACCGCATCGCCGTCGCCCTGGGCGGCTAGGCACTCTTGCGAGGCCTTCGACAAGCTCAGGCCCTTCGACAAGCTCAGGATGATCGGGACCCTTCGACAAGCTCAGGCCCTTCGACAAGCTCAGGGTGAACGGAGTGGGGATTCCGGCCTTCGCACCCCTCCACCGTTCGGCCTGAGCCTGTCGAAGGCGAGACACCTCGGCAGTGGGCCCTTCGACAAGCTCAGGCTGAACGGATTACTCGCTTCCCGTTCGGGCTGAGCCTGTCGAAGCCCTGCCGGCAGGGCTACTCCGCGAACAGCAGCGCCGGCGCCTCCAGCAGCTCGCGCAGGCGTTGCACGAAGGCCGCCGCCTGCATGCCGTCGACCACGCGATGGTCGAAGGACGAGGACAGGTTCATCGTCAGCCGCGGCACGATCGCGCCGGAGCGGATGACCGGCTTCTCGATGATCCGGTTGACGCCCACGATCGCCACCTCCGGCATGTTGATGACCGGCGTCGTCACGATGCCGCCGAGCTTGCCCAGGCTGGTGATGGTGATGGTCGAGCCCGACAGCTCGTCGCGCACCACGCGGCCCGAACGCGCCGCCTCGGCCAGGCGGCCGATCTCCGCCGCGTTGGCCCACAGGTCGTGCGCCTGGGCATCGCGCAGCACCGGCACCATCAGCCCCGCATCGGTCTGGGTCGCGATGCCCACGTGCACCGCAGCGTGGCGCGTGAGCACGCCGGCCTCGTCGTCGAAGCGGGCGTTGAGGTCCGGGAAGTCGTGCAGCGCGACCACCATCGCCCGAACCAGGAAGGGCAGCAGGGTGAGCTTGCCGCGAGAGGCGCCATGGCGGGCGTTCAGCCGCTCGCGCAGCGCCTCCAGCTCGGTCACGTCGATCTCCTCGACGTAGCTGAAGTGCGGGATGCGCCGCTTGGCCTCCTGCATGCGCTGGGCGATCTTGCGGCGCAGCCCGACGAACTTGACCTGCTCGGTCACGTCCTCGCCGGCAGCCACGCGTGCACGCACGGCCACCGGCTCGGCCGTGGCAGGCGCCAGCGGAGCGCTCGCCGGCCGGCCGGGGGCGCCGTGGCGGGCGACGTACTCGTCCAGGTCGCGCTGCATGATGCGGCCGGCCGGGCCGGTGGCCGGTACCTGCGCCAGGTCGACGCCGAGAGACCAGGCGCGCTCGCGCAGCGCTGGCGAGGCTATCGGGCGGCTCGGGGGCAAGGGCACCGGCTCGGCAGGGCGGACCGGCGCGACGGCCTTGGCGGGTGCGGGAGGCGGCCCGGGCGGAGGCGGCGCCTGCACCGGCGCGGCACGGGGCGCCGGCTCCGCGGCCGCAAGGGGTTCGGGCTTGGCAGCCGAGGCGGGGGCGGGAGCGGGCGCCGCCGCGGCGCCATCGGCCCCGACGATGCGGATCAGCTCCGAGCCGACCGCCATCGTCTGCCCGACCTCGCCGCCGAGCGCCTCGACGCGCCCGGCCACGTGCGAGGGGATCTCCACCGTCGCCTTGTCGGTCATCACGTCGGCCAGGATCTGGTCCTCCGCCACCACGTCGCCCGGCTTGACGTGCCAGGCCACGAGCTCGACCTCGGCGATGCCCTCGCCGAGGTCCGGCATCTTGATCACATGGGTGGCCACGGCTATTGCTCCATCACGCGCCGATACGCGGCCGCCACACGGCCCGGCCCGGCGAAATAGGCCCACTCCTGGGCATGCGGATAGGGCGTGTCCCAGCCGGCCACGCGTTCGATCGGCGCCTCCAGGTGGTAGAAGCAGTGCTCCTGCACCAGCGCGGCCAGCTCGGCCCCGAAGCCGCTGGTGCGCGTGGCTTCGTGCACGATCACGCAGCGGCCGGTGCGCTGCACCGATTGCACCAGCGTCGGCAGGTCCAGCGGCCAGATGCTGCGCAGGTCGATGATCTCGGCGTCGATGCCGGACTCCTCGGCCGCCGCCTGGCACACGTAGACCATCGTGCCGTAGGTGATCACCGTCAGGTCGCTGCCGGCGCGCACGATGGCGGCCGACTCCAGCGGCACGGTGTAGTGGCCCTCGGGCACCTCGCTCGCCGGATGCTGCGACCAGGGCACCACCGGCCGCTCGGGGTGGCCGTCGAAGGGGCCGTTGTAGAGCCGCTTGGGCTCCAGGAAGATCACCGGGTCGTCGCACTCGATCGCCGAGATCAGCAGGCCCTTGGCATCGAAGGGATTGCTGGGCATCACGGTGCGGATGCCGCACACGTGGGTGAACAGGGCCTCCGGGCTCTGGCTGTGCGTCTGGCCGCCGTAGATGCCGCCGCCGCAGGGCATGCGGATCGTCACCGGCGCGGTGAAGTCGCCCGCCGACCGGTAGCGCAGCCGCGCCGCCTCGGAGACGATCTGGTCGTAGGCCGGATAGACGTAGTCGGCGAACTGCACCTCGACCACCGGCCTCAGGCCGTAGGCCGCCATGCCGATGGCCGAGCCGACGATGCCGCCCTCGTTGATCGGCGCGTCGAACACGCGCTGCCGGCCGTACTTGTTCTGCAGGCCTTCGGTGCAGCGGAACACGCCGCCGAAGTAGCCGACGTCCTGCCCGTAGATCACGACGTTGTCGTCGCGCTCGAGCATCACGTCCATGGCCGAGCGCAGGGCCTGGATCATGGTCATCTGCATAACGGTCAATCCCCCCGCTTCACTTGCGCGAGCTGCGCCCGCAGGTGCGGCGGCATCTCCTTGTAGACGTCCTCGAACATGCTCTCGATCGGCGGGATGTGGCCGTCGTGCAGCGTGCCGTAGCTCTCGGCCTTCTTCTGCGCCGCCGCGACCTCGGTCTCGACCTCGCGCTGGGTGGCCGCATGCTCCTCCTCCGACCACTCGCCCAGCACGACGAGATGGCGCTTCAGGCGCGCTATCGGGTCGCCGAGCGGGAACCCTTGCCAGTCGCCGGCGGGGCGATAGCGCGAGGGATCGTCCGAAGTCGAGTGGGCCCCGGCGCGGTAGGTGATCCACTCGATCATCGTCGGCCCGAGGTTCGATCGCGCGCGCTCGGCGGCCCAGCGCGAGGCCGCCAGCACCGCGAGGAAGTCGTTGCCATCGACCCGCAAGGAGGCGATGCCACAACCCACGCCGCGCGCGGCGAAGGTGCTCGCCTCGCCGCCCGCGATGGCCTGGAAGGTCGAGATCGCCCACTGGTTGTTGACCACGTTGAGGATGACCGGCGCGCGGTAGACGTGGGCGAAGGTGAGCGCGGTGTGGAAATCGCTCTCGGCTGTCGAGCCGTCACCTATCCAGCCGGAGGCGATCTTCGTGTCGCCCTTGATCGCCGAAGCCATCGCCCAGCCCACGGCCTGGATGAACTGCGTCGCCAGGTTGCCCGAGATGGTGAAGAAGCCGGCGCGCTTGTACGAGTACATCACCGGCAACTGGCGGCCCTTGACCGGGTCCTTCTCGTTCGACATCAGCTGGCACATCAGCTCGACCATGTCGATGTCGTCGCGCGAGAGCAGCAGGCCCTGCTGGCGATAGGTCGGGAAGCACATGTCGCCCTGGCGCAGCGCCTGCGCGTGGGCGATGGCGATCGCCTCCTCGCCCAGGCACTGCATGTAGAACGAGATCTTCTTCTGCCGCTGGGCAATGAGCATGCGGGCGTCGAAGGCCCGCGTCTTCATCATCGCGCGCAGGCCGCGCTTCAGGTCCTCGGCGGTTACCTCGGGCGCCCAGGGGCCGACGGCGCGGCCCTCGTCGTCGAGCACGCGCACCAGCGAGCCGGCCAGCTCGTAGGTGTCGGCGGGCGAGACGTCCAGCGGCGGCCGAGGCACGGCGCCGGCGGGGGCGAGGCGCAGGTAGGAGAAGTCGGTGGCATGCCCCGGCCGGCCGGTGGGCTCGGGCACGTAAAGGCGCAAGGGGCCGGGGTCGTAGCGGGGGGCCGACGCGGCCTCGGCCGGCGGTGGGGTGGGGATTTCGGGCACCAGCGGCGGTGCCAGGGCTTCAGCGGCGGCGGATCTTTTCGGCACGGCCGCCTCCAGGCACCGCGCCGACCACGCGGCGCGAAATGAACAACGACAAGACAACCTCCTGGGTGAGGAAGATGGATGCGCTTCGGTCGCTGGCGCGGGGTGTTGCGCGAGCGGCCGGCTGCGGTCCAGTTTGCCCGGGATCGATTGACCCTGACGATGGCGGAGCCCTCCGATGCGGAAGACTCCTATGGCGGAGAACCCCTATGGTGCGCCGAGGGATGTTCGGGTCACCGGGTGGCCAGGCCCTCCACCTGGATGCGCAGGCCCACCTCCATCCTGAAGCCGAAGCTCTTGCCGGCATCGAGGCCGAACTGGTCGCGCTGCAGCGTGGCGTAGGCATCGGCGCCGCAGAGCTCGCGCTTGAACAGCGGATGCGGCACGCACTTGAAGGAGCGGATCTCGAGCGTCAGCGGTTTCGTGACGCCGTGCAGCGTGAGCTCGCCGACGGCCCGGGTGGGGGCGCCGTCCTGGAAGCCCTCGAGCTGGCCGCGAAAGCGCGCCTGCGGGAAGCGCTCGACGTCGAAGATCTCCTGCCCCTTGGCGACGGCGTTCATCTGGGCGAGGCCGAAGTCGACGCTGTCCATCTCGACGACGATGTCGAGCCCGCCGGTGCCGGCTTCGCGGTCCATCACGACCTGGCCTGCGGTCTTGTCGAACTTGCCGCGCCAGACCGAGACGCCGCCCAGGTGATCGGCCTCGAAGCTGGGATAGGTGTGCTGCGGGTCGATCTCGTAGGTGACGGGGGCGGCCCGGGCGGCCGGGGAGGCGCACAGGGAGGCGCACAGGGATGCGCACAGGGCGAAGGAAGCGATGAGGGGGTGCAACGGCGTCGGGGGCATGTCGAAGGGCGAGCGTTTTCCCGTGAGTACCGACTTTGCCGGAGTTCGGCGCAATGGGCCCCTTGCTTGTGTCGCGCGGGTCGGAGTCTCTCTTCGATCGGCCTTGTCGAAGCGGGCCCTTCGACAAGCTCAAGCCTGTCGAAGCCCTCTTCGACCAGCTCAGGCTACCCGGACGAAGCCGGACCGTGTCGAAGGCGAGAGGCTGTTCACTGCAGAGCCTCCACCGGCCGCAAGCCCAGCGCCTGGCGGAGATGGCGAAGCAGGGCGACGACGGTGGTCAGCAGGGTCGCGATCGTCGCCGCGGCCAGCGGCAGCGCCAGCCCCCACGCGGCCGGCACCCGCTCCACGAAGCCCGCCAGGTAGAACTCGCCGAGCCAGGCGGCCAAGGGCAGGCCGGCCAGAGCTGCCAGGGCGAAGGGCCACGCGAACTCGGAAGCGACCTGGCGCGCGATGTCCGCATGCCCCGCCCCATGCAAGCGATGCAGGACCAGCTCGGTGCGGCGCCGGCGCAGGGTGTCGGCCACGAGCGCGTAGGCACCGAGCATCGCGACGCCCACGGCGAGCAAGGCCACCGCGCCGAGCAGCGCGGTGAACTGCGCCTCCCTCCGGTAGACCTCGCCCCGCTGCTCGTCGGCCGAGCGGATGACATGCGGGACCTTGGGCCCGTGCGCCGCCCACAGCTCCTCCACGGCCTTCTGCAACGTGGCCAGGTCCGTGCCGTGAATGCTCAGGTCCCACTGCGGCTGGTCGGTCAGGACGAAGCCCTGCGGCAGCGCCGGGTCGCGCGCGGATTCGAGCTTCACGTCCTTCACCACCGCCACCACGCGGCGCAGTTCCTCGCCCTCCTGCAGGTAGCCGCCCCCGCCGCGAAGCTGCGCGCCCACGGCGGCCTCGGGGCTCGCGAATCCGAGCAGGCGGGCCGCCTTGGCGTCGATGACCATCGTCGCCTCGCCGTGGCCGACCTGCGGCCGGCCGGCCAGCAGCGTCATGCCCCAGGTATCGAAGAAGCCGGGCGAGACCTTGCTGATGCGCAGCACCTGCCTGTGCCGGCCCGGACTCACGATCAGCTCCTGCTGGCCTTCGGTGTCGCGCGCCGGCCGCATCTCGCTCATGGCCCAGTGCAGCACCGCCGGATGATGTTCGAGCGCGGCGGTGAAGGCATCGAGGTTCGGCACCAGCTCCGGATTGATCAGCACGCCGAGCCAGATCCGGTTGCGTGTGTCGAAGCCGCGGTCCGCCGTCAGCAGGTGATGCTGCTGGACCGCGAGCACCCCCGCCAGCGAAAGCAGCAGCAACGCGCCGCCGAGTTGCACGGCCAGCAAGCCCTGTCGCACTCGGCGGCCCCACGGCCCTTCGCTCGCGGTGCGGCCCTGCAAGGCCGGCGCGGGCGGCCGGCGCAGCGCGAGCCACGCCGGCGCCGCGAGCGTGAGCGGCCACAGCAGCAGCACGGTCGCGGCCAGGCCGGCCAGCGCCGGCGTGGGCATCGGGTCGGCGACCGGCAGCGCCTCGGGCAGGCCCATCCAGCCGGCGACCGCCGGCGCCACCCACCAGGCCAGCAGCAGCGCGCCGGCGGCGCTGGCCACGAGCGGCAACAGCGACTCGAGCGCCCACAGGCGCAGCAAGGCGGGGCCATCTGCGCCGAGGCTGCGCCGCAGTGCGGTCTCGCGCTGCCGTTGCAGCAGGCTCGCCGCCTGCAGGTTCATGTGGTTGAACGCTGCCAGCAGCAGCAACAGCGCCCCCGCCGCTCCCAGCGCGGCGGCCAGCCGCCAGGTCAGCTCGTTGCCTTCGCCCTCGAAGGGCAACTGCGTCAGCGGCAGGCCACGGAAGAAGGCGGCCTCGCGGTTCACCCGCCACTCGGGCGGCAGCTCCTGGTACCGCGGGCTGGCCAGGAAGGCCTCGCGCATCCAGCCGCCCACCTGCTCGGCCGACACACCCGGCGTGAGCCGCGCATAGACGCGGCCGTTCGCCATGTAGAGCGCCTCGCGCTCGGCCTCGGTCTTCGAGTTGGCCAGCGAGTCGAAGCCCGCGAGCAGGTCGTGCGGATGGCCGGACATCGCGCCGTTGTCGAGCGGATGGCGGACATCGAACTCCGGGATCACCGCGGTCACCGTGTAGATCGTGCCGCGCACGTCCAGCGTCTTGCCCATCGCCTCGGCCGGCGCCAGCTCGCCCCAGAGCCGGCGCACGAGATGTGGCGTGACGGCCACCCCGTTGCGGCTGGACAGCGTGGCCTGCAGGTCGCCGGCCAGCGCCTTCAGCCTGAACAGCGGCACGATCTCCGGATCGGCCACGAGGGGGAAGACCTGTTCCAGCCGATCCCCCACGGTGACGTCCATGCCGTCATGGCTGGTGCGGGCGATGAACTCCAGCGGCACTTTCCGCTGTCTCAGCATCGTGCCGAACGAGACTGGCGAGGAGATGAACCAGGGGCTGGGCTGGCCCGGCGGATTGCCCTTGAAATCCAGCAGCACGATGCGCTCGGGCTCGGGGATGGCCGGGTCGACGGAGGACAGCGCGATGGCCAGCAGCGCGATGAGCAGGCAGGCCGCCAGCGCCAGCGTGAGCCCGGCGACCGAGGCCAGCGTGGCGCCCCGCCGATGGCCCAGGCCCTTGACCGCATCGGCCAGGACGAGCCTCATGCCAGCTCCGCCGCCGCGTCCACCAGCACCCGCCCGTCGAGCAGGCGCACGCTGCGCGAGGCGAGCGCCGCATGCTCGGCGCTGTGCGTCACCATCACCAGCGTCGTGCCCTCGTCGTTGAGCTCGCGCAGCAGGCGCATCACCTCCTGCCCGTGCGCGCTGTCGAGGTTGCCGGTGGGCTCGTCGGCCAGCAGCAGCGCGGGCCGCGCGGCGATGGCGCGCGCGATGGCCACGCGCTGCTGCTGGCCACCGCTGAGCTGGCTGGGATGGTGCGCGGCGCGGTGGGCCAGGCCCAGGCGCTCCAGCACCTCGGCCACGCGGGCGCGCTGGGCCTTCTCGGGCAGGCCGCCGTAGCGCAGGGCAAGCCGCACGTTGTCGCCCACGCTCAGTTCGTCGATCAGGTTGAAGCTCTGGAAGACGAAGCCGATGCGGCCGCGCCGCAGCGCCGCCAGTTCGCGCGGGAGGCGGCCCGTGACCTCTTCGCCCTGCAGGCGGTAGCTGCCGCTGGTCGGCAGGTCCAGCAGGCCGAGCAGGCCGAGCAGCGTGGACTTGCCGCAGCCCGAGGGGCCGGTGACGGCGACGTACTCGCCGGCCTCGATCTGCAGGTCGATGGCGTCGAGCGCGGTGGTCTCGACATCGCCGGCGCGGTGGCGCTTGGTCAGGGCTCGGAGTTCGATCATGGCAGGGCGAAGCGTTCGGCCTCGGTGTCGGGGGGTGACGAGATGAGCACGTCCTCGCCGGCCTTCAGCCCGGCCAGCACCTCGACCTGGCCGGCCGCGCGGCGGCCGAGGCGGACCTGCCGGCGCCGCAGCTCGCGGCCCTCGCGAACGTAGAGCGTGGACTGCACGCCCGGGCCTTCGGGCAGCAGCAGCGCGGGCGCCGGCCGGTCCAGCTGCAGGCGCAGGTCCAGCGCCTGGCCCGGCCGCAGGCCCGGCGGCGGCTGCGCGCCATCGGCCCAGCGCAGCAGCACGCGCACCTTGCCGGCCTGCACCTGCGGCAGCGTCTGCGCCAGCACCAGCGCGCCGCCCGGGCTGCTGGCTGCCAGGCCGGGCTGCAGCCGGGGCAAGTGGAACTCGTCGACCTCGGCGACCAGCTGCACGCCGCCGGCCGGATCGTCGACGCGGCCCAGCCGGTCGCCCGGCTTGACGCTCGCCCCGACCTGGAGCTGGAAGCCGCTCAGCTGCCCCGCGATCGGTGCGCGCTGCAGCAGCCGCTCGCGCGAGCGCTGCAGCAAGTCCAGGCCGTGCTGCAGGCCTTGCACGGCGCGGGCCATCTCGTCGAGCGACTGGCGGCGCGTCTCGGCCTCGACCTCCTGGTCGTGGCGCGCCTGCTGGACGAGTTCGGCCGCGAGACGCTGCTGGCGCTCGGCCTGCTCCAGCGCCGCTGTCGAGACGAAGCCGGACGCGGCCAGCTGCTGCTGCCGGCGCAGGTCCGCCTCGGCCTGCTGCGCCGACGCCTGCAGCTGGGCCAGCTCGCGGCGGTTGTCTGCCACGCTGGAGGCGAGCGCACTGCGTTGCACCGACACGTTGGCCATCTGCTGCGCGACCTCCGCCCCGCGCTGCATCAGCAG
>CAMLGG010000055.1 GCA_946479475.1 uncultured Ideonella sp. | reverse complement strand
GCGCTGCTGGCCCTGGTGCCCGGCACGCCCATCCCGAACCTCCCGCCGGAGCTCGTGCTGGCCTTGTTCGTGGCGCCAATCCTCGTCGATGCAGGCTACGACGCCTCGCTGAGGGACCTGCGCGACAACTGGGCGCCGCTGGCCAGCCTGGTGATCGTGGCGGTGGGCCTCACGACGGCCGCGGTGGCCTTCGTGGCCCACGAGCTCGTGCCGGGCCTGCCGTGGGCTGCGGCGGTCGCGCTC
Organism: uncultured Ideonella sp.; assembly: GCA_946479475.1. The sequence continues at coordinate 23,064 of CAMLGG010000055.1, read as the reverse complement.
GGCGCCATCGTGGCCCCGCCCGATGCGGTGGCGGCCACGGCGGTGCTGCGCCCGCTGCGCCCACCCCAGCGCATCCTCGGCATCCTCGAGGGCGAGAGCCTCCTCAACGATGCCAGCGCGCTGCTGATCTACCGCCTCGCCGTCGGTGCGGTGGGGGCCGGCGGCTTCTCGGTGCGCGACGTGGCGCCAACCTTCCTGCTCGCCGTGCTCGGCAGCCTGGTCGCGGGCCCGGCACTGGGCTGGCTCGTGCAGCGTGTGTTCGAGAAGGTGCAGCACATCCCGACGGCGATCATCCTGCAGTTCGTCGCCACCATCACCGTCTGGCTCTTCGCCGAGCAGGTCGGCCTGTCGGGCGTGCTGACCACCGTCTGCTTCGCCATGACGCTCGGCCGCAGCTCGCCCGCGCGGATCGCGCCCCGCATCCGCATCCCGACCAACGCGGTGTGGGCCACTGTGGTGTTCGGGTTGAACATCTTCGCCTTCATCTTCATCGGCCTGCAGATCCGCCCGATCGTGGTGGAGCTCGCGCCACCGGCGAGAGAGCGGTACCTGCTGGTCGCGGCGGCCGTGCTCGCCACGGTGATCCTCGTGCGCATCGCCTGGCACATGAGCTTCAATGCGGCGATCCGCTGGCGCGACCGCCGCTTCGGCTTCCACCCTCCGAGGCCCATGCTGCGCCCGACCGTGGGCAGCGGGCTGGTGATCTCCTGGGCAGGCATGCGGGGCATCGTCACGCTCGCCGCCGCACTCGCCTTGCCCGCGGACTTTCCTCAACGCGACCTGATCTTGCTGACGGCCTTCCTGGTGGTGCTGGGCACGCTGCTGGTCCAGGGCCTCACGTTGAAGGCCGTGCTGCGGGCGCTGAACCTGCACGACGGCGATCCGGTGGGCAAAGAGGAGCACGCCGCGCGCCAGCGCATGCTGCTGGCCGCCTACGCCCACCTGCCGCCGGGAGATTCGCCCGCGGCGGACCTGGTGCGCAAGGACTTCAAGGTCCGCCTGGGCCAGCTGCAGCGCAGCGACGGCCCGCACGCCAGCTTCGCCGCCGAGTACGACAGCCGCTACGCCGCTGCGTTACGTGCCGCCCGGCGGGCCCTGCTGGCCATGCGCGACAACGGCGACATCGGCGACGACGCCTTCCACACGCTCGAGAACGACCTGGACTGGATGGAGGTCTCGGATCCGCTTCGGGCGGCGAATGCGGACGAGGTGGAGTAGGCGGCGGGCCGGGACCCTGAACCGGAAGTTCAGGCGGGCTCCAACGCAGGGGCAGCTTCTCAACCCGCGTGCCGAAGGGAACACTGGTCCCGTCCATGGCAAGGAGCACCCGCAATGAAGCGTCTGGCCCCCCTTCTCGCTTTCGCCGCACTGGCGCTGGCCATGTCCTCCACGGGAGCGCAGACCGCGTATCCGTCCCGGCCGATCCGGCTCATCGTCCCCACTCCGGCAGGCGGCCCCAGCGACGCGGCGGCGCGCGCACTGGCCAAGGGCATGAGCGCAGGGCTGGGACAGGAGGTGCTGGTCGAGAACCGCGCCGGAGGCAACACCGGCATAGGCGCGGGGGCCGCGCTGGGCGCCGCCGCCGATGGCTACACCCTGCTGTTCGCGCTGGCCTCCAATGCTGGCCTGCCGCACCTCAGCAAGGCGTCGCCGTACAAGTCGATCGCCGAGTTCACGCCGATCGCGGCGATCGGTGGCAACACCCAATGCCTGGTCGTGCCCTCCAGCGTCCCCGCGAAGACGCTGGCCGAGTTCGCCGCCTACGCCAGGCAAAGCGCCAAGCCGCTCATGCGAGGCTCGAACAACGTCTCGGAAGACATGGTGGCCGGCCAGGTCACCGGCGCCCTCGGTTTCGAGCTCGAGAGAGTGCCCTACAAGGGCGCCCCGCAACTGCTGCCCGACCTGCTCGAGGGCCGCATTCAGGCTGCCGTTCTCCCGGTCGGCGCCAGTGCGCCGCACGTGCGGTCGGGCCGGCTCGTGCTGCTCGGCTGCAGCATGGCCGAGCGGATGGCCGCGCTGCCGACGGTGCCGACCCTCGGCGAGTCCGGCGTGCCCTCCGCGCCGCTGATCACCGCCCACTTCGTCCTCGGACCACCCCAGTTGCCGGCCGGCATCGTCGACCGTCTTGCCGCGGCCGTGCGGCAGGCCGCGCAGGCCCCGGAGTTCAGGCAGGAGATGGATCGCCTGCTGATCGTCGGCCCCGTCCGCTCGCCTGCCGAGACGCGGGACCTGATGCTCCAGGCGGAGGCGCAGTACGTGCAGTTCGTGCGCGAGACCGGCGCGAGCATCGACTGAAGGTGGCTGCTCATCGATGGGCCAGCCAGCTCGACGCCCGCCGGCTGTTGCCGTGATGCCAGGCCGGGCGGCCGTCCACGCTGGCCTGCCCCTTGGCCGTCGTCAGCTTGGCGAGCTCGGCGCAATGGGCAGCGACGAAGTCGCTGAAGACACGCAAGCGGAGGGTCCGGCGGGCCTCGGGCCGGAAGTAGATCGCCAGGGGCGGCGGGTCCATCAGCTCCCAATCCAGCAGCACCGGCACCAGCCGGCCGCTCGCCAGCTCGGTCTGCGCCGTGGCGTAGGCGATGCGCATCACGCCCGCGTCGCCGAGCACGAGCTCGAGCAGGTTGTCGCGATGATTCGAGTTCAGCCAGCCTCGCACGACCACCGGCTCGATGAGCTCGCCCTGCGGGCCTGTCTGGCGGTAGCGCCACAGGTCGAGCAGCTTCCCGTAGGGGTTGCGATAGCTCAGGCAATTGTGGTCGGCCAGTTCACGCGGGTGGCCCGGGATGCCGTGGCGCTTCCAGTATTCGGGCGTGGCCGCGGTGACCTGCGCCATCACCGGCAGCTCGCGCCGCACCCAGCTGCCGGCCTCGAACCAGCCGTGCAGCAGCAGCAGGTCGCAGTCCTTGGCGGCCGCCTCGTCGAGATGCAGGATGGAGCGCAGGTCGAGCGTCAGGTCCGGATGGCTGGCATGGAAGGCCGGCAAAGCGGGCACGATGCAGTGCTGCATCAGGAACGGCGTGCCGCCCACGACCAGCGTCCCCTGGGGCCGTTGCCGCGACTGGCGCAAGCCCTCGTCGGCGGCCTGCAGTTGAGCCAGGAGCGGCGCACAGGCTTCGGCGTACTGCACGCCGTCGGTGGTGAGCTGGAGGCCCCGGCTGCCACGCTGGAAGAGCGTGGTGCCCAGCTGCGATTCGAGCGCCGTCACCAGCTTGGCGACGGCCTGCAGCGTCACGCCCTGCTGGCGCGCGGCGGCCGAAAGGCTGCCGGTCTGCGCGGCTGCGAGGAAGTACTGTATGGCCTTGAGCTTGTCCACCTGGCAAGGAGTGTGGCGTGAACGCTCGACCATTGGCAACCGTGCAGACCCCTTCGCGTTTCGTCTTCGACGATGGTGCGGCCTACGAGCAGATGATGGGCCGGTGGAGCGCCCTCGTGGCGGCGCCGTTCCTCGACTGGCTGGCCCTGCCCGAAGGTCTCGACTGGCTCGACGCCGGCTGCGGCAACGGCGCCTTCACCGAGGCGCTGGTGGCCCTGCAGAGGCCGCGATCGGTGACGGGTGTCGATCCGGCGCCGGCGCAGCTGGCCTTCGCGCGCCAGCGGCCCGGGATCGCCGGCGCGCGCTTCCTGGAGGGCGACGCGCAATCGCTGCCGATGCCGGAATCCAGCGTCGACGCGGCCGCCATGGCCCTGGTGCTGTTCTTCCTGCCCGACCCCCTGAAGGGCCTGCAGGAGTTGGCGAGGGTCGTCCGGCCTGGCGGCACGATAGGCGCCTACCACTGGGACCTGGCTGCCGGCGGATTCCCCTTGCAGCCCATCCTCGATGCCGTGCGGGCCGAAGGCCACCAGGCAGCGGAACCACCGAGCGCCTGGGTGGCGTCGGAGCAAGCGTCGCAAGACCTGTGGCGCAGCGTCGGCCTGGTCGATGTGCAAGCGCACAGGTTCGAGGTCGAGCGCGGCTTCGGGAGCTTCGACGAGTTCTGGCGCACGGCGCATGGCAGCCCTCGTCTGCGAGGCCTGTTCTTGTCACTCCCGCCGGATGGGCTTCAGCGGCTGAAGGATCGAGTGCGCGAAGCGCTGGGCGCCACCGATGGCGGGCCCATCGTCCTGAAGGCAGCGGCCAATGCGGTGAAGGGGCGCGTGGCCTGAGCTTCAGGGCCGCCGGCTCGCAATCCACGCATCCACCTGCTCGTCGAGGATCGCCAGCGGCAGCGCCCCGCCCTCGAGCACGACATCGTGGAAGGCCTTCTCGGCCTCGCGGTTCCACTTCGCGCCCAGCGCCTTCTGGGCCCGTTCGCGAGCCGCGCGGATGGCGAGCATGCCGACCTTGTAGGCGCAGGCCTGGCCAGGGTCGACGATGTAGCGTTCGATCTCGGCCACCACCTCGCCCTCGGCCATGCCGGTGTGGGAGAGCATGTAGTCGATGGCCTGCTGGCGCGTCCAGCGCTGGGCATGGATGCCGGTGTCGACCACCAGGCGCACCGCGCGGAACATCTCGGCCTGCAGCCGGCCGAGGTCGCCGAAAGGGTCGCCCTGGTAGACGCCGAGCTCGGTGGCCAGCCACTCGGCATAAAGCGCCCAGCCTTCGGAGTAGGCGGTAAAGGGCAGCAGCTTGCGGAAGGTCGGGCCGCCCTGGCGCTCCTGCGCCAGCGCGATCTGGAAGTGGTGGCCGGGCACGCCCTCGTGGACGGAGAGCGTGCGCATGCCGAACTTCGGCAGCGCGTTCATGTCGCGCAGGTTGGCGTAGAAGATGCCGGGCCGCGAGCCGTCGAGCGCCGGCGGCTGGTAGTAGGCGCCCGGTGCCGTCTTCTGCTTGAACTCCGGCACCCGCTGCACCTCGATCGGCGCCTGGGGCTGAAGGCCGATCACGTCGCGCGAGCGCACGAGCTGGTCGTCGATCATGCGCTTGTATTCGACCAGCGCGGCCTGGCGGCCCTCGTCGTTGTCGGGGTAGAGAAAGCGCGGCTCCTTGCCCAGGCGGACGATGGCCTGGGCCGGCGTCTCGCCTTCCTGCAACTGGCCTTGGGACTGCAGGATCGCGCGCATCTCGCCCTCGATGCGCTCGACCTCGGACAGGCCCAGCGCATGCACCTGCTGCGGCGTCATCGAGCTCGTCGTCTGCTGGCGCAGGCGCCAGGCGTAGTAGGCGTCGCCGTCGGGCAGCTTCCACGCGCCGTCGTCTTCGGTGGCACGTTCGCGCTGGCCGTCGAAGAACGCGATGAGCCGGCCGTAGGCAGGACGCACCACCTGCTCCACCGCCTGCTCGCAGCGGCCCTTCAGCGCGAGCTGGCCTGCGGCATCGACGTCGCCCAGCGCTTCGACCTTCTTCGCGAAGTTCACGCACAGCGGGTTCTGTGCCGGCGGCTGCTCCCCGAAGGCCCGCATCTCGACGAGCACGCGGTCGATGACGAAGCGCGGCGGCACGACGCCCTTGGACTCGCGCAGCTTCAGGCCGTCGAGGACCTGGTCGAACTTGCGGCCGAACTCCGACAGGCGCGACAGGTAGTCCTCGGCGCCGCGCCGGTCGGCGATGCGGTGCTGGTTGATCATGAAGTCCGGCGTCTGGTTCTGCACGCCGAACAGCTGGTTCACCGGGTAGTCGTGGAAGCGGAAGCGCTCGCCTTCGAGCTCGCCCTCGATGAACCAGGTCAGCACGCGGGTGGACAGGCGCTGGTCCGGCGTCTGCCGCGTGAGGTCGTAGGCCTTCAGGTCATCGAGGTACTCGTGCCAGCGCTGGAAGTCATGCTCGACCTTGGCGACCGAGGCGTCGTTCAGGTGGGCGTTGTGGCGCCGGTAGCCGAACTGCTCGGCGACGCCGATCATGGTCAGCAGCTCGGGGTTGTCGAGCATGAAGCCGACAAAGACCTTCTCGTAGAACAGGTTCAGGCTGAAGGGCCGGAACCAGACGAGATTGACGATGAAGACGGTGGCGGCAGTGAGGGCGGCAAGGATGACGCCGCCCAGCCAGCGGAAGAGCGTTTTGCGCATCGGCGCGAGCTTATCGACGCTCCCCGGGAGCGCGAACCCCCTGTTTCTCGGGGAGCCCGCTCAGGCTTCGAGTTCGCTGCGCGCCCAATGCCGCAGGGCGGCGATCTCGTCCGGGCCGGTGCGGCAGCAGCCGCCGATCAGGCGCGCACCGCGGGCATGCCAGCCGCGGGCCTGCTCGGCGAAGTGCGAGGCGCCCGGATTGCCGTGCCAGGTCTTGTGCAGGCCGTCGTACTGTTCGCCCGAGTTGGGATAGACCAGCAGCGGCTTGCGCGTCTTCGAATGCATCTGCTCGATCAGCGAGCCGATGTGCTGGGGGGCCGTGCAGTTGACGCCGAGCGCAACGATCTGGTCGAAGCCTTCGAGCGCGGCCACGCAGTCGGCGATCGGCTCGCCCTGGCTGTCGTGCAGCCCATCGCGGCACGAGAAGCTCACCCAGGCCGCGACGCCGGGGAACTCGGCCAGCAGCCGCGCAAGCGCGCGGGCCTCGGCCAGGCAGGGAATGGTCTCGCAGGCCAGCAGGTCGGCGCCGGCCGAGGCCAGCACCGCCAGGCGCGGGCGGTGGAAGGCCATCAGCTCTTCCTCGCTCAACCCGTAGTTCCCGGTGTACTCGGAGCCATCGGCCAGCATCGCGCCGTAGGGGCCCACCGAGGCCGCGACGAGCGGCTTGCGGCGGCCCTCGCGGTTCGCCTCGTCGGCCCAGAACTCGTCGCGCGCCTCGGCCGCGAGCTGCACGGAAAGGCGCATCAGCCCGACCGTCTCCTGCTCGCCGAGGCCGCGCCGTGCAAAGGCCTCGAAGGTCGCCTGGTAGCTCGACGTGGTGGCCACGTCCGCCCCGCTGCGGAAGTAGTCGAGGTGCACCTGCCGGATCAGCCCGGGCCGCTCCAGCAGCAGCTTGGCCGACCACAGCGGGTCGTCGATGTCGGCGCCGCGGCGCTGCAGCTCGGTGCCCAGCGCGCCGTCGAGGATGACCAGCGGGCGGCGGGCGAGGAAGTCTTCGAAGGGATGCTCGTTCATCGTCAGTGGCCTCGAATGTGTGCCGGGGCCTCCAGCCGCTTGGCCAGGCGCGACAGCGCCCAGGTCAGCACCAGGTACATGGCCGAGATGGCGAGGTAGGGCTCCCAGTAGCGCGAGTAGGCGCCTGCCACGGTGCGCGCGGCCATCGCCAGCTCCAGAAGGCCGATGGCCGAGACCAGCGACGAATCCTTGATCAGCGCGATGGTCTCGTTGACCAGCGCAGGCACCATGCGGCGGAAGGCCTGCGGCAGCACGATCAGCCGCATGCCCTGCCACGGCGTCATGCCCAGGCTCATCGCCGCCGCCGCCTGGCCGCCGTGGATGCTCTGGATGCCCGCGCGGAAGATCTCGGAGATGTACGCGCCGGCATTGAGACTGAGCGCCAGGGTGCCCGAGAAGAAGGCGCCATGGTTCTGGCGGAACTCGCGCGCCGCCTCGCCGCTGAGAAGCCAGCCGCCATCGGGGTGGATCAGCGCGGGCATCAACGCGAAGTGCACGAGCAGGATCTGCACGAACAACGGCGTGCCGCGGAAGAAGGTGACGTAGGCCTTCGTCACCGCCCGCAACAGCCACGACCCGCCACGCAGCATCAGGCTGCCGCGCGCGGGCCGCAGGGCGTCGGTATTGACCAGGCCCACGCCTACCCCGAGAGCGAGCCCGGCCAGGGTGGCGATGACGGCCAGCTGCACCGTCATCCACAAGCCCTGCGCGAACAGCGGGCCGTAGCCCAGCAGGATCTCCCAACGCCAATCCATTGCCGTGCCTGCTGCCGGTGCTTACTGGCCAGCCTTGAAGTACTGGTCGTGGATCTTCTGGTAGGTGCCGTCGGCCTTGATCGCGGCCAGGCCGGTGTTGATCTTCTGCAGCAGCTCGGTGTTGCCCTTGCGCACCGCCACGCCGTACATCTCCGGCGCGAAGCTGGTGTCGTTCACCGCCTTGAACCTGGCGTTCGGGTTGTTGGCCACGTAGTGCTCGATCACGCCGTTGTCGGCCACCACCGCGTCCAGGCCGCCGGCCGACAGTTCCGACAGCGCGAGCGGCACGGATTCGAAGCGCTTGATCAGGTCGCTGGTCTTGCCCTGCAGCTTGACGACCACCTCTTCGCCGGTGGTCGAGGTCTGCACGCCGACCTTCTTCTTCTTCAGGTCTTCCAGCTTGGCGACCTTGGACTTCTCGGGCACGGCGATCAGCTGGTGGGCCTCGAAGTAGGGCTCGCTGAAGTCCAGCGTCTGCTTGCGCTCGTCGGTGATGGTGATGGCCGAGACGAGGATGTCGCGGTCGCCCTGGGCCAGCGCGTTGAAGGCGCCCTCCCACGGGGTGGAGACGAACTGCACCTGGATGCCGGCCTTGTCGGCGGCGGCCTTCAGCACGTCGATGTCGAAGCCGACGATCTCGCCCTTCTCGTTCTGGAACTCGAAGGGCGCGTAGGTCGGGTCCGTGCCGACGGTGTAGACCTTGGCGACCGGCGCGGCGGCGACCGAGGCGGCCGAGGCGGGAGCGGCCGGCGCAGCGGCCTCGGGCGCGGGCTTGTTGCAGGCGGCCAGCAGCCAGCCGGTGGAGGCCAGGGCGGCGGCCAGGGCGGCGCGACGGGAGATCAGCATGGTGGTGGGCGGGCCGCCTGGCGACCCGGCGAGAGTCAGTGGAAGCCGGGGATTATCGGCGGACGGCCGGCTGCTTCATCGCGCCCAGCGCCGGCGCAGGCCGTAGGACAGCCCATCCACCAGCAGCACCAGCGCCATGGTGGCCGCCAGCACCGTGCCGGCCTCGCGGAACTGGAACAGGCCCAGGTGGAAGGCCAGCATCTGGCCTAGGCCGCCGGCCCCCACCACGCCCAGCACCGCCGCGGCGCGGATGTTGTTCTCCCAGCGGTAGAGGCTGTAGGAGAGCAGCTGGGGCGCGATCTGCGGCAACTGGGCGACGACGAAGACGCGCATCGGGCCGGCGCCCTGGATGCGCAGCGCCTGGGCCGGCCCGGCGGGCGCGTTCTCGATCGCCTCCGCGAACAGGCGCCCCAGCACGCCGGCCGTGTGCAGCGCCAGCGCCAGCGTGCCGGGGAAGGGCCCCAGCCCGGCGGCCACCAGCAGCAGCGTCGCCCAGACCAGCTCGGGCACGGCGCGCAGGGCGTTCAGCAGCAGGCGGGTGAGGCCGCGCCACCAGGGCCAGGTGGCGGGCGCGTCGGGCAGCCCGGCGAGGTCGCGGCGCAGGCTGGCGGGCAGGGCGAGCGCGATGCCGGCGAGCACGGCCAGCGCCGTGCCCAACGCCGACATCGCCAGGGTCTCCAGCGCCCCGCGGGCAACCCGGCCGATGAAATCCGCCTCGCCCGCCGGCGGGAAGAAGCCGATCGCGAACGCCACCATGCTGGCCAGCGCCTCGCGCGACAGCAGCTCGCCGAAGTGCAGGTCCAGGCTGGCGAAGCTGGCGACGACCAGTGCGGCGATCGCCGCGACGGCGAGCGGGCCCGCCAGGCCGCGGGCGGGCCGCGGCGGCATGGTGCTCGTCCGGCCCTTCATGCGATGACCCGCCTGAGCACCACGCTGGCCCGATCCGATGCGGCCACCAGCGCGATGAAGACCAGCAGGATGCTCGCCACCTCGCCGCCGGCGAACACCTTGGCCGCGCTGTCGAGCAACTGTCCCAGCCCGCCCGCGCCGACCAGGCCCAGCACCACCGAGGAGCGGATCGCGCATTCCCAGCGGTAGACCGTGTAGCTCACGCACTCGTCGGCGCACTGCGGCAGCGCGCCGTGGACGAAGGCCTGCAGCCGGCCGGCGCCGTTGCGCAGCAGCGCGTCGGTCGGGCCGGCATCGGCGCTTTCGAGGATCTCGGCGTAGACCTTGCCGAGCATGCCGCCGTAGGCGATGGCGATGGCCAGCACGCCGGCCGCGGGCCCCAGGCCCACCACCCGCACGAACAGCAGGGCCCACACCACCTCGGGCACCGAGCGCAGCAGCACCAGCAGTGCACGCACCGCCTGGCGGGCGACGAACGGGCTCGGCGCCATGCGGCCGGCGATGGCGCTGACCGACAGGCGCGCGCTCGCCGCCAGCGCGAGGGGCACGGCGACCACGAACGCCAGCGTGAGGCCGGCGGTGGCGATGGCCACCGTGCGCCAGGTCTCGCGCGCCAGCGTCCACAGGAACTCGGCGTCATGCCGCGGCGGGGCGAAGCTCGCGAGGAAGCGCGTGGTGGCGCGCAGGCTGCGCGGGTCCAGCAGGGTCCAGGGCTTGAACTCGCACCAGACCAGCAGCGGCCAGGCGAGGACGAGGGCCGCGAGCAGCGCCAGCCACCGGCGATTGCGCGCCGGGTCGATCATCGGCACAGCGACTGCGGCAGGCGCGCCTGTTCGTCCGGGAACCCGGCTTGCGCCTCGCCCGGCGTCGGCTCGCCACGGTAGAGCGAGCGGAGCTGCTCTTCCCCCAGCGCGCTGGCCGGTCCGTCGTAGACCACGCGGCCGGCCTGCAGCGCGACGACGCGACCGAAGCGCTCGAGCGCCACGTCGACCTGGTGCAGCGTGCAGACCAGTGTGCGCCCACCCCCGCGAGCCCGGTCCTGCAGGCTGACGATGGCCTGCGCGGCGCGCGCCGGATCGAGCGCCGAAAGCGGCTCGTCGACCAGCCAAAGCGCCGCTTCGCTCGCCAGCGCGCGCGCCAGGCCCACGCGCTGGCGCTCGCCGCCCGAAAGGCGGTCCACGCGCAGCCAGAGCTTGTCGCCGAGATCGAAGGCCGCGAGCGCGGCGTGGGCGCGGGCCGCCTCTTCGGCGGGCCAGGCCACGCCGAGGCTGCGCCACAACGGCAGCTGCGGCAGGCGACCCGCCAGCACGGCGCTCACCACGCGCTGGCGCGGCGGCAACGGCGGCACCTGCGGCGCAAGCAGCAGGCGGCTGCGGAGCCGCTGCCGGGGGGCCGAGCCGAGCGTCCACGGGTCCTCGCCGAAAAGCTGCACGTTTCCCGACAGCGGCTGCACGGCGCAGGCCATCGCCAGCAGCAGGCTCGTCTTGCCCGCGCCCGAGGGCCCGATGACCGCCACCTGCTCGCCCGGCGCGATGCGCAGGTCCACGCCATGCAGCACCTTGGCGCGCGAAGCCGGAGAAGCCGCCGCCGACAGCGACTGCAGCAGGACAGCGGGGCTATCGGTCACTTCAGCAAGCCGGCGCTTTCGGCAGCGGCGCGGATGCCGGTGTAGTTCTCCGGCCCGGTCGGCACGAAGCGGGTCGCCCGCTGCAGGTCGAGGATGGCCTTCTGCGCGGGGTTGGAGGGATCGAGCGCGAGGAAGGCGCGCTTGAGCTTCTCGCGCAGCGCGGCCGGCATGTCGGCGTGCACGCTCCAGTTGTAGTCGTAGTAGGTCGGCGTGGTGAAGAAGACCTTCACCTGGCTGGTGTCCACCTTCTTCTCGGCGACCAGCTTCTCCCACACCGAGATGTTCAGCGCGCCCGCATCGACCTTGCCCGCGGCCACTGCGGCCACCGTCGCGTCGTGCGCGCCGGAGAAGGCCACGTGCTTGAAATCGGCCTCCGGCTTGATGCCCGCGGTCAGCAGGAAGTGGCGCGGCATGAGGTGCCCGGAGGTGCTGGAGGCCGAGCCGAAGCTCACGCTGCGGCCCTTGAGGTCGGCCAGGGTCTTGATGCCGCTGCCGGCATCGGTGATGAAGACCGAGCGGAACTTCGTGTCCTCCTCGCGCTGCACCAGCGGGATCACCTTGCCGTTGGACCGCACGCTGGCCTGCACGAAGGTGAAGCCGCCGAACCAGGCGAGGTCGACCTTGCGGTTGACGAGCGTCTCGACCGCCGCCGCGTAGTCCGTCACCGGCGTCCACTCCACCTTCATGCCCAGCTGCGACTCGAGGTACTGGCCGAGCGGGGCGAACTTGCGGGCGAGCTCGGTCGGCGCTTCGTCAGGGATGGCGGTGACGCGCAGCACCTGCTGCTGGGCCATCACCGGCATTGCGGCGGCCAGCGCGGCGGCGAGCAGGCAGCGGCGGCTCAGGGTCAGGAGGGCGTGGGCACGATTCAAGGGCAGTCTCCAGGGGCGTTGAATGCCCGCGATTGTGGCCGCTGAACAAGTCACCGGCATGCACCTCGCTTGCCGGGACGCGCTCATGCCCTGATCAAGCCGCCACGTCGCGTGTGCGCAGCGCCCGCACGAGCGTGTTGCGCAGGCGGGCAGCGTCGATGGGCTTGGTGAGGAAGTCGTTCATGCCAGCTTCCAGCGCGTGGTCGCGTTCGGAGACCAGCGCCGCCGCCGTCAGCGCGATGATGGGCAGGCGCTCGGGCGGGTGATGGCGGCGCAGCAGGCGCGTCGCCTCGTGACCGCTCATGCCCGGCATCTGCACGTCCATCAGCACCACGTCGAAGGGCCGGCCGCGCGCGACGGCCTGCTCGACGAGCTCGACCGCCTGCTGCCCGTCGCCGGCCTGCGAGACCTCCACGCCCCACTGCTCCAGCAGCGCCACCGCGATCATCATGTTCACCGCGTTGTCCTCCACCATCAGCACGCGGGTGCCGCTGATGGGGTCGGCGCCGAAGCCGCTGGAGCCGGAGTCCAGCGCATCGTGGTCGCCGGGCGCCAGCGGCAGCTCGGCCCAGAAACAGCTGCCCTGGCCCGGCAGGCTCACCAGGCCCACCTCGCCGCCCATCATCTCGGCGAGCTGGCGGCAGATCGAAAGCCCGAGGCCGGTGCCGCCGACGCGCCGCGCGCGCGACACGTCGGCCTGCGAGAAGGGGCGGAACAGCAGAGACTGCTGCGCCTCGTCGATGCCCGGCCCGGTGTCGGTCACCTCGAAGCGCACGCGGTCGGCCCGGGTGCGACGGACCGACAGGCGGATGCTGCCGTTCTCGGTGAACTTCAGCGCGTTGTTGAGGTAGTTCGAGAGGATCTGCCGCACCCGCACCGGGTCGCCCACCACGACGGGCGGCAGGTCCTCGTCGAACTCGACCGACATGTCCAGGCCCTTGGTGTCGGCCAAGGTGCCGTACGCCTGGTGCATCGTGCGCAGCAGGCCGTGCAGGTCGAAGGGCTCCTCGTCCAGGTGCATCTTGCCGGCCTCGATCTTGGACAGGTCGAGGATGTCGGACAGGATGCCGGAAAGCGTCTCGGCCGAGTCGCTGATCTGCTCGATGTACTGGCGGCGGCGCGATTCGTCCACGCCCGGCTGGCGCGCCAGGCGGGCCAGGCCCAGCAGCGCGTTCAGCGGCGTGCGGATCTCGTGGCTGGTGTTGGCCAGGAATGCGCTCTTGGCGCGGCTGGCGGCCTCGGCATCGTCGCGGGCCTTGGCCAGCGCCTGCTCGACCTGCCGCTTCTCGGTCACGTCCTCGGCCAGCCAGATCGTGCCGCCGCGCCCGGGCTGCGTGGGCGAAAGCGCCTTGGCCAGCAGGCGGCAGAGGAAGATCGAGCCGTCGCGCCGCATCATCGGACGCTCGATCTCGATCTGCTCGCCGCGGCCCAGCGCCGGGCCGACCTCGCGGCCGACCGCCTGGTGGTCGGACAGGGTCGGCCACACCACGCTGCCGTGCTGCCCGACCAGCAGTCCTCCGGGCCAGCCGAACATCTGCTCGAAGCGCGGGTTGACGAGGATGAACTGCTGGTCGCGGGTCAAGGCGATGCCCATCAACGCGTTGTTGAGGATGGCCTCGCGCTCCAGCCGGGCCTGTTCGCTGGCGGTGATGTCGCGCGCGGCGATCACCAGGTAGTCCCGGCCGTCCATGCCGAAGCGCGCCGCCGACATGAGCATCTGCACGAAGCGGCCATGCCGGTCGCGGAAAGTGGCGGCCATGTTCTGCACCGTGCCCTGGGCGCGGATGGCCTCGACGAGTCTCGTGCGATCGCCATCGTCGGCCCAGATCGCGATGTCGGCCGAAGTGCGGCCGACCACCTCGTCGGCCGGGTAGCCGGTGATGCGCTCGAAGCTGGGGTTGACCATCGCGTAGCGGCCGTTGCTGAGGTCGGTCAGCGTGATCGCGTCGGGGCTGGTCGATACCAGGTGCGAAAGCAACGCCTCGGAGCGCTGCACCGCCTGCTCGGCCTGGCGGCGCTCGGTCTCGTCGGTGTAGATCGAAAGCGTCGCGCGGCCGGTGTCGAGCTCGACCGGCGCGCTGCTGACCTGCACGATCAGCGGCGTGGAATCGGCGGCAGCGCCCATCGGGCGCAGGCGGTACTCGGTGGCGGGCAGCGTCTGGCCCAGGGGCATCTCGGCGACCTCGTGCAGCCGCGCGCGCGCCCGCTCGCGGTCCCGGCCCTCGGCGTAGGCGAGCAGCATGTCGGTGCCGAGCATCGAATGCAGGTCGCCATAGCCGAACAGCGCCACCGCGGCCGGGTTGGCATCCAGCACCAGGCCTCCGCGGTGCAGCACCAGCGGCAGGGGCACGCGGCGGAAGAGGTCGTGCAAACGCGTCTCGGTGGCCTTGAGCGCGTCCCGCGCGTGCACCTCGGCCCGGCGGTCGCGCAACAGCGCCCAGTGGCCTGCGAAGCGGCCGAAGGCGTCGTAGCGGGGCACGCCGGCCAGGCTCAGCGGGCGCGGGGCCTCGCGGCCGTCCCTCCAGCTGAAGTCGAACTCCGGCCAGGCGCTGCGGGTCTGCACCGCGTCGCGCAGGCGTTGGACCTGTGCCGGCGTCAGCTGCGCCGCGGGCTGCTTCCACAGCAGCTGGTCAGGCAGCGGAGGAGACGATCCGAACAGCGAGGGCTCGTGGCGGGAGGAGGACCCGAGCACGCGCCCGGCCTCGTCGAGCTCGATGTGCGCATGGGCGGTGACGGCCAGCCAGGCGGCCAGGTGCTGGCTCGCGGCCTCTGTGGCCGCCGTGCTCTCGGCCAGGGCCCGCCACAGCGGCCACGAAGCGAGTGCGGCGCCGGCCAGCGCTGCGGTGCCCAGAACAGCCGCGCGCAGCGGCAGATCCCCGGGCAGCAGCACGGCCAGCAAGCCCACCACCAGGCCAGCCACGGCCGCACCCAGCAGGAAGTGCTGCCGGGCGGTCGACGTGTATCCCTCCGTGGTGTGACTCCCGGCCACGAACGCCGCCTGTTGAACCGTAGTGCCGTCAGTGTCCGATGAAATCCCGGCCTGCCTTCACCGGGGTTTCATGGCTGTGTAAGCAGTCAGTTCGGGCGGCGCAGGGTTCGGCCGGCGGCCTGTCACCCGGCGCTTCGCTGCGCTGCCTGCAGCTCGGCGCGGGTCGCTTCGGCGGCGGCCCGGGCGCGGCTGCCGAAATCCTCGCCGCGGCCGGCGTACAGCACCGCGCGCGAGGAGTTGACGATGATCGGCGCGTCCGGCCGCCAGGCGGCGCGGACGGTGGCGGCCGCGTCGCCGCCCTGAGCGCCCACGCCGGGGATCAGCAGCGGCAGGGTCGGGGCGATCTCGCGCACACGGGCCAGTTCCTCGGGGTAGGTGGCGCCGACGACCAGGCCGAGCCGGCCATCGCGGTTCCACGCCCCCGAGGCCAGCCGGGCGACGTGCTCGTACAGTTTCTCGCCGCTGGCCAGGGTTTGTGCCTGCAGGTCGCTGCCGCCCGGGTTGGAAGTGCGGCACAGCAGGATCAGGCCCTTGCCGTCGTACTTCAGGTACGGCTCGATGGAATCGAAGCCCATGAAGGGCGAAAGGGTCACCGCGTCGGCCTGGTAGCGCTCGAAGGCCTCGCGGGCGTACTGCGCCGCGGTCGGGCCGATGTCGCCGCGCTTGGCATCCAGGATCACCGGGATGCCGGGCGCCACGCGGCGGATGTGGGCCATCAGGCGCTCGAGCTGGTCCTCGGCCCGGTGGGCCGCGAAGTAGGCGATCTGGGGCTTGAAGGCGCAGACCAGGTCCTTGGTCGCATCGACGATGCGGGCGCAGAAGTCGTGGATGCGGCTGGCGTCGCCTTGCCAGGGGGCCGGGAAGCGCGACGGGTCGGGGTCCAGCCCGACGCACAGCAGCGATGCGTGGCGGGCGCTGGCCTCGGCCAGCATCGAGGGGTAGTGCATGAAAGGGATTCTAGAAAGGCCGGCCCTGCGAAAACCGGCTGCCTCGTGCGCTATGCCGCGATCTGCGCCCCCCGGCCGACCCATTCCTGTAACAAAGTGCGACTACTGTCCGATTTGGCCGTGCGACTCCGTAATGGTGGCCATGGCAACTGGAATCCACATGCCCTCTGCCCGTTCTCCCAAGCCGCGCCGTCGCCTCGGCCACGCCGGCTCCTGGTCGCCCCTGCTGGTGCTCGGTGGCTCCGTGGTGGCGTCGGTCACGCTGATCAGCGCCTGCATGGCGATGAT
This sequence comes from uncultured Ideonella sp., assembly GCA_946479475.1. Next base: position 6,835 of record CAMLGG010000055.1, on the reverse strand, counting down.
CGCGCCCGAAGGCGCGGCCCCTGCCCCTGTCGCGCTGTCGGCGGCTCGCTGAAGTCGAAGGCCCGGCGAGCACTCAGCGGGGCGCGTCCGCCTGCCTGAAGCTGCGCATGCGCTCCTCCTCGGCCGGGTGGTCGGCGATGGCGATGGGCAGGGCGTCCGGCGAATCCTCCTTCTGGCGTTTGCGCCATTGGTCGAGACGCTCGAAGAGCAGCACCATGCGGCTCGGCGCGAGCCGGTTCGCCCTCAGCACTTCGATGGCCTCCTGGTCGGCCTCGCGCTCGAAATCACGCGCATAGGCCTGCTGGCCGAGGATGGCGGGCACGGCGGCGAGGACGCTGGAAAAATCCCCGATGAGCCAGCCGGTGAGGACGCCCAGCACGCTGGCCTGGACGACCATCCGCATCCCGTGCCTATGCCTCGCGTGGCCCAGCTCGTGCGCCAGCACGCCGGTGGTGACGTCCGGCGCATCGGCCAGCAGTTCGGCCAGCTCGTCGGTCAGCACGAGACGACCGCCGGGCAGGGCGAACGCGTTCGGCCCGAGCTTGAGGCGGCCGGCCGCGCGGAAGTGCAGCGAGTAGGCCGGGCGGGATGGGGCCGGATAGGCGGCGACCACCGCCTCGTCCAGGGCCCGGCGGATGGCCGCCTGGCGCTCGGCCGGCAGCCTGCTCGGCTTCAGCCCCCTTGCGTCGATGGAGGCCATGGCCTGCGCGCCGATGGCCTCGTCGAAGGAGGCGGGCAGCACGGCCAGGATGCCGCTGCTCAACGCAGGGATGCCCCAGGCCCAGGCGGCCGCGGCGACGGCGACGAACAGCGCGAGCGCCACCCCGACCGCGCGCCAGCTCTGCATCCATCGCACCACCCGCGGATCGCGCAGGCCCTGGGCGCGCGCCCAGGCATCCCAGCCGGGGCCGTCCGCGTGGCTGAGCAGGCCCTGCTCGGGCAGGTAGGCCAGGCGGGCACCGTGGCGCTGCCGCTCCGGCCAGCGCACTTCGCCGCAGGGCACGCGGCGCGCGAAGCCCTCCCCTTCGATCAGCAGCTCGCCGGCTTCGATCCTCAGCCGCACCGGGTGCCCGACGGGCCTGAGGCCGTCGAAGTAGGTGCTGGCCAGCACGGACCCGCCACTGGCGGCCTGGTGCCCGTTCACAGGCCGAGGTCGATGCCGAAGAAGTCGCCCGCGGCATCGCCGGTGGCGTCCTGCGTGCCCGATGCGGAGCCGGCCTGCCAGTGCTCGAGGCCACCTTCGAGCTCCAGTTGCATCGCCTGCAGCTTCAGGCGCGCCGTGGCCACCTTCGCGAAGGGCCAGTACAGGCCGACGGTCAGCAGCACCAGCAGCAGGTTCTTCACCGTCACGCCGACCAGGGGCCACAGGCGCAAGGCGCTGCGGCACCGCACCTCCTGCGAGCGAGTGGCGTTCCACACCAGGTTCTGCAGGCGAGACTGGCCGAAGGGCAGCAGGATCACGAACCAGGCGGCATAGAAGGCCATCGTCGCGACGAACACCGCCGTCATGCCGCTGGCCTTGCCGCGGCTGAGCATGAAGATGGCGAACACGGCGGCCGCGAAGGCCGCCACCATCAGCAGGGTTACGCCGAACACTTTCAGTGCGTAGACGTAGAACGAGCGGGTGCCCGCCTCGAGGCGCGTGCGCTGCCCCGCATAGAGGTAGTGGCCGTGCTGGTAGCGCTTGGTCCAGGCGAGGGCCAGCGGCATCAGCAGCGCGAACGCCGCGAATGAAAGGCCCAGCGCCCAGCCCAGCCGCGGATCGGGCATGACGCCCGCTGCCTCGCCGTCTTCGGCGCCCGCCGTCATCCAGGTCGTGCTGACGAATCCTATCCACGGCACCGCGGCCGGCAGCATGCTGCGGTAGGCCTCGCCCAGGCCGCCATCGAAGGCGAAACGCAGGCCCCGCCAGCTCGTGTTGCCCAGCCTGAACTGCAGCGATGCCCGCCACAAGGCCGGCCAAAGGAGCACGAAGACCGCCGCGGCGGCCACCCCCGCGGTGGGCGAGAACCGGCTGGACGCGAAGTACACGGCGCCGAACACCAGCATCAGCAGGTAGCCACGCAGCATCTTCCACGGGTTGCCATGGAAGCCCAGCGGCTGGCCGCCCACGCGGGTGTTGGCGTGGAAGTAGGCCAGGCGGCGGGCCCGCGCGAAGGGCAGGTAGAAGCCCAGCGTGACGATGCACAGCAGCAGGTTGACGAGCCAGATGCGGAAGTACTCGCTGCCCGATCCGGTGAACTCCACCTCCAGCCGCTGCGGGCCCTCGCCGGGATCTTCGTGGGCGGACGGCCGGGTGAGCGCAAAGATCGGCGGCAGGGTGTCGCCGCCCGCCCGCTCCGGGCGTGCCTGTTCTTCGTCGTGCATGGTGCCTCCCTCGATGCGCACGCGTTTGTGGTGTGGGCGCGAGTGTAGGCAAGCCGGCGCCGGCCGGCATCCATCATTTCACCAGGGGCCGCGTCCGAGGCGGCCCGGCAGCGTCAGCCGATGCGCTTGGCCAGCGTGGCCGCCATGCCCACGTAGTCCGCCGGCGTCATCGCCAGCAGCCGCGCCTTCTCGGCCGCCGGCAGCTTCAGCGCCGGGTCGTTGATGAAGCCCTGCATCAGCTCGCGGGTCATCGGCTTGCCGCGGGTGAAGGCCTTGAGCTGCTCGTAGGGCTGCGGCAGGCCGTGGCGGCGCATCACGGTCTGGATGGCCTCGGCCAGCACCTCCCAGGCGCCGTCGAGGTCGGCGGCCAGCGCCTCGGTGTTGAGCTCCAGCTTGTCCAGCCCGCGCGAAAGCGAGTCATAGCCCAGCACCGCGTAGCCCAGCGCCACGCCCATGTTGCGCAGCACGGTGGAGTCGGTGAGGTCGCGCTGCCAGCGGCTGATGGGCAGCTTCTGCGCGAGGTGGGTGAGCAGCGCGTTGGCCAGGCCGAAGTTGCCTTCGGCGTTCTCGAAGTCGATCGGGTTGACCTTGTGCGGCATGGCCGAGGAGCCGACCTCGCCCTCCTTGAGCTTCTGCTTGAAGTAGCCCAGCGAGATGTAGCCCCAGACGTCGCGCGACCAGTCGACCAGGATGGTGTTGGCCCGCGTCACCGCGTCGAACAGCTCGGCCATGTAGTCGTGCGGCTCGATCTGGATGGTGTAGGGGTTGAAGCTCAGGCCCAGGCGCTGCTCGACCACCTGGCGCGAGAAGGCTTCCCAGTCCTTGTTCGGGTAGGCCACGAGGTGGGCGTTGTAGTTGCCCACTGCGCCGTTCATCTTCGCCAGCAGCTTGACCTCGGCGATGCGCTCGCGCGCCGCGCGCAGGCGCGCGACGACGTTGGCGATCTCCTTGCCCACGGTCGTCGGGCTGGCCGTCTGGCCGTGGGTGCGCGACAGCATCGGCACCGCGGCGAAGGACTGGGCCATCTGCGTCAGCTTGGCGATGATCCGGTCGAGGCCGGGCAGCACGACGTCCGCGCGCGCGGCCTTCAGCATCAGCGCATGGCTGGTGTTGTTGATGTCCTCGCTGGTGCAGGCGAAGTGCACGAACTCCGACGCGGCCTTCAGCTCGGGCTGCGTCTCCAGGCGCGACTTCAGCCAGTACTCCACCGCCTTCACGTCGTGGTTGGTGGTCTTCTCGATGTCCTTGATGGCACTCGCATCGGCCTCCGAGAAGCGCACCACCAGGCCGCGCAGCAGGCCGCGGGCCGCTTCCGAGAACGGGGCGAAGCCCTCGAGGCCCGCGTCGGACAGGGCGATGAACCACTCCACCTCCACCTGCACCCGGCGATGCATCAGCCCGAATTCCGACAGCAGCGGGCGAAGAGGCGTCACCTTGGCGGCATAGCGGCCGTCCAGCGGCGAAAGGGCCATGAGGGTCGAGAGGGGATGGGCCATGGCCGTTTTCTCCAGGATCGGGAAGCGTTCTTTCGGGGATATTCACCGGCGATGTTGCGCGGCGCAGACGAAGGCGCGCCATCGCGGGCGAAGTCCGGCATTTTAGGGGGGCACCCCCGGCCGGGATGGCCCGTCCGCCAGGGGGGGCTTGTTTAGAATCGATCGCGAAGGGAAGCCCACTCGCCCATGAAACTGATCGGCTCGTACACCAGCCCGTATGTGCGCAAGGTCCGCATCGTGCTGGCCGAAAAGAAGCTCGACTACCAGTTCGCGCTCGAGGACGTGTGGGGCAGCGAGGCCATCCTGGCCGCCAACCCGCTCGGCAAGGTGCCCTGCCTGGTGATGGAAGGCGGCGAGGCGGTGTTCGACTCGCGGGTCATCGTGGAGTACGTCGACACGCTCTCGCCCGTGGGCAGGCTGATCCCCTCTTCGGGCCGCGAACGCGTCGAGGTGCGCACCTGGGAGGCCCTGGCCGACGGCCTGCTCGACGCCAGCATCCTGGCCCGCATGGAGTTGACCTGGTCGGGCCGCACCGAGGCCCAGCGCAGCCAGGCCTGGGTCGACCGGCAGATGGTCCGCGTGATGAGCGCCCTCAAGGCGATGAGCCGCGGCCTGGCCGACAAGCCCTACTGCTGCGGCATCCACTTCACGCTCGCCGACATCGCCGTCGGCTGCGCGCTGGGCTACCTCGATTTCCGCTACCCGCAGATCGACTGGCGCGCGGATCATCCCAACCTGCAGAAGCTGCACGACAAGCTTTCGGCCCGGCCGAGCTTCGCCGACACCCTGCCTCCGGCCGCCTGAGCCAGGCCCTGCGCGGCCTGCGCGCCTTGAGCGGCCTTGAGCGCCGACACCTCGGCGCTGCGAAGCATTGCACGCTGGCCGCCACCGGCGGCCGGCCCGGGCGCTCCCGTCGGCAAAGGCTCATGTTTCCATCATGACTGGCGCGGGCGCGGCCCGTAGGCTGTGGCGTCCGCCATTTCCCCAGACTTCCCCGTCATGCCGCACCCCGCCGCCGCGCGCCGGAGCCCGGAGCCAGACCGCTGGCAGGTCCTGGGCGATGCCCTGGTGCTCATCGTGGATCCCCATCCGGCCACCCGCGCCAGCCTCGCTTCGACCATCGCCGCCGTGGGCTGCAGCGTCCTGCAGGCGGCCGACGGCGAGCAGGCGCTCGAGCTGATGCGCGTGGCCACCGCCGCCGGGCACCCGCTGGACGCGGTGCTGCTCGACGTGCGCTGGTCGTCGGTCGAAGGCTGGGTCGCCACCCGCCGCCTGCGCGCCGAGCCCGGCGGGTCGCGCAGCGAGCTGCCGCTGTTCGTGCTCAGCGACAGCGACACGGCCTACAGCCGGCAACTCGCCGAGCTCTTCGGCGCCAGCGGACTCGTCCCCATGCCCTGCGCTTGCAGCTCGCTGTACGTCGAGCTCGACGAGGCCATCGGCCGGGCCAGGGCCGAGCGCCGGGTGCGCCGCCTGGTGTCGCAGCCGGCGTGGTCCGTCTGGATGGCCGACCAGGCCGCCTGACCCCCCTCCGCCGGGGGATGCGCGAAACGGCCCCGCTGCTCCTAGACTGCGGCTCGCACAAGAACCAGCGGAGCGAGGAGGCCATCCGTGCATGAAGAGATCACCCGCGTCCCGGCGGATTGGGAGGAACTGCTCCACGAACTGTTCGTGGCGCCCGTGCCGCTCACCGCGCGGGAGCCGGAGGGCTGGTGGCACGAGCCGCTGCCGTCCTCGCCGGCGGCGCGAATCGAGCGCCTGACCCCGGCCGAGGCCGAGGTGATGCACTGGCTCGTCGCCGGCAAGACCAACCTGCAGATCGGCGCGCTCCGCGGTCGCAGCGCGGCAACGGTGCGCAACCAGCTTCACAGCATCTTCACCAAGCTCGGCGTCACAACGCGCGGCGAGGCGGTGGCCGTCTGGCACGAGGCGCAACGCGAGCGCACCGCGGGCAGCAGCGCCTGAAGGCTGCGCCGGTACGCCCCAGGTCTTAGAACATCTGTTCCATTGCGCGGACCCACGGGCCGCCGAACAATCGCGCTGCCACTGCCGTTCAAGAGCAGTCCCCAAGGGAGGAGCGCCATGTCATCGAGCGCCGCATCACCGTGGCCCGCATCGCCTGTCATCGTCCAATGCCTGGGCATGGCGGTCAGCGCAGCCGTCCTGCTGCTGGGGGTCGCCGCCCTGGCAGCCATCTGCACCCATTGCCAGTCGGTCAGCCGCCGCTGCACCTTCGCGGCTGGCGTGCTGGCCATCATGGTCGCGTTGCCCGCCTGGATCATGGTCGCGCTGCCCGCCTGGACCGTGCACATCGCCTTCCGGCCGTGAACGCTCGACAAAATGGGGGTGTTCGCGCCGGATGCCTGCCCCAGAATGGCGCAATCGAGGGAGGAGGAGCGCATGAGCTTGCCAAACTGGCCTGGCCGCACGGCCGACGATACCGTGGTTGGAACCGAAGGCGACGACTACCTCAGGGGCAGCGCCGGCAACGACCTGATCGAAGGCCTGCAGGGCAACGACACGATAGCGATGGCCGGTGGCGGTGGCGACGACGTGTACCTCTTCGGCATCGGCGAAGGGCAGGACACGGTGCAGCGCGGCAGCGCCATCCTGGCGGAGCTCAACACGCTGCGCTTCAAAAGCGGCGTCTCGCCGGCCGACCTGGTGCTCACCCGCGAGTTCCGCACCTACACCGACGACCAGGGCCATGTGGTGAGCGAGTTCGTCGACCTGCGCGTCACGATCGCGTCCACCGGCGATTCGGTCCTGTTCCAGAGCTTCTCGCGCACCGATGACCCGAGCCTGCCCGGCAACCCGGTGGCGCAGTTCGAGTTCGCCGACGGCACGGTCTGGGACCTCGCCGCGATCTGCGCCCGCACGAACATCGGCACGGCGGGAGCAGACGAGATCGCCGGCTTCCACCTGGTGGCCGAGGTGCTGCAGGGCCTGGCCGGCAACGACACCCTCCACGGCAA
>CAMLGG010000054.1 GCA_946479475.1 uncultured Ideonella sp. | reverse complement strand
AGCATCTCGCCCTCGCCCAGCAGCGCGAGCGTCATGTGCGAAAGCGGCGCGAGGTCGCCCGAGGCGCCGACCGAGCCCTGGCTGGGCACGTAGGGCACGAGGCCGGCGTTGAACACCGCGAGCAGCGTGTCGACCACCACCTGCCGCACGCCCGAAGCGCCGCGCGCGAGGCTCGCGGCCTTCAGCGCGAGCATCAGCCGCACGACCGGCGGCGACAGCGGCTCGCCCACGCCCACCGAATGCGAGCGGATCAGGTTGAGCTGCAGCGTGGCGAGATCGGCCGCGCTGATGCGCTGGTTGGCCAGCTTGCCGAAGCCGGTGTTGACGCCGTAGACCGGCGCATCGCCGGCCGCCGCGGCCTGCACGATGGCGGCACTGGCCGCGATGTCATCGCGTGACGACTCGGCCAGCGAGATCTTCGCGCTGCCGGCATGAATGACTTGCAGCTGCTCCAGCGTCAGCTGGCCGGGCGTCAGGGTGAGCATGGACATGGTTTTAGGGTCCTGGGATCTAGGATGGCTGGATGAAATTCGAACGACTGTTTTCAGCGGCTGCACTGCTCGCGGCCTGGGGGGTGGCGGTGGCCGCCGATGTGCCACCGTACAGCGCCGTGGCGGCGCCCGAATGGACCGCCCTTTTCGATGCGCCCTTCGGCGTGGACGATGGCTGGAGCGGCGCCGACGGGGTCTACACCCTCCCGATGAACGGGGACGAGCGCTTCGGCAGTGGCGGCGGCACCAAGACGCTGATCCTGTTCTCGGACAGCTTCGTCGGCGGCACGAACCCCGATGGCAGCCGCATCGGCGGCACGGTGATGGTCAACAACACCAGCGCCACGCTGACGGGCGCCACGGCCGACGCGGCCGCACTGCAGTTCAACGTGCGCCGGAATGCCGCCGGCCAGGCGATCTCGATGGTGGCGCCGCTGCAATCGAACCAGTGGTACTGGCCCGGCGACGGGCTGGTGTGGAAGGGCCAGGTGCGCGTCTTCGCCTCGCGCATGGCCACCGGCGACGGCGGCGACTTCAACTTCAGGCAGGTCGCGGTGGACCTGCTCACTGCGCCGGCCACCGATGCCGCGCCCTTCCTGGGCAGCTACAACCGCCGCAACCTGCCGCTGTTCGCGCCGCGCAACGGCACGCTGGGCGAGATCGCCTACGGCGTGGCCACGATGCCGCTGACCGAGCAGGCCGGCGCGCCGAACCCCGACGGCTTCGTCTACGTCTACGGCGTACGCTCCGACGACTACAACAAGAAGCTGCTCGTCGCGCGCGTGCGGCCCGACCAGATCACCAACGCCAGTGCCTGGCGCTTCTGGAACGGCAGGATCTGGGTGACCGACATCAACAAGTCGGCGCCGGTGGCCAACCGCATGGGCGCGGAGCTCAGCGTCACGCCGCTGCCCGACGGGCGCTACCTCGTCGTGCACCAGCTCGACGCCATCTCCGGCACCATCGCCGTGCGCTACGGCAGCTCGCCGGTCGGGCCCTTCGGCAAGCCGATTCCCATCTGGCTGTGCCCGGAAGAGAAGCTCACGCCCAACACCTTCGTGTACGGCGCCAAGGCGCATCCGCATCTTTCGGCTCCGGGCGAGTTGCTGATCAGCTACCACGTCAACACGTTCGACTTCTGGGAAAACTTCAAGGCGGGTGGCATCGACATCTACCGCCCGCGCTTCATCAAGCTGGCGTTGCCCTGATCAGCGGTTGATCATCGGCAGGTTCAGGCCGCGCTGCTTCGCGCAGGCGATGGCTTCCTCGTAACCCGCATCGGCGTGGCGCATCACGCCGGTGCCGGGGTCGTTCCACAGCACGCGCTCGATGCGCTTCGCGGCGGCTTCGCTGCCATCGCAGACGATGACCACGCCCGCATGCTGCGAGTAGCCCATGCCGACGCCGCCACCATGGTGCAGGCTGACCCAGGTGGCGCCGCCGGCGGTGTTGAGCAGCGCGTTGAGCAGCGGCCAGTCGGACACCGCGTCCGAGCCATCCTTCATCGCCTCGGTCTCGCGGTTGGGCGAGGCGACCGAGCCGGAGTCGAGGTGGTCGCGCCCGATCACGATCGGCGCCTTGAGCTCGCCCGACCTGACCATCTCGTTGAAGGCCAGGCCCGCCCGGTGGCGCTCGCCCAGGCCTATCCAGCAGATGCGTGCCGGCAGGCCCTGGAAGGCGATGCGCTCGCCGGCCATGTCGAGCCAGCGGTGCAGGTGCTCGTCATCGGGGAAGAGCTCCTTCATCTTCGCGTCGGTCTTGCGGATGTCCTCCGGATCGCCCGAAAGCGCCACCCAGCGGAACGGGCCCTTGCCCTGGCAGAACAGCGGCCGGATGTAGGCCGGCACGAAGCCGGGGAAGTCGAAGGCGTTCTTCACGCCCTGGTCGAAGGCGACCTGGCGGATGTTGTTGCCGTAGTCGACGGTGGGGATGCCCATGGCCTGGAAGGCGAGCATGGCCTGCACGTGCACCGCGCAGCCCTGCGCGGCGGCATCGCGCAGCTTCGCGTGCTGTGACGAATCGGCCTGCGCCGCGCGCCACTGCTCCACGCTCCAGCCCACCGGCAGGTAGCCGTTGACCAGGTCGTGGGCCGAGGTCTGGTCGGTCACGAGATCGGGCTTCAGGCCGCCGGCCTGCGCGCGCTCGACCAGCTCAGGCAGCACCTCGGCCGCGTTGCCCAGCAGGCCGATCGAGAGGGCCTTGCCCTCGGCGGTGTAGCGGCGGATTCGCTCCAGCGCGTCGTCCAGGCTGCTCGCCTGCTCGTCGAGGTAGCGCGAGCGCAGGCGGAAGTCGATGCGCGACTGCTGGCACTCGATGTTGAGCGAGCAGAAGCCGGCGAAGGTGGCGGCCAGCGGTTGTGCGCCGCCCATGCCGCCCAGGCCGGCGGTGAGGATCCAGCGACCGCGGGCCGATCCGCCGAAATGCTGCCGCGCCGCCTCGGCGAAGGTCTCGTAGGTGCCTTGAACGATGCCCTGGCTGCCGATGTAGATCCACGAGCCCGCGGTCATCTGGCCGTACATCATCAGGCCCTTGCGGTCGAGCTCGTGGAAGTGTTCCCAGGTGGCCCACTTGGGCACCAGGTTGGAGTTGGCCAGCAGCACGCGCGGCGCATCGGCATGGGTGCGGAAGACGCCCACCGGCTTGCCGCTTTGCACCAGCAGCGTTTCGTCCTCCTTCAGCTCGCGCAGCGATCGGAGGATGGCATCGAAGCAATCCCAGTCGCGCGCGGCCTTGCCGATGCCGCCGTAGACCACCAGCGCATCCGGGTTCTCGGCCACCGCCGGATCGAGGTTGTTCTGGATCATGCGGTAGGCGGCCTCGATCAGCCAGTTGCGGCAGTGCAGCGTGCTGCCGGTGGGGGCCTTGACGGGGCGGGCGACGGCGCGGGCACGGGGCTGGGAAAGGTCGGTCATGAGGGCACTCCGGGGTCGGGGACGGCGGGACGGGCGTCCCGAATGGGGGTGAACTCTACTTGTCTAGACAAGTTTAGGCAAGTAGCATCCGACCCCATGGTTTCCCCTGCCTCCGCTGCCGCCGGCATGGCGCCCTATGCGCAAGTCAAGCACTACCTCAAGGGCCGGCTGGCCGCGGGGGACTGGCCGCCCGGCGTGCTGATGCCCTCCGAGGCGGAGCTGGTGGCGCAGTTCGGCGTGAGCCGGATGACCGTCAACCGCGCGCTGCGGGAGCTGCAGGCCGAGGGCCTGATCGACCGGGTGCAGGGCGTGGGGACCTTCGCCGCGCAGCTGCACAAGGTCTCCTCCACCCTCACGCTGCGCGACCTGCACGACGAGATCGCCGAGCGCGGCCACCGCCATGAAGCGAAGGTCATCGCGCAGGAGGAGGTGCCGGCCACCGACGGCCTGGCCGGCCAGCTCGGCCTGCCGCTCGGCGCGCCGGTGTTCCACACGCTGATCGTCCACCTCGAGAACGGCGTGCCGCTGCAGTGCGAAGACCGCTACGTCAACCCGTCCACCGCGCCGGACTACCTGGCACAGGACTTCACCCGGACCACCCCCACCCACTACCTCTTCGAGGCCACGGCCCTGTGGCGCGCGCAGTACGCGATCGAGGCCTCGCGGCCCACCAAGGAGGAGGCGAAGCTGCTCGGCATCGCCCCCACCGAGCCCTGCCTGGTCATCGTCCGCCGCACCTTCAGCGTGGACAGCGCGATCACCATCGCCCGGCTGGTGCACCCGGGCACGCGCTACGGCATCGAGGGGCAGTTCACGCCATGAGCAAGCAGCTCCACGTCGTGAGAGTGGACGAGGTCGAGCCCCAGCCCTGGCGCAACGGCGGCGGGGTGACGCGCGAGCTGCTCGCCTGGCCACTCGGCTCAGGCGCCGACTGGCAGCTGCGCGTGAGCGTGGCGGAGATAGAGCGCGACGGGCCTTTCTCGCCCTTCCCCGGCGTGCAGCGATGCTTCGCCGTGCTCGAAGGCGCGGGCGTGGTGCTGAGCTTTCCGGAGTCCGCGCATCGCCTGGTCCCGGCCTCGCCGCCGCTGGCCTTCGACGGCGGGCTCGCGCCCGGCTGCCGCCTCGTCGGCGGGCCCACCCGCGACCTCAACCTGATGGCTCGCACCGCCTCCGGCCGGCCGCGAATGAGCCCGGTGGGCGAGCCGCCCGAGGCCGATCCCGGGCGGCCTGCTCGCTGGCGAGGGCTCTACACGGCCCAGGCGCTGCAGGTCGCCGTGGGTGGCGGCGAACCCGTCCTGCTGCCGCCGCACAGCCTGGCCTGGTGCGAAGAGGCGTTGCCCTGGAACGTGCCGCCGGCGACGCCCGCCACACGAGCCTGGTGGCTCGAGCTGGAGCGGCCTTGAAGGGTCGCTCCCTGGTCAGCCTGCCGGTGCGGCGAAGTCGCCCAGGGCCGCCCCGCCCGTCAGTAGGCTTGGCGCGCGCCGGCGATGGGCGTCGCGATGTAGGCCCGTTCCTCGCCGTGGTAAAGCCCGCTGCCGACGATCTGGCCGGCGCTGTTGATCCCGGCGGCGTCGCGCAGCACCCAGCCGTCGCCGCTGGCGTCGAGCAGATCGGAAAGCAGGTGGCAGCGGCCTCCCTCGATCAGCACGGCACGGGGCTTGGCGTTGTCTGCGATGAACCACCGGCCCGCCACCTGTCCGCTGGCGTTGATCGCCTGGGGCTGCAACGGGCCTTCGCCACACACGGGCAACGGCTGCATGGAGTGGCCGTCGTGCAGGAACGGCAGCCAGACCTCGTTCGCATCCTGCGAAGTGCCGACGACGTGGCCGTGCTCGTTGATGCCGCGCGCCGCGCTGCTCTTGCCACCCAGGGTGCCCAGGTCCCTCGGCGCGCCGCCCTCCCAGACGACCGCATGCCAGTAGAAGCCTCCGCCCTGGTCACCCGATTTCAGGGAGTAGCCCGCGACCAGGCCGTGCCTGTTGATCGCGGTCGCGGAGCCGTCGTCATGGCGGGGCAGCAAGGGCAGCTCCACGATGGCGCCGTCGGTGTAAAGCCCTGGCGCTGCACGGTAGGGGGTACAGACGATCTGCCCGGCGACCTGGCCGGCATCGTTGATGTCGCCGGCCACGAGATGGCCCTCGCAGTTCGGTGCGCCGCCGAGCTCGATGGCCCGCCCCTTCTTGTCCCAGATGCGGCCGCTGAAAACGTTGCCCGTCGCCAGTCCCTGGCGGTTCACCGCCACGGCCGCACCCTCGAAATAGCCATCGCGATCGAGCTGGCTGACCACGCCGCCCCGGTACCGATAAGGCTTGTAGACCTTGTATTGCACGGCTTCGCCGCCGGCCTTGAGGGGTCGCCCGCTGCCGACGACGACTCCATCGTCGTTGATGCCGGCAGCAATCGCCGGGATCAGCTTGTCGCCGTTGGGGATCGGCTCTATCCGGTACGCCGGCGCAGCCTGCGCCGTGAAGAACGGGCCCGCCGTCGCGGCGAGCGTGAGGCCCAGGTTCCGGAGCACGGACGCAAGCGGACGCCGCTTGCGCGTCGACACGATCGCCTTGCAGAGACTCTGCATCTTGTTTCTCCCTTGGTGTCGAGGATCCCGATCGATCCCAGGCTGCCGGCCATGCCGGGGCAGCCGCCGTCAATCGCGCGTCACGGGCGAGGCCACGAACGAGCGGTACTTGCCCTTGTACAGGCCCCATCCGAGGATCTGCCCGGCGTTGTTGATGCGCTCGCCGTACATGGTGGACCAATCCGCCGCACCGTCCGCCAGGAGGGTGCGCAGGTACCAGGCCTTTCCGCCACGCCAGAGCGCAAGCCCGCGCTCGGCGTCCTCCAGCACCTCGCCCCGGTCGTTCAGGGCCACGCCACGGATCGCGGAGACCTCGGGCGTCGACAGGGGCACGACGGCGACTCCATCGAAGAAGAAGCCGCCGGATCGCTCGCCGAAGCCCGTGGCCTGGCCCTGCGCGTTGATGGCCAGCGCGGTGCCGGTGCCCGCGTCCTGCAGCAACTTCAGCGTGCCATGCTCATCCCACAGTGCAGGCAAGGTGTGATATTGGCCATCGGCGAACCACGTCGCGCTGCCGGCCACCATGCGGCGGTCGTTGATGTCCTCTCCGACGACGGCGTTGCCGTCGACAGTCGCGAGTTCGGTCAACACGCCTGCGTCGTAGATCACGGCCTTGCCCTGGCTGGTGCCGACCACCTGGCCCTGGTTGTTCATCGCGTAGACCCAGCTCAGGTCTTCCAGGACCTGCCGCTCGCCTTCGTTCCACCAGATGACCGCCTTCCACGCGCTGTCGAGCCCCAGGACATCCCCATGGTCGTTCAGGTCCTTCAGCGTCGCCAGCCGGCTGTCCTCGAGCTCGGTGACCACGCCATCGGAGCCGCGCTTGACCAGGTGGTACTGGTGCGGATGGGGCTGCAGGCCCCGGGCCGAGCCGGCCAGGTCGCCCTGCTGGTTCAGGCCTCTCATGAACCTCGGGTACACGCCATCCACGCTCTTGACGATGTCCAGGCGATAGGCCGGAGCGGCCATCGCGAAAGTGGTGCAAAGCGCGCCGGCCAGGGCCAGCATCATCGAACGAAGCATTCGTCTTCCTCTCTGGTGGGATGGCGACAGCCTATGCCGCCTGTCCACCAGACGAAGAACCGGACCCGAAGCTGACATGCACCTCGGCCTGAACATGAACGAGACGACCAGGAACCATCATGACGCCGTCGACACGGATTGAGCAACCGCCGAGGTGGTGCCGCTGGCGCCGCTTGAGCCTGGCTACCATGTCGGCCGGTACCGGCATGGCGGCGTGGGGCTGGCAGCGCGATGGCGAGTTGTTGACATGCGGCCAGCGGATAGCGTGGGTCGGCGCCGCCGCCGACGCTGGCGCGGCGATGAAGGCGCTCGTGCCGCAAGGCGAGCGCGGCAGCGTCGAGGAGGTGGACCTCGCAGGCCGGCTGGTCACGCCCGGCCTGATCGACGCCCACACCCATCTCGTCTACGGCGGCCACCGCGCGCGCGAGTTCGAGCTGCGGCTGCAGGGCGCCAGCTACGAGGAGATCGACCGCGCCGGCGGCGGCATCCGCTCCACCGTGGCGGCCACGCGCGCGGCCAGCGACGAGGCGCTGTTCGAAGCAGCGCTCGGCCGGGCCCGGGCCCTGCTGGCCGAAGGCGTGACGACGATCGAGGTCAAGTCGGGCTACGGCCTTTCCCTCGAGCACGAGGCGCGCTGCCTGCGCGCCGCGCGCCGCCTGGCCCGGGTGCTGCCGATCACCGTGCGCACCACCTCTCTGGCCGCGCACGCCCTGCCCCCGGAGTTCGAGGGGCGCGCCGACGACTACATCGAAGCGGTCTGCCAATGGCTGCCGCAGTGGCACGCCGAGGGCCTGGTCGACGCGGTCGACGGCTTCTGCGAGCGCATCGCCTTCACGCCGGCCCAGGTCGAACGGGTCTTTTCCGCGGCGCGGGCACTGGGCTTGCCTGTGAAGCTGCACGCCGAGCAGCTCAGCGATTCGGGCGGGGCGGCGCTCGCGGCGCGCTTCGGCGCCCTGAGTGCCGACCACCTGGAGTACCTGTGCGAGGAAGGCGTTGCGGCGATGGCGGCGGCCGGCACGGTGGCGATGCTGCTGCCGGGCGCCTACTATTTCCTTCGCGAGACGAAGCTGCCGCCCATCGCCGCCCTGCGCGAGGCCGGCGTGCCGATCGCCATCGCGACCGACCACAACCCGGGCACCTCGCCCACGCTTTCGCTGCTGCTGATGATGAACATGGCCTGCACCCTGTTCCGCCTGACGCCCGAGGAGGCGCTGGCCGGTGTCACGCGCCACGCCGCGCAAGCGCTCGGCCTGGCTGCCAGCCACGGCCAGCTGCGCGAAGGCTTGCGCGCCGATTTCGCTGTCTGGGCCGTCGAGCATCCGAACGAGCTCGCCTACCGCTTCGGCCACAACCCCTGCACGGCCGTCGTGGCCGGCGGGCAACCCGTGAACTTCCCTTCCCTTCCGGCATGACCGCACCCACCATCATCGACACGCCCGTCTTCCGCCTGGTGCGCGGGACGCAGCCCCTGCTGGTCAGCCTGCCCCACGTGGGCCGGCAGATCCCCGAGTCGCTCCAGCCCCTGTTCACCGAGCGGGCCCTGCAGGTGGAGGACACCGACTGGTCGCTGGATGCGCTCTACGCCTTCGCCCACGACGACCTCGGCGCGAGCCTGATCGTGCCGCGCTTCTCGCGCTACGTGATCGACCTGAACCGGCCGCCCGAGAACACGCCGATGTACGCCGGAGCGAACAACACCGAGCTGTGCCCGACCCGCTTCTTCACCGGCGAGCCGCTGTACCGCGAGGGCATGGCGCCGAAGCCGGCGCAGGTGGAGGAGCGCCGCATGAAGTATTGGCAGCCCTACCACGACGCCCTCTCGGCCGAGCTGGCGCGCCTGAAGGAGGAGCACGGCCACGCCGTCCTGTTCGACGGCCACAGCATCAAGAGCGAGCTGCCCTGGCTCTTCGAAGGCAAGCTGCCGGACCTGAATCTCGGCACCGCAGAGGGCCGCAGCTGCGCGCCCTCGCTGCGGCGCGCCCTGGCCGAGGTGCTGGAGAGCCAGAACGAGTTCACCCAGGTGGTCGACGGCCGTTTCAAGGGTGGCCACATCACCCGCCACTACGGCCGGCCCGAGCATGGCATCCACGCGGTGCAGCTGGAGATGTGCTGGTCCACCTACATGGACGAGTCCGAGCCCTTCGCCATCGACCCGCTGCGCGCCACCCGCCTGGCGCCCGTGCTGCGCGCGCTGCTGCAGACGACACTGGACTGGAGTCCGGCGGCATGAGCAGTGTCGAGCAGCTTCTTTGGGCCCCGCGCGCCTGGCTGCCCGGCGGCTGGCGCGAGTCGGTCCTGCTCGAGGTCGACGCGCAGGGCCGCTGGCTGAAGGTGCAGCCCGACACCCCGCTGCCGGAAGGCATGGCGCCGCTCGCCGGCCCCGTGCTGCCGGGCCTGGTGGATGCGCACAGCCACGCCTTCCAGCGCGCCTTCGCCGGCCTGGCCGAGCGGCGCGAGACCGAGGACGACGACTTCTGGAGCTGGCGCGACCGCATGTACCGCGTCGCCGGCGCCATCGACCCGGCGATGCTGCGGGCCATCGCCGCGCAGCTGTATGGCGAGCTGCTGCGAGGAGGCTACACCGAGGTCTGCGAGTTCCACTACGTGCAGCACCAGCCCGATGGCCGGCCCTACGACGAGCGCCACGCGATGATCCGGGCGCTGGTCGAGGCGGCGGCCGAGGTCGGCATTGGCCTGACGGTGCTGCCGGTGCTGTACGAGCGCGCCGGCTTCGCGTTGCCGGACCTGCGTCCCGACCAGGCCCGGTTCCACCTGGACGCGCAAGGCGTGTGGGCCGCCGCGAGCGCGGTGAACCAGCAGCGGCATGCGCGCCTGTCGGCGGGGGTCGCGATCCACTCTCTGCGGGCCGCGCGGGCCGAGTCCATCCACCGGCTGCGCGAGCTGACCGAAGGCTTCGACGGTCCCATCCACATCCACGTGGCCGAGCAGCCGGCGGAGGTTCGCGATTGCCTGGCCGCCACCGGCCTGCGCCCGGTCGAATGGCTGGCCCAGCAGGGCCTGCTCGACGCGCGCTGGCAGCTGGTCCACGCCACGCACGTCAACCGGGCCGAGATCCTCGCCGTGGCCCACTGCGGCAGCACCGCCGTGATCTGCCCGAGCACCGAGGCCAACCTCGGAGATGGCCTGACCGACCTGCCCGCCTGGCTGCGTGCCGGCGTGCCGCTGGCGATAGGCTCCGACAGCCAGGTGACGCGCGCCTGGCGAGAGGAGCTGCGCTGGCTCGACTACGGCCAGCGCCTGAGCCTGAAGAGCCGCAACGTCTCGGCCGCGCCCGAGGCCGGCCAGCCGGCCACGGCCGAGAGGCTGTGGCAGAGCGCGCTCGATGGCGGCGCCGCCTCGGCGGGCCAGGCGAGCTGGGGCATCCACCCCGGCGCGCGGGCCGACCTGCTGGTGGTCGACCTCGCCGATGCGAGCCTGGCGGGCATCCCGCAGGGCCGCCTGCTCGACGCGCTCGTCTTCTCCAGCCCCGGCCGACCCTGGCGCGACGTGATGGTGGCCGGCGACTGGGTGGTGCGCGATCACCAGCAGCGCGGCGCGGCGGCGCGCCTCGCGCGCTTCGAATCCGTCATGCAGCGGCTTTGGGCGGGCAGCGAATGAGCCGCGACAATACGAGGCCATGTTCGCCCTGACCCACCATCACGAAGCGCCTCTTCTGTCCGAGGCCATGCCGCCGCACCGCCTCTACCTGGGGCTGGCCGGCCGGGTGAACCGCCGCAGCTTCTGGCTGCACGGCGTGCTGGGCCTGCTCGTGCTGGGCATGGTGGGCATGGCCCTGCTCGAGATCGCGGGCTTCCATCCCGAGCGCGCCGAGCGCTGGGTCAACCTGCTGATCGCCTGGCCGGCCATCGCCATCTCGGTCAAGCGCTGGCATGACCGAGACAAGTCCGGCTGGTGGGTCCTGATCGTCCTGGTCCCCGTCATCGGCCAGCTCTGGGCGCTGATCGACAACGGCTTCCTGCGCGGCACGCGCGGCCCCAACCGATTCGGGCCCGAGCCGCCGGCCGGGCCCTGAGTCAGGCGGGCGGCGGGCCGAGCGGCCGCCCTATCACGGCCCGCAGGCCCACGTTCACGCCGCTCCAGACCACCGGCTGCGAGGCGCGCGCCGCGCATCGAGCCTGCCGGCTCACATCGCGGAACGAGCCGCCTCGCACGCACATCTGGGTCGCCGCCGCCGCAGGCGGCCCAGGATCCGGCTCACCGGGCGAGGCATGCACGCTCGCCGTCCATTCCCAGACGTTGCCCGCCAGGTCGAACAAGCCCAGCGGACTGGACGGGAACAGGCCCACCGTGCTGGGCTGGCCCAGGCCGCTGCCCTGCAGGTTGGCAAGGATGTCCGCCGCCTGGCCGTCGTCGCCCCACGGGTAGTGACGCTGGTCCGTCCGGCTGGCCGAGGATGAGCGTGCCGCTCGCTCCCACTCGTACTCGCCCGGCAGCCGCACCTCGAAGCCCGCCAGGCCGGCGGCGCGAAGCTCGTCGCTCAGCTGTCGGCCCAGCCAGGCGACATAGGCGTCCGCCTCGAACCAGCTCACGCCTTGCACGGGGCGGCCGGGACAGGCCTGCTGCTCGGCCCAGCGCCAGGGCTGGCGGCGGTCCACCGGTTCGCGCAGCATGCCGGACAAGGCGACGCCGGCCGAGCCCTTCAGCCGCTCGGGGGATGGCAGCGCGCCTTGCAGCCACGACCTGCCGGGCACCGACCACAAGGTCTCGTCCTCGTAGCCGCCGGCGGCGATGAAGGCCCGGTACTGCGCCACGGTGACCAGGGTGCGCCCGAAGTACACCGGTGAGGCCAGGCTCATGATGCGCTTGGGGTTGTCGGACCATCCGATCTCGCCCACCGAGAACTCGCCCGGCACGACACGCACGAAGCCCCGCACCGGCTCCTCGCCCTGCGAGCTCTGCCGCGGCCGGCCGTCCTCGTCGTCGATCAGCCTGGCCCGGCTGGAAGGCAGCTGCCAGCGCACCGGGTCGAAGTGGAAGCGTTCGTCGCCCAGGCTGCCGAGCAGGTCGGCCGCCTCGGCGCGCATGGGCAGCGGGGTGGCCAGGTCCGCCCCTTCGACCAGCGCGTCCAGCCTCGATCGCAGGTTGCGCACTTCGTCCTTCATGCCCAGCAGGTCGAGCAGACCGTGGCGCGCGAGCGTGGCGGTCGGCCGGGCCAGGGAGAGCAGGCCGGCGGCCTCGTTCTCGCCCGGCGTGCCGGAGGCGGGCGCCGGCCAGCCGATCGATCGCAGGGGCCGCCACCGGTCCGGGACGGCCGACAGGGCCTGCGGATCGGTGAAGGGGGCCAGGGCGGCCAACGCATCGAACAGGTGGCGCGGCGTGGGGCTGACCTGCAAACCTTCGGCGAGATGCTCGATGACCCCTGGCTCGATGCGCTCGCCCGGTTGGAGGTTGAGGCGCTCGACCAGGGACGCACGGGTCACCGCATCGCTGGCCGTGGCGATCTCCAGAACCTGTCGCGGGTCCACCCGCCGGACAGGAGCGTTCGGCCGCAGCACCTCGGCGGCGACCTGGCCGGCTTCGCTCGACGGGCCGACCGCCGCGGGGGTCGAGGGCGGGGCGGGCGCAGGGCCGGGCGCGGGGATGGGGGCGGCAGTCGCAGGCGGTGCCGGAACGGGAGGCGGCGGAGGGACAGGAGCCCATGGCGGCCGCTCGGCCGCGACGCTGGCGGCGGCCGCGTGCAGTTGTTCGCCGAACAGGTTCAGGTAGCGCTGCAGCGAAGGCACCGTTGCGCCGGGCCAGCCGGTTGCATGCGCCATGGCCGCCCCCAGGCGCAGCGGCGAGAAGGCGTGGCGCTGCATGTCCCGGAAGCCCGCCAACGACACCGCCAGGGGCAGCCGCAACTGCTCGATGGTGTAGCGGTCGGTGTCGGTCTCCACCGCGGCGCCGAGGTACGGCCCCCATTCGGCGCGCAGCTCGCTGGTCGGGGCACGTTCGCGCAACCTCGCGCGCCGCCGGGCGGGGGCGTCGGAAGCAGCCGGCGGCGCGGACGCCGTGCCGGGCTTCGGCCGTCCCGCCTGCGAACCCAGCGCGGCCCAGCGGTACAAGTTGGTGTCGGGAATGCCGATCTCCAGCGGCTGCTGGGCGCCGCTGCCCTTGTCCCAGGCGAAGACCGGCTGGCGGTCTTCCTGCGGCAGGTAGGCGCTCATCCAGTGGCGGAAGATCTCCGGCCGACGACGCAGCAGGCGAAAGATCTCGGGCGCGAACAGCTGCAGGACGATGCAGAACACCAGCACGCAGGCATCCAGCTCGTCGGCCGGGGCCGGCGAGGCCGTGGCCGCCGTCGCGCGCAAGGCCTGGCCGCTGCCGTCCATCAGCAGCCGCAATTGGTGGGTGAGCTCCAGCGTGCGGCCGAGCTTGCGCGGGATGTGGGTGTCGAAGCTGTCCAGAAGCAGTTCCGTCAGCCGCGTGGGCGGCCCCAGGCCACCGGCCGGTGCCGGCGCGAACCACAGCGAATCCAGCGCATGCGCGCCACGCTGGCCCAGCAGGCGTTCATCGAGCTGGCGCATGAAGTTCAGCGCCCACTCGCGCGTGAGCGGCGGCAGGCGGAACGGCAGGTGGACGATCTTCTCGAGGTACTCGAAGCCGGTGATCGGCATCTCCGGCTTGGCGTTGCCGAAACGGTAGTCGCGGTAGCGGTACGAGATCCCTCGCTCGATGACTTCGTCGTCCAGCGCGATCACGAAGGCGAAGCTGTCCACGTTCATCACGGTCTTGATCAGCTCCAGCACGTCGACGGCCTTCTCGGGCAGGCAGCGGTCCAGGTCGTCGATGAAGACCACGAAGTTCAGGCGCACCTCGTGGGCGAGCGACAGGCCCAGGGCCGCGGAGGCACGCTCCGGCGTCACGCGGGACAGCTCGCTCAGGTAACGGTGCACGCTGTAGTAGTACCGGCCGTCGACGCTGGCCTCCGGGGTCGCCTGTGCCAGCTGCCGGCCCGCCTTGCCGAATATCCGCGCCAGGCCGGAGGGGGCCGGCTCCTTCTTCCCGGCGCTTTCGCCCTTCCCACCCCGGCCGTCTTCGCCCTGCACTCCCGCGAACTGGCTCGCCGTCCTCCTGACCCAGTCCAGCGTGCGCTCGGCCGCAGGGCCCAGGCCGAAGTAGCCCGCGGCCAAGGCGGCCGTGGTCTTGACCAGGTCGTTGCCGGCCACCTGCTGCAC
Organism: uncultured Ideonella sp.; assembly: GCA_946479475.1. Next base: position 9,151 of record CAMLGG010000054.1, on the reverse strand, counting down.
CACGCCGGCCGCCTGCCTGAACATCTGCGCGGCCGCGCTCACCCGTTCAAGGGCCTGGGCGCCGGCCTCTCCTTGCCCGACCAGCCACTGCCGCGCCCGCTCGTCCAGCCGCTTGGCGTCCTCCAGCGAGGCCTGGAGTGCCTCCGTCAGGTGCATCAGCAGAGGCACCGCCAGGTGCGGCTCATGCTCGTACTTCCACGGATGGAACCAGACCGGCACCGTCAGCCGCAAGGCCGGGCCGGCTGCGTAAGCCTGTGGATCCCGCGCGCGCTGGGCGCAATCGGCCGCGTTCTGCTCGGCAGCCTTTTCGTAGAGCAGTTCCAGCAAGCGACTCTTGCCGACACCCCATTCGCCATAGACGCCCACCACCAGCGGGTCGCCGGTGGGCGGGGAATGTCGGGTCGCGCCTTGCCCGGCACTTTCTGCGGCGGCCGCCTGGGAACGGGCCTGCGCATCGAGCTCGAACTGGTGGACCACGCGCGCCCAGAGCGCCTGCGCGTAGCGGCTATAGCCGAGCCAGTCCCGCGGGCCGTCGGCGGCGTCGGCGGAGCTGGACAGCGGGGTGGTTGGCGGGCCTTGCATGGACGGCATCGCTTCCCGGCCGCCACGGCGACGGCGCGGCGTGATTCTGTCGGCACGCCTGCCGGGTCGCAATCCCGCAGAGGCCGCGGCGCTAGCGTGCCTGCCGGCCCAGCCGCCGCGCGTTGGCCACGGCGCGCTTGTGCACCGGCGCCAACCCGGAGCTCAGCACCGCCGTCGCTGCCCGCTGGGCATGGGCGAGACTGTCGACCTTGCGCCTGCCGGCGTGGCCCAGCCACGGCGAGAAGCCCAGGCCCCAGCAGCTGAGCCAGAAGTCCAGCTGGATGCGCCAGGCGGTGCCGGCCATCGCCATCCAGGATTCGACGAAGGCGGCCGACTTCTCGCTGCCCATGCGGGTGAACTCGCGCCGGTCGCGGCTGGAGGGGTTGGCACCGGCCAATGCCATTCGGCCGAGGCGGTGGGCCATCACCTGGGGCACGGCGAAGGCCAGTTCGGCGGCCTGGGTGGCCAGGCCGTGGTGGGAAGCTCGTCGGGCCATGGCATCAATCTCCGGTGGGTGAAAGGCGGAAGGCGCTGACGTCGTCGCGCTGCCTCAGCGCGGCCGCCAGTCGCGACATGTTCTCCTGCTGGGTCGTGCGAAGGACCATGCGGTACTCGAAGCCCAGTTCCTCGTCGTCGATCGCGCGATAGGTCATGTTCGCGACGGTGAAGCCCTGGGCCTCGAGGAAGCCGCGCAGCTGTGCCTCCGACCATGCGCGGCCCCGGTCGAAGCGCACCACGTGATGCGCGTAGTAGTGCGCGGGCATGCGGTCCTCGATCCAGCGGAACAGCGACAGCGTGCCGAGCGTCAGCACGGTGGCGAGCACCGCAGGCGGATAGAAGCCGATGCCCACGAGGATGCCGATCGCGGCGGTCACCCAGATGGAGGCGGCCGTCGTCAGGCCGCGCACGGACAACCCTTCCTTGAAGATCACGCCGGCGCCCAGGAAGCCGATGCCGGTCATGATGCCTTGCGCCATGCGCGTGGGATCGGTGCGGAAGGCTTCCGAAGGCAGGCCGGGCGACAGCCACAGCGACTGGTAGGTCGGCACCGTCATCAGCAGGCAGGAGGCCAGCGCGACCAACGCATGGGTGCGAAAGCCTGCCGGTCTTCCGTGGAAGCTGCGTTCCAGGCCGATCACGCCGCCGGCGAGCAGGGCGCCGGCCAGGTGCAGGGCGATGCGAAGGAGATCCGGGTCCATGGGGCGGTCGAACCGGGCGCGAAGGCGCCCCGATGACCGTCCCAGGCAACGAGCATTCCCGGGCCGCTAGCGGCTCGAGGGGTCGCGCCAGACCTTCAGCGTGATGCGGTAGCTGGCGTCCGCGGCGTCTTCTGCAGGACGCGGGCTCACGTCCTGCAAGGCGACGCGGTAGCCCAGGGCGCGCGCTTCGCCGGGACGCGCGGTTGTCGACGGCATGCCCAGCGTGACGAGCTCGGAAGCCTCGCCCGCCCGCTGCAGACGCACGGTGACCGACACCTGGCCCGCCTGGACGCACTGGACCTTCGGCGGACAGCGGCTGTCGTCCACGCTGCTCAGTTCGAGCGACAGCTGCTCGCTCGAGATCACCGAGCGCTGCCCCTTCAACAGGCCGACGGTGTAGCTGGGGCCATCGGCCGGCGCCGTGGTCGCGCAGGCGGCCAGCGTGCAGAGCGTGAAGACACAGGAGACACGGCGTGCCATCGTCATGCGGTAGTCCTTTGTTCGAGCGCGTCGAGATAGGCGCCCTGGATGAGTTGGGAGGGGTCCACGCCCAACCGGGCCATCAGCTCGTGCGCCTCCTGCGTGCCGGCTTCGGCCGGCTCGCCTTCGGCCAGCACGACCTCCAGCTCCAGGAAGTCGCCCAGGCCCTGGACGCGGTCGAGGTGGATGCGGGTGCGGCCCGCGAGGTAGAGCGTGCGCTGCTTGACGACCCTCCCGCGCTCGCCCCAGGCGGCGGCAAGAGCAGCGTGCAGCGACTCGGGCTCGCTCGTCGGCGAGCGCAGGTAGAAGGACTCCTTCGGCCCGGACTCGTCGGCGCGCCGGTAGAAGATCAGCTCGCCGCGGTCCGGCCCGAAGCGGCGCAGCTTGAGGCGCCCGTTCGGGCATTCGTAGAAGCTGTCGTCCTGCGCAATCTCCATCGGCCCCCGGTCGGCCAGGGCCGCGGCCCGCGGCTCGAGCGCTTCGACGCTTTCGATGCGGGCCTTGATCTCGATATTTCGCGGCATTTCAGTATTTTCCCGTCACCCCTGCCATGCGCAGGTACCAGTGCGCAGCCCAGGCGACGAAGCCCCGGCCCAGCACGGCGAAGGCACCCTTGCGGTACGGTGCCTCGACGATCTGCCGCGACTGGGTGAGCGCGAGCTCGAAGGCCTGCTGCAGCTCGGCGGCGAAGTCCTCGTCGAGGATGGCGACGTTGGCCTCCAGGTTCAGCAGCAGCGAAAGCGGATCGATGTTGGAGCTGCCCAGCGTCGCCCAGGCTTCGTCGACCACCGCCGCCTTGGCGTGCAGGAAGGCCGGCTGGTATTCGTGGATCTGCACGCCCTCGGCCAGCAGCTCGTCGTAGAGCACGCGGGCCGCGAGCCCGGCCATGCGGTAGTCGAGCTTGCCCTGCAGCAGCAGGCGCACACGCACGCCGCGCCGGGCCGCCTTGACCAGGGCGCGCCGGAACGAGCGGCCCGGGTAGAAATAGGGCACGACGATGTCCACGCTGCTGCGCGCGGTCCGGATCGCATCGATGTAGGCCCGCTCGATCGAGCGGCGCTGGCGCAGGTTGTCTCGCACCAGGAAGGCCGCCCTCACCGGGCCGAGGTCCGCCACCGCCTTGGAGGCCTCGGGCGGCAGGATGCGCAGGCGCCGCATCAGGCGCCGTGCCTGCGTCAGCGGCTCGGTGCTGCGCGCCATCGAGAGCACCTCGGCACGCCAGTCGTGGCCGAAGGCGGCGCGGGTCCACATCGCACGCACCGTCTGCTCGATGGGCGCCACCACCGGGCCGCGCAGGCCCACGGCGAAGTCCAGGCGGGGGGCCTCGCCGAAGCCGTGGTTCAGGTCGTTGCGGTCGTCGATGATGTTGATGCCGCCGACGAAGCCCTGGGTCCCGTCGACCACGCAGAGCTTGGTGTGCAGGCGGCGCAGTTGCCCGGGCTGCAGCCAGTTCCACCAGCGCTCCAGCGGACGGAAGACGGCCAGCGAGACGCCGCTGCCGGCGAGCCACCGCTGCAGCTGCGGCAGCGCGCGGTGGCTGCCGAAGCCGTCGACCACCAGGCGCACGCGCACCTTCCGCCAGGAGGCCCGCACCAGCGCCTGCGCGATCACCTCGGCCGCCTCGTCGACGTGGAAGATGTAGGTCGCCAGCCAGACTTCGTGACGCGCGTGGTCTATCGCCTCGACCAGCGCCGGGAACAGCTCGTCGCCGCCGCGCAGCAGACGTGCCTCGTTACTGCCCAGGAACTGGGGCTGCGGCAACGCATACCAGGCCGCTGGATGCGTAGAGGTGCCTTCCGGACCGGCCATCTAATGAATCCGGCGCATCACGCGCCACCCTCCGCACCGAACCAACCAGCCCAGGGCGTGCGCGGATCCGGCTCTGCCGGTCCGCTGCGCGAGCCCCCTCGGGGGGCAGGCCCCTGGCAAGGGGCCGTGGGGGCTCCAGTCCCCGGCTCTGCCGGTCCGCCCGACGCGAGCCCCAAGGGCCCGAAGGGCCCTTACGTGGCCCAGGGGGCAGGCCCCTGGCAGGGGGCCGTGGGGGCCCAACATCAGGCTGGCTCCAGTTCAGCGACCAGCGGCAGGTGGTCCGACATGCGCGCCCAGGCGTTGCCGCGCGGCACCATCGTCGAAAGGCAGCGGAAGCCGCGCATGTAGACGCGGTCCAGCGCGAACACCGGCACCCGCGAAGGGAAGGTCACGCGCGCGCCCGGCTGGCCGTCGGGCGCCACGGCCCGCTTCAGGCCCACGGCGCTCATCAACGTGTCCAGCCGCTCTCCCCAGTCGTTGAAGTCGCCGGCCACCAGCACCGGCTCGCCGGGCGGCACCTCGGCCTCGATGAATTGCGCCAGGCGCTGCACCTGGCGCACCCGGCTGGCGTGGATGAGGCCGAAGTGCGCCACCACCGCGTGCAGCTTCATGCCCTGCCAGCTCACCGGCACGTGCAGCAGGCCGCGTTGCTCGAAGCGGTGGTCGGACACGTCGTGGTGCCCCACGTCGCCGAGGGGCCAGCGCGAAAGCAGCGCATTGCCATGCTCGCCGTGGCGCGTGACCGCGTTGGTGCGGTAGGCCGATTCATAGCCCTGGGGCGCGAGGAACTCCGCCTGGCCCTGCTCGGGCCAGCCGAACCAGGTGTGGTCGAAGCGCCGTGCCTCGCGCGAGTGGAACAGCCGCACCTCCTGCAGGAACACCAGGTCGGCGTCCAGCGCCTCTATGCCCAGGCCCAGGTTGTGGATCTCCAGCCTCTTCTGCGGGCCCATGCCGCGCACCCCCTTGTGGATGTTGTAGGTGGCCACCCGCAGGACCTGGGTGGTGAAGGTGGTGGAAGAGCTGAAGCCGGGCACGCCGGCCGGACTGGTGACGCGGGCGTTCATGGCGTGGCCAAGGTCGAGAAGCGCGGCAGGAAGAGGATGGCCTCGGCGTTCGAGGGCGAGAAGCAGCGGTCGGCCGCCTCGCGCCAGGGCAGCCAGGCGTAGGCGGTGTGCTCGCGCGGCGCCAGGCGCACCGGCGTGCCGGCCGGCACCACCAGGCCGAAGACGTGCTCGGTGTTGTGGGTCACGCCGGGCTCGTAGCGGTGCCGCCAGCGCGGGTAGATCTCGTAACAATTGGCGAGCTGCCAGTCGCTCAGGGACTCAAGCGGCACCCCAGGGCTGCCGATGACGATGCCGGTCTCCTCCTCGACCTCGCGGCGGCAGGTCTCGACCAGCGACTCGGCCAGCGTGTCCTTGGAGCCGGTCACGCTTTGCCAGTAGCCCGGCGCGTCGGCGCGCTCGATGAGCAGCACCTCGCCCTCGGGCGTGTGGATCACGACCAGCACCGACTCCGGGATCTTGAACGGGCGCAGGTTCGCGGACTCGGCACTCATGGCTGAGGATGGTAGTGCAGGCGCCACGGCCTCGCGGGCGGCCGGTCGGACACAGCTGGACACGCTTGCGCTCGCGGTTCTTAAGAAATCGCCAAGGGCACTTCGGTAGACTGATGGGTGTTAATGTGCATATTGCACATTTATATTCCAACTGCCTTCTCCGTTTCCCTTGGCCACTTCCGTGCCTGCCCCTGCTCCCGCGTGGCCCGTCATCGGCACCGCCCTGGTCCTCGGATCCGCCTGGGCGGCCAGCCGGGTGCTGGGCGTCATGGCCTCGTCGCGGCTCGGCTACTGGCTGGGGGTGGCGGGCGGGGTCGCGATGCTCGCGCTGTTCGCGTACCCGCTTCGCAAGCGGCTGGCCGCCATGCGGCACTTCGGCCCCACCCGGCACTGGTTCGTCTTCCACATGGCGATGGGCGTGGCCGGGCCCTGGCTCATCCTGGTCCATTGCCATTTCGAGGTCGGCTCGCTCAACGCCGCCGTCGCCCTGTGGTCGATGCTGGTGGTGGCCGCCAGCGGCGTGGTCGGGCGCTACCTGTACCGCCACGTGCATCTCGGCATGGATGGCCGGCATGCGCAGCTCGCGCAACTGCGCGCCCGCCTGGATGCGGCCCACGAGCGCCTGGGCACGCAGCTGGCGCTGGCCCCGCAGGTCCGCGACCGGCTCTACGCCTTCGAGGCAGCGACGCTGGCCCCGAGCGCAGGCGGGCCGCTGCGGCTGCTGCAGCGGAGCAACCGGGAGGCTCGCGCCGCGCGCAGGGAGGTCCGCGCCCTGATCGACCGTGCGATCGCCGAGGCCCCCGCCAGCCTCGACGCCGAGCGCCGGCGCAAGCTGCGCAGCCACTGGCGCAGGCACGCCGATCACCACGTCGAGCAGACGCTGGGGGTTGCCCAGCTGCGGGCATGGGAGCGGCTGTTCGCGCTGTGGCACGTGCTGCACCTGCCCTTCGTCTACGTCATGGTCGCTTGCGCGGTGGTGCATGTCGTCGCCGTGCATGCGTACTGATGCGGTGGCTGCGCGTCGCCGGCGCCCTGTTGCTCTGGCTGGCGGCCGGGGCGGCCTTCGCGCAGGGGCTGGAGTCGGCCCTGTCGCCCGGGCCGGTGATCCGCGGCCACGCCAAGGTGGAGGACCAGTGCGCCAGCTGCCATGTGCGCTTCAAGCCCGCGGCTCAGGACGGGCGCTGCCTCGAGTGCCACAAGGACGTGGCGGCCGACATCAAGACCGCCTCGGGCCTGCACGGGAAGCAGAAGCCGCAGGCCTGCCGCAGCTGCCACACCGACCACAAGGGGCGTGACGTGCAGATCGCGCCCGTCGACAGGAAGACCTTCGATCACCGGCAGACCGACTGGCCTTTGCGCGGCGCGCACGCGCGCGTCACCGATTGCGCCAGCTGCCACGTCGCCGGCAAGCGCTGGCGCGAGGCCTCGCAGGATTGCGCCGCCTGCCACCGCAAGGACGACGTCCACAAGGGCTCCCTGGGCGCGCGCTGCGCCGACTGCCACACCGAGAACCGCTGGCCCGAGGCGCGCTTCGACCACGCCAGCACCCGCTTCGCGCTCGAAGGCCGCCATGCCGACGCGAAGTGCAAGGACTGCCACCGCGCCGGCCAGGCCTACGCCGAGGAGCCGCAGACCTGCGTCGGCTGCCACCGCGAGGACGACTTCCGCCAGGGCCACAAGGGCCGCTACGGCGAGCGCTGCGACAGCTGCCACGACGCCAAGGCCTGGCGCCCCGCCCGCTTCGACCACGACGCCGACACGCGCTACGCCCTGCGAGGCAAGCACCGCTCGGTCAAGTGCGACAGCTGCCACGCCGGAGCGCTCTACCGCGACAAGCCGGGCACCGACTGCATCGCCTGCCATCGCGCCGACGACACGCACAAGGGCAGCCTCGGCACCGACTGCGCCAGCTGCCACCAGGAGGCCGGCTGGAAGACGACGAGTCGCTTCGACCACGACCGCAGCCGCTTCCCCCTGCTCGGCAAGCACGCCGACGCCCAGTGCAAGGCCTGCCACAAGAGCGCCGCCTATCGGGAGGTGCCGTCGACCTGCATCGGCTGCCACCGGGCCGACGACAAGCACCGCGCCACGCTGGGCGAGGCCTGCGCCGGCTGCCACGGCGAACGCAGCTGGAAGATCCCGCGCTTCGACCACGGCGTCACGCGCTATCCGCTGCGCGGCGCGCACCTGAAGGCCGAGTGCAAGGCCTGCCACGCGGACCTCACCCATTACCGCGACACGCCGTCCGACTGCCTGGCCTGCCACCGCAAGGACGACAAGCACGAAGGCCAGCTCGACACGCGCTGCGAAAGCTGCCACGGCGAGACCCGCTGGCGGGACGCCCGCTTCGACCACGCCCGCGCCCGCTTCGCCCTCGTCGGCGCCCACCTGAAGGTCGAGTGCAAGAGCTGCCACGCCTCGCCCCGCTACCGCGACGCGGCGCGCGAGTGCATCGGCTGCCATCGCAAGGACGATCGCCACGAGGCCAGCCTGGGCGTGAAATGCGAGAGCTGCCACAACGCCCGTGCCTGGCCGCTGGTCCGCTTCGACCACGAGCGGGACGGCCGCTGGCCTCTCGACGGCGCGCACGTCAAGGCGAAATGCGCCGACTGCCACCGCACGCCCGCCCCGGCCGGGGCCGCGATCGCCGCCGTGGGCCGCGACTGCATCGCCTGCCACCGGCGCGACGACGCCCACGATGGCGCCTTCGGCCCGCGCTGCGACACCTGCCATGGCCCATCGGACTGGAGGACCGTGCGAACCCGACGCCCGGCCGCCGCCACGCCGAAACCGGGAGACCGACCGTGATGCAACGCCTCGTCCTCGCCGGCTCCGCCTGCTGGCTCCTGCTGGCCGGCCTGCTCGTCGGCCTGTTGCTGGCCTTGCCGGCCTCCGCCCAGACGACCGCCGGGCGCCAGTTCGACCACGCGAGCACCGGCTACCCGCTGACCGGCGCCCACGCCAACGAGCGCTGCGAGTCCTGCCACCTCAACGGCATCTTCAAGGGCACGCCCAAGGACTGCGCCAGCTGCCACACCGCCGGCGCGCGCTGGACGCGGGACAACACCGTGATGCCGGCGCAGCACGTGCCGACCTCCGCCGCCTGCGACAGCTGCCACGACACCCGCCGATTCGCCGGAGCCCGCTTCAGCCACACCGGCGTCGCACCCGGCAGCTGCCAGAGCTGCCACAACGGCAACATCGCCGCCGGCAAGCCCGGCGACCACCTGCCCACCACCGCCTCCTGCGACAGCTGCCACAACACCAGCACCTGGGCCGGCGCCAGGCCCGACCACGGCGCCTTCACCCAGGCCACCAACTGCGCCAGCTGCCACAACGGCAGCACCGCCTCGGGCAAGTCCGCGTCGCACATCCCCGTCGGCGCGACCAACTGCTTCAGCTGCCACGGCGTCACCGCGTGGAAGCCGAGCAAGTGGAACCACACCCAGGTCGTCGTGACGGCCCAGTGCGCGAGCTGCCACACCGGCAGCTACCCGCCCGCCGACGGCAAGCCGGCCAACCACAT
>CAMLGG010000053.1 GCA_946479475.1 uncultured Ideonella sp. | reverse complement strand
GGTGCCGTCGAGCGCCAGGGCGCTGCCCGAGACGCGACCGGCGCCCCACGAGGCTCCCGTGGCCAAGGTCGCGTCGTGGCCGTTGCCGCTGGCGTCTGCTGCGCTCGTGCCGCTGCCTTCGTTCAGGGGCAGGTGCACGCGCAGTTCGCTCGGCAGGGCGACGCGGGCGGTGCCGGTTCCGACGAGGTCGCCGCCGGGCGTCGAAGCCACCACGCGGTAGTGCCACACGCCGTCGCCGGGCTGGTCTGTCCAGGTGCGAGGCTCGGCGACGGTGCCTATCGTGGTGAACGGGCCCGAAGCAGTGGTGCCGTGCTGGACCTGGTAGCCCGTCGCATGGGCCGTACCCCACCACGAGAGCTGCACCTTGCCGTTGGCCGAATGCGCGGTGAGCCCGCTCGGCGCGGCGCCCGCATCGATCGGATCGCGGGTGAAGGTGAGGGTGCCCATGCTGGGCTGGTCGCCGTTCCAGGCGTCCTTCTCGGGGCGCAGCTGCGCGGCGATCTGCGAGACCCACGGTGCCGTCAAACCCTTCCGGTTGACGTAGTGGTTGTAGATCAGCTCCCAGCAAGGGCGCAGGTTGGGACGGCCGGCGGTCGACAGCGCGGTCATCGTGCCCTGGCGGTTCACGTAGACCGAGAAGGGCATGTCTTGGTACACGCCGTCCGCGTCAGCGAGGTTGCTCCTGGCGACGTATTCGGCGCCGGCCAGGAAGCGGTTGTTGTCCAGGCCGTAGAGGTCGTCGCCCTGGTTCCACGCCATCTCGCACAAGGGGCCCGCCAGCGCGGGGCCGAGGGTGGCATGCCCCTGGTCGCGGCCGGCCTCCTGCCACTGGCCGAAGTGGCCCGGGTGCCAGCAGTAGACGTTGTGGGCCGAGGCGCCATTGCCGCGACCCGTCTTGTAGTAGGCGATGGCCTCGTCGTAGAGGTCGACCCGGTCGCAGAACACGCCGATGGCCAGGATGTTGCAGATCGAGCAGAGGTCCCAGTTGGCCCAGTAGTTGGTGATGTCCGCCCCGTTGTGGTTGACGAGGAAGTCATGGCTCAGCGGGTAGAAGATGTCCAGCAGCCACTGCTTGAAGCGCGCGATGCCTGCCGCGGACCAGCCCGGGTAGGTCCGCATGATCTCGGCCGCATTGGCCCACTGGTAGCCGTAGATGCCGGCGGCGAGGAAGCGGTCGGCATTGCCGCCCAGCGTCGTCATGGTCGACGACCAGGCGTCGAGGTAGGTCACGACCTTGTCGGCATAGGCCGTGTCGCCCGAGACCTTCCAGCGCAAGGCGCCCTGGTAGGCCCTCAGCATGTCCTCGACCATGATGCGGAAGTTCTCGCCTTCGCCGCCGCGCAGGATGGTCGGCTGCGGGTTGGGCGTGCCGAGGTTGGTGCGGCTGCTGGCCACCAGGGCGTTCCAGCCGGAGAGCCAGGGCTCGGCCTTGGCGTCGACCTTCTCGCGCATGCGGGCGAAGTCGTCCTCGGTGTGCAGCAGGCCGGGATGCATGAACACGCGCGTGCCGCCGCCGCCTCCTCCGCCCGAGCCGTTGTCGCCGGGCTGTCCGGCATCGGCGGAGCCGCCGCCCGATCCGCAGGCGCCCAGCGTCCCCAGCAGCGGCACGGCGGCCAGGCCCTTCAGGAGCTCGCGGCGATTGGGTGAGACGAACAGGCTGGGCAGGTCTTGGATCGGCATGAAGCGATGCTCCCATGGCGCCCCGGGCAGGCGCCTTTGCAACCCGGCCTTTTCGGCCGCAGCACCACACTGGACGAGCGATCAAATCGTTGCGAGCTGTGACTCCGCCCCGGCATCATGGCGGGATGAGCACATCGAACGGGCCGCTGCAGGCCAGCTTGTTCACGCCCGACTCGGCACAGGCCGTCGGGACGCGCGGCAACATCCGCGTGGGGACCTGCAGCTGGACGGACCCTTCGCTGATCAAGTCCAAGGCCTTCTACCCGCGCGGCTGCAGTTCCGCCGAGCAGCGCCTGGCCTACTACGCGAGCCAGTTCCCGCTGGTCGAGGTCGACAGCAGCTTCTTCGCGATGCCGCAGCCCCAGCACGCGGCGCTGTGGGCCGGGCGCACGCCACCGGACTTCGAGTTCAACGTCAAGGCCTTCCGCCTGTTCACCGGCCACCAGACGCCGCCGGAAGTGTTCCCGCCCGATCTGAAGCCCTGGCTGCCGCCGCTCGCCGGCCGGCAGCGCAACCACTACTACGCCGACCTGCCGGCCGACCTGCGCGAAGAGCTCTGGCGCCGCTTCATCGAGGCCCTGGCGCCGCTGAAGGCCGCGGGCAAGCTCAAGGCCGTGCACTTCCAGTTCGCGCCCTGGGCGACCGCCTCAGCCGAGTGGCACCGGCACGTCGAGCACTGCGTGGAGCGCATGGCCGGGCACCTGCTGGCGGTCGAGTTCCGCAACCAGACCTGGTTCGGCGAGGAGCGTGTCGAGCGCACGCTGGCGTGGGAGCGCGAGCTCGGCGTGGCGCACGTGGTGGTCGACGAGCCCCAGGGCGTGGGCAACTATGCGCAGGGCGTGTGGGCGGTGACGAACCCGGCGCTGGCGGTGGTGCGCCTGCATGGCCGCAACGCCGAGACCTGGACGGCCAAGGGCTTGTCCGCTTCCTCCGAGCGCTTCAACTACGAGTACAGCGAAGACGAGCTGCAGGAGCTCGCGCGCCGCACCGAGAGCCTGGCCGAAGAGGTGTTCGACCTGCAGGTGTTGCTCAACGTCAACTTCGAGGACCAGGGCATCCGCGCCGCGCAGCGGCTGGCCGGGATGATGCGGCGTGGCGGGGATCAGGCATCCCGTACGTCGGCCACCGGCGACTGACCGAAGTCCGGCCGGTCGAGGTAGGCCAGCACCTTGCCGGCCGCGGTGGCCGGCGAATCGAGCTGGCCGAGCGACTTGAACTGCATGAAGCGCTCCCGCTCCGGGAAGCGCTGAGGGTTGGCGCCGCGCAGCTGCACCTGCATGTCGGTATCGATCACGCCAGGCGCGAGCGAGACGATGCGTGCTCCGTTCGGCAGGGAGGATTGCTCCAGCGCGACGGCACGCGTGTAGTGGTCCATGCCGGCCTTGGCGGCGCAGTAGACCGCGCTGCCGGCCATGGCTCGCCGCCCCAGTCCGGAAGAAATGTTGAGCACCTTGCGTGGCACGGTCCATTGCGCGGTGGCATGCAGGAAGGCGGCGGTCAGCAGCACCGCGGCCTCCAGCCCGACGCGCAGGCCCTGCGAGGCCTCGACGAGAGGGGTGTCCGCCAGCGGGCCGGGATCGGTGACGACGCCGGCGTTGTTGATCAGGTTGGCGCTGGCGAAGGCCTGGCCATCCTGCTGCACCAGCCAGCTGGCGAGCTGCTGCGCCGCGGCCACCGGGTCGGCCAGGTCCAGCATCCATTGCGTGAGCCTGAGGCCACGTGCCGAGGCCAGGGCGGCGAGTTCGGGGGAAGCCTGGCGAGAGATGCCGATGACCTGGTGCCCTTCGCGAAGCCGCTGCGCGGCGATGGCGGCGCCCAGGCCGCGCGAGGAGCCGGTGATGAAGCTGAGCTGGGGCAGGGTCATGGCGTGACGTCGATCAAGGCCGCGAGGGCGAGGCGGGCAGGATAGCCGCCGGGCCGCCACGACAATCGGCGCATGGTCAAGCCCGACAACCGAAAGATCCGCCCCTGGTGGCAAGGCGCGCCGGTGCTGGCGCTCGCCGCAACCTTGCTCCTGCTGGCGCTCGGCTGGGGTTGGGGCGCGTGGCGCGCGTCGTCGGTCGATGCCGGGGAGGCGAGTTCCTTGCCGTGGCAGGTTGCGACCGCGCCGGACGGCGGCAGCGAGGTCTTCGGCATCGCGCTCGGCCGCAGCACGCTCGCGGATGCCGAACGTCGCTTCGGCGATGGCCTGCGCCTGGCGATCGTCAGCGCGCAAGGCCAGCCGCCTTCGCTGGAGGCCTATGTGGAGAGCTTCCATGCCGGCTTCATCGACGGCAAGCTGGTGCTGGCCTTCTCGGCCGAGCCGCGCTGGCTGGGCGACGCCCTGGCTCGTTCGCCTCGCTTCGAGCGCTCGGCCGACGGCCGGTCCAAGCGCCACGCGCTGGCGCAGGACGATCTCGCGGCGGCGCGCAGCCTGGCTGTCTCGGCGCTCACCTTCCTGCCCGCGGCGCGGCTGGACGAGTCGACTCTTCTCGCACGCTTCGGCCCGCCGGCCGAGCGCCTGCCAGGGGCGCAAGGCGAGGTCCAGCTGCTGTATCCGGCACTCGGCCTGGCCATCACCGTGCCGCCGGCCGAGGGCGAGCTGGCGCGATCGCGGGCCGTGCTGCAGTACGTGGCGCCACGCGAGTTCGACGCCCGCCTGAGGGCGCCGTTGCGCGGCGCCCGGCCCGGCTAGCGACTGCCGTCCACCGGTTCGCCGATGGCGAAGAACTGCCCGCCGGCGATGTGGTGCAGGGTGCGCAGCTCGGGGTGATCCGAGTCGAAGTGCCAACGCCCCGCGGTGAAGACGCTGCCGAGGGCCCAGGCGCCCGTCACTTCGCCCAGGAAGAGGTCGAAACGGGCCTCCTGCTCCGGCTGGGGCAGCCGCACGCAGTCGAGCCAGGCGACGCAGCCGGCCACCAGAGGCGAGTGCGCCGCCGGCTCCTCCAGCTCTTGCAGGCCGTACTCGGTGAACTTGTCGGCGCCCCGGCCGCTGCGGCTGCCCACGGCATGCACGACGCGCGCCTGTGCCACGCACGGCACGCTGAGCGCGAAGCGGTTCGACCGTTCGACCAGCTCGCGCGTGTAGGTGGCCTTGTCGAGCACGACCGCCACCTTCGGCGGATCGAAGTCCAGCGGCATGGCCCAGGCGGCCGCCATCACGTTGCGCAGGCCATCGTGCCGCGCGCTGACGAGGACGGTGGGCCCGTGGTTGAGCAGTCGATAGGCCTTGGGGAGGTCAACGGGCTGGCGCATCGGAGGGCAGGTTTTCAGAAAGGGCAGGGCGCGTGCAGCACCAGCGGCTCGCCGGTGGACGGATGCGGCAGTGTCAGGCGCTCGGCATGCAGCAGCAAGCGCGGCGCCATGGCGAGCACGTCCGGCGGTGCATACAACTCGTCGCCCAGGATGGGATGGCCGATGGCCTGCAGGTGCACGCGCAGCTGGTGCGATCGGCCGGTGAGCGGCTCCAGCGCCAGCCGGGTCGAGGCGGGTTCGCCGGCCAGGGGCTCCAGCGCTCGCCAGCGCGTGAGCGACGGCTTGCCTCGCTCATGGCTCACCATCTGCCGCGGCCGGTTCGGCCAGTCGCAGATCAATGGCAGGTCTATCGTCCCTTCGTCGGCCTCGGGACGACCGGCCACTACCGCGAGATAGCGCTTCTCCACGCGGCGCTCGGCAAAGGCGACGCTGAAGGCACGCTGGGCGGCGGCGCCGCGGCCGAAGACGAGCAGGCCCGAGGTGCCCATGTCGAGCCTGTGCACGATCAGCGCGTCGGCGAAGGCTGCCTGCACGCGCTTCGCGGCGCAGTCGGCCTTGTCGGCGCCGCGGCCCGGCACCGAGAGCATGCCGGCCGGCTTGTCGACGGCGACCAGGGCCTCGTCGACATGCACCAGCCGAAGGCCTTCGATCGCGGTCACGAGGGGCCGAGCAGGAACGACAACACCAGCGGCAGCTCCGCCCGCCAGGCGCTCTCGTGATGCTTGGCCTGCGGCACCACGTGCAGCGTGACGGCGCCCGGCTCGGGGCGCTGCGCGGCGGCGATGGCGTGCAGGCGCCGGGCGGCGGGCACCATCTCTTCGCCCTCCTGGCCGCCGGCCGAGAAGTAGACCTTGGCGTCCGGCGCGAGCGGGTGGGTGGCGGCAAAGCCGTAGACCGCCGGCTCGGCCGTCCAGTAGGCCGGCGACAGCACGCCCGCGCGGCCGAAGACCGCCGGGTAGCGCCGGATGGCGTAGTCGGAGATCAGCCCGCCCATGGAGCTGCCGATGATCGCGGTGTGGGCGGGATCGGGCAGAGTGCGGTAGTGCCCATCGATCCACGGCTTGAGCGAGCCGGCGACGAAGGCGAGATAGGCCTCGCCCTCGCCCGGGCCGAAACGCTCGGGGTCGAAGGGCTTGAGCTCCTGCATGCGGTGCTCGCCGCCGTTGTCGATGCCGACCACGATGGCCTCGAGGCCTCGCCGCGCGGCCATCTCGTCGAGCGTCTCGTCGACGCCCCACTCGCCGGCGTAGGAGGTGGCCTCGTCGAAGAGATTCTGGCCGTCGTGCATGTAGACGACCGGGTAGCGCCTGGCCGGCTCGCTCCCGTAGCTCGGCGGCAGGTAGAGCCGGACGGTGCGTTCGCGGCCGAGGCCTTCTATCGCGAAGGGGGTGGGCAGGACGCTGACGCCGCGCCCGGCGGTGTGCGGCCGTTGGGCCGGCGCGATGCTGCAGCCGGCGCAGGCCAGTGCCAGGAAGGCGAGCAGCGACCGGCCCGTCTTCACCACCGCCGGCCCTTACTGGTCGACGAAGGCGCGCTCGATCACGTAGTCGCCCGGGGTGCTGGTGTTGCCTTCCTTCAGGCCGCGCGCTTCCATCATGGCCTTCAGGTCACGCAGCATCGCGGGGCTGCCGCAGATCATCACCCGGTCTTCCGCGGCGTTGAGCGCAGGCAGGCGCAGGTCGTGTGCGAGCTGGCCGTTCTCGATGACCGTCGTCACCCGGCCCTGGTGCTTGTAGTCCTCGCGGGTGACCGTGGGGTAGTACATCAGCTGCCGCGTGACCATCTCGCCGAGGAACTCGTGCGCCGGCAGGTCCCGCGTGAGGTAGTCGTGGTAGGCCAGCTCCTTCACCTCGCGCACGCCGTGCACCAGGATCACCTGCTCGAACTTCTCGTACGTCTCGGGGTCGCGCACGATGCTCATGAAGGGCGCCATGCCGGTGCCGGTGGACAGCAGGTACAGCCGCTTGCCCGGCGTGAGGTAGTCGATCAGCAGGGTGCCGGTGGGCTTGCGCCCGACGATGATCGAGTCGCCCGGCTGGATGTGCTGCAGGCGAGAAGTGAGCGGGCCGTCAGGCACCTTGATGCTGAGGAACTCCAGGTGCTCCTCGTAGTTGGCACTGACGATGGAGTAGGCCCGCAGCAGCGGCTTGCCCTCGACGCGCAGGCCGATCATCGTGAAATGGCCGTTCGAGAAGCGCAGCGAGCTGTCGCGGGTGGTGGTGAAGCTGAAGAGGCGATCCGTCCAGTGGTGAACGCTCAGCACGCGTTCTTCATTGAAGGCACTCATTGCGCTGTCGACGAAAGGGTCAAGAAAGATAAAGAAGCCGCCTGGAACCTGGGGATGGGCAGCGGTGGCGAACCCGCTATTGTCGCCCACCGCTGCGGGCCGCCGCCGCAGCGCAACAAACGTTCCGTTTGACCTGCTTCAAGTCCTGAAGGAGACGCCATGAAATTGCGCCGCGCCGCCTGGGTGGCCAGCACCCTCGCGACATGCTTCGTCGGAGCGGCCCACGCCGGGCCGAAAGTCTGGATCTCGGTGGGCGAGGATGCCTACCGCCTTCTGCGCCGTGCCGGCGCCGGGATCGAGCAGGTGGAAGTCCACTCGCTGCCGGTCCAGGTGCCGCAGTCCGAGGGCAGCTCGAAGCTGGTCACCAGCGAACAGAGCGTCTACCTGATGCAGGTGGATGCCGACGCGCTGCCCCGCCTTTCGCAGGAGGTGCACCAGCGGCTCAATCGCTGCGCGGGCTACATCCCGCACGCCAGCCGCGCGCAGGGCCGTCAGGAGCTGGCCAGCTTCCGCGCCGCGCTGCTGCAGCAGCCCGCCGGCAAGGTGAACTACGAGATCGACAATCAGGACGAGGTCAATGCGCTGCTGCCGCAGCTGCAGGAGAGCAACGTGCGCTCGACCATCGTCCACCTCTCGACCGACTACAAGAACCGCTACTACTCGACCCACTACGGCGTCAACGCGAGCGACGACCTGGTCCAGACCTGGAAGGCGCTGGCGGCCGGCCGCGACGACGTCACCGTCAAGCAGTTCACCCACAACTGGGCGCAGAAGTCGGTGATCATGACCATCAAGGGCACGACGAGGCCCAAGCAGATCGTGGTCATCGGCGGCCACCTCGACTCGACCATCGGCAACACGCAGGAGGAGAGCATCGCCCCCGGCGCCGACGACGACGCCTCGGGCATCGCGAGCCTGACCGAGGTGGCGCGCGTGCTGCTTTCCAGCGGCTACAAGCCCCGCCGCACCATCCAGTTCATGGCCTATTCGGCCGAGGAGATCGGCCTGTTCGGCTCGGCGGCCATCGCTGCCGACTACAAGGCGAAGGGCAAGAAGGTGATCGGCGCGCTGCAGCTCGACATGACCAACTACCAAGGCGGCTCGAGCGACTACACGATGATCACCGACTACACCAACGCCGCGCAGAACACCTTCGTCAAGAACCTGGCCGCCTACTACACGCCGTCGATGGTGGTGAACCAGGGTGTCTGCGGCTACGCCTGCTCTGACCACGCCTCCTGGACGCGCAACGGCTATGTGGCCTCGTTCCCGTTCGAATCGCTGCTGAGCCAGGACAACCCGTACATCCACACTTCGCAGGACACGATCGACAAGAGCGGCAACAACGCCAACCACGCGATCAAGTTCAGCCGCCTGGCGCTGGCATTCGCGGTGGAGCTCGGCAGCGACGGGCCCGCGCCGCTGAAGAAGTAGGCGAACGGCAGGCCGGCCGCGTTCGCGCGGCCGCTGTCCTCGCCCGGGGCCGTCAGGGCGCGCTCTGCTCGGCCTGGCGAAGCTGCATGCCCGATGCGCCCTTGAGGTTGCTCAGCCAGCTCGCGAGCTTGGTCTTCACGTCCGTCGGCGCGTCGGCGTAGGTGTTGGTGAGCTGCGCCGGGTCGGCCTTGTTGTCGTACAGCTCGAAGTCTCCGTCCTCGTACTCGACGTAGGTCATGCCGTCCACCGTGCGCAGGCCCGAGAAGGGCGAGATGTCGGGCCGGGAGTCGCCCGCGCCTATGACCTTGTCGAAGGGATCCGCCGGCTCCAGCGTGCCGTTCCTTTCGAGCAGCAGCTTGTCGGGTGTCTTCACCGTCTTGTGCTCCAGCAGCAGGGCCTGCCGCCAGTCGGCCGGCGACTGGCCCTGGAGCAGGGGCAGCAGCGAGCGACCGTCGACGAAGCTCGGCGCCGCGGTGCCGGCGATCTCAGCGAACGTGGAGGCGTAGTCCACGTTGGCGGTCATGTCGGTGGCGGTGCTGCCGGCGGCGACGCCGGGGCCGCGCACGACCAGCGGCACGCGCAGGTCCTCCTCGAAGGCGGTCATCTTGCCGGAGTCCAGCCGATGCTGGCCCTGGTGGTAGCCGTTGTCGGACGCGAAGAAGATGTAGGTGTTGGCCAGCTGGCCCTTGGCCTGCAGCGTATCCACGACCGCCTTGACCATCTCGTCCACGCCCTGCAGCGACTGCAGACGCTTGCGGTACAGGTCGTCGATGTCGGCGATCTGGGTGTCGCTCAGCAGCGGTTGCGCCTGCACCCAGCTCGGCTTGTCGCTCACGTCGGCCTCGTTGAACGACGCCGTGCGGGGCGCCTTGATGCCGGGGAAGAGGTCGGCATGGCGCGGCGCCGGCGTGGCCGGCGCGTGCGGCGCGTAGCTGGCCAGGTAGAGGAAGAAGGGCTGGCCGGGGTGCTGGTCGACGGAGCGGGTGATGAAGTCGACGGCCTTGGCCGACAGCACGTCCGTCAGATAGTCGGCAGCCGTCTCGCCATGCACTTCGTCCTTGCCGTTGACATTGAGCGTGTAGTTGAACTCCTTGTAGGGGTTGCCGTCGTTCGGGCTCACCCATTCCGTCCAGCCGGGCGGGATGTAGGCCTTGCTGGGGGCGGTGTCCGGATAGCCGTTGAGGTACTTGCCCATCATGGCGGTCCGGTAGCCCGCCGCTGAAAGCCAGGTGGCGACGGTCGACTGCTCCAGGCCCTGGGCGTAGACGGCCGCGAAGCCGCCGTCCGGCGCGCTGTTGTCGAAGATCTTGGTGTTGTGGGCGAACTGCCCGCGCAGGCCCGTCACCCGCGAAGGGCAGCACAACGACAGGGTGACGTAGTGGTTCGCGAAGGTCATGCCCTGGTCGCCGAGCAGCGACTTCACGTTCGGCATGTACGCCATGTCGCTCAGCGCCTGGTCGTCCGTCAGGATGAAGACGATGTTGGGCGCCTGCTGCTGCGGGGGCGGCGTGTTGGTGCCGCTGTTGCCTCCACCGCAGGCCACGTGCAGCGCGAGCACGGTCACCGCGATCAACCTGAGCACTGAGCGCATGGTTTCTCCCATTGCCGAGGAGCGGCGCGAGGATTCTGCCGCTTCGGGAGGCTGACCGGCAACTCCGGGCACCCCGCTTTACACCGGCTTTTCAAAGCCGCGTCGTGGTGCTTCAGGGCGCCTGGAGCTCGGCCTGCCGCAACTGCGCGCCCGTGGCCGACTTCAGCGCGTCGAGCCAGTTCGCGAGGTCTTCCTTTTCCCACCAGGGCGCCTGGTCGTAAGTGCTGCGCATCTGCGCCGGGTCGTGGCCGTCGTCGTAGAGCTCGAACTCGCCCGTCTCGTACGAGAGGTAGGTCCTGCCGTCGGCCAGCCGCAAGCCCAGGAAGCCGGCGATGTTCGCCCCCGCATTGGTCACCCGGTCGAAGTCGTCCGCGGGCTCGAGGGTGCTGTCCGCACCGGTCAGGCGCTGCGACGCCCCGGCCTTGTGCTCCAGCAGCAGGGCCTGGCGCCAGCTCGGGGGCGTCTCGTTGCGCAGGAACGGCAGCAGCGAGCGCCCGTCGACGAAGGCGGGGATGGTCGCACCGGCAATCTCGGCGAAGGTGGAGGCGTAGTCGACGTTGGCGGTCAGCTGGTCCACCACAGAGCCCTGCGGCACGCCCGGCCCGCGAACCGACAGCGGCACGATGAGGTCTTCCTCGAAGCCGGTGTTCTTGCCTGACTCCAGGCGGTGCTGGCCCTGGTGGAAGCCGTTGTCGGAGGTGAAGAAGACGTAGGTGTTGTCCAGTTGGCCGGTCTCGCTCAGGGTGGAGATGACGTTCTGGACCATCTCGTCGACCGCCAGCAGCGACTGCAGCCTCTTCCGGTAGAGCTTGTCGATGTCCTTGATCTGCGTGCTGTTGAGCAGGGGCAGTGCGCGGACCCACGCGGGCTTGTCGCTCACGTCGCTCTCGTTGAACGCCTCCGTCCGCGGGGCCTTGGCGCCCTTGTACGCGTTCTGGTGCCGCGGCGCGGGCGTGGCGGGCGCGTGGGGCGCGAAGGGGGCCAGGTAGACGAAGAAGGGCTGCTCGGGGAACTGGGTGGCGGAGCGCCTGATGAAGTCGGCGGCGGCGGCGGAGATCACGTCGGTCAGGTAGTCGCCCTCGGCGCTGCCGTAACTGACGGTGTGGCCGTTGGAGTTCATCGAGTAGTTGAAGCCCTTGTAGGGCGTGCCGCCGTTGGGCGACATCCACTCGGTCCAGCCGGGCGGGACGTAGGTGGCCGAAGGAGCACCGTCGGGGTAGCCGTTGAGGTACTTGCCGAACAGGGCCGTGCGATAGCCGGCGGATTGCAGCCAGGTGGCGGCGGTCGACGCCTCCAGGCCGCTGTTGTAGGCCGTGACGAAGCCGCCGTCGGGCGCTTCGTTCTTGAAGATGCCGGTGTTGTGGGCGAACTGGCCCCGCAGCGTGGTCACCCGCGAGGGGCAGCACAGCGAAAGGCTGACGTAGTGGCGGCGAAAGCTCAGGCCCCGATCGGTGATCAGAGACTTGACCTCGGCCATCTGCTGTGTCGAGGCGACATCCTGGTCGTCGGTGAGGATGAAGACGATGTTCGGCGCCTTGGCGCCTGCGGAGGCAGCAACGACAAGACCGACCACGGCCGCGCAGACGCGGCGGCGCAACATGTTGCCCATGGGAGGCGCTCCCTTGTTGGTTGAAGGAGGTGCAGGCCGCCGCGACGCGACCGCGGCCGATTCTTGCAACGGCCTGCGGGGGCAACAAGCGTTCCGCCCGTTACGGGCGTAACGCGCCGAACAGTGATGAACGATGTTGAAACTTGGCGGCGTTCAGCGCAGCCAGTCGGCCAGCACTTCGGCCGTGTGCTCGCCCAGCGCGGGCGGCGCGATGCGGTACTGCACCGGCGAGGCCGACAGGCGGATCGGGTTGGCCACCAGCGGCACCTCCCCGAATGCCGGGTGCGGCAGGCTGATCTTCATCTGCCTGGCCTGGACCTGCGGGTCGGCGAAGACCTGGTCCAGCCGGTTGATGGGGCCGCAGGGCACGGCCTCGGCCTCCAGGGCGGTGATCCACTCGGCCGTGGTGCGCATCACCGTGGCCTGGCGAAGCAGGGGGATCAGCACGGTCCGGTTCGCCACGCGGGCCGGGTTGGTCGCGAAGCGCTCGTCGGCCGACCATTCGGGGTGGCCGGCGATCGTGCAGAAACGAGCGAACTGCCCGTCATTCCCGATGGCGAGGATCATGTCGCCGTCGGCCGTGGGGAAGTCCTGGTAGGGCACGATGTTGGGATGGGCGTTGCCCAGGCGCTTCGGCGCCACGCCGCTGGCCAGGTAGTTCGCGGCCTGGTTGGCCAGGGTGGCGACCTGCACGTCCAGCAGCGCCAGGTCGATGTGCTGGCCTTCGCCGGTGCGCTCGCGATGGCTGAGTGCCGCGAGCACGGCGATCGTCGCGTACAGGCCGGTCATGATGTCGACCAGCGCCACGCCGACCTTCTGCGGCCCCGCGCCTTCCTCGCCGTCGGCCCGGCCCGTCAGGCTCATCAACCCGCCCATGCCCTGGATGAGGAAGTCGTACCCCGCCCGAGGCGCATAGGGGCCGGTCTGGCCGAAGCCGGTGATCGAGCAATAGACGAGCTTCGGGTTGACGGCCTTGAGCGTCTCGTAGTCCAGACCGTAGCCCTTCAGGCCGCCGACCTTGAAGTTCTCGAGCACCACGTCGGCCTTGGCGGCCAGCGCGCGGACCTGGGCCTGTCCTTCGGGCGTCGCGAGGTCGATCGCCACCGAGCGCTTGTTGCGGTTGGCGCACTGGAAGTAGGCGGCCTGCCGGTCTTCGGTCTCGCGCGCCTCCACCCACGGCGGACCCCAGGCGCGCGTGTCGTCGCCTGCCCCCGGGCGCTCGACCTTGACGACGTCGGCGCCGAGGTCCCCCAGCATCTGGCTGGCCCACGGGCCGGCCAGCACGCGGGACAGGTCGAGGACCTTCAGGCCCTGCAGCGCGCCCACCGCGGCCATGGTCAGAACGCCGCTATGCCGGTCATGGCGCGGCCCAGGATCAACGCATGCACGTCATGCGTGCCCTCGTAGGTGTTGACCACCTCCAGGTTGACCAGGTGGCGCGCCACGCCGAACTCGTCCGAGATGCCGTTGCCGCCGAGCATGTCGCGCGCGACGCGGGCGATCTCGAGCGACTTGCCGCAGGAGTTGCGCTTCATGATCGAGGTGATCTCGACCGCCGCGGTGCCTTCGTCCTTCATGCGCCCGAGGCGAAGGCAGCCCTGCAGGCCCAGCGTGATCTCGGTCTGCATGTCGGCCAGCTTCTTCTGCACCAGCTGGTTGGCGGCCAGGGGGCGGCCGAACTGCTTGCGGTCCAGCGTGTACTGGCGGGCGGTGTGCCAGCAGAACTCGGCCGCGCCGAGCGCGCCCCAGGCAATGCCGTAGCGGGCGCTGTTCAGGCAGGTGAACGGGCCCTTCAGGCCGCGCACCTCGGGGAAGGCGTTCTCCTCAGGGCAGAAGACCTCGTCCATCACGATCTCGCCGGTGATGGACGCGCGCAGGCCCACCTTGCCGTGGATGGCGGGGGCGCTCAGGCCCTTGAAGCCCTTTTCGAGGATGAAGCCTCGGATCTGTCCGCCATCGTCCTTGGCCCAGACGACGAAGACGTCGGCGATCGGGCTGTTGGTGATCCACATCTTCGAGCCGGTCAGGCTGTAGCCGCCGGGCACCTTCCTGGCACGGGTGACCATGCTGCCCGGGTCGGAGCCGTGGTTCGGCTCGGTGAGCCCGAAGCAGCCTATCCATTCGCCGGTGGCGAGCTTCGGCAGGTACTTCTGCTTCTGGGCCTCGGTGCCGAACTCGTTGATCGGCACCATCACCAGCGAGGACTGCACGCTCATCATCGAGCGGTAGCCGGAGTCGACGCGCTCGACCTCGCGCGCCACGAGCCCGTAGCAGACGTAGTTCAGGCCGGCGCCGCCATAGGCCTCGGGGATGGTCGGGCCCAGCAGACCCAGCTCGCCCATCTCGCGGAAGATCGCCGGATCGGTCTTCTCGTGGCGAAAGGCCTCGAGCACGCGCGGCATCAGCCGCTCCTGGCTGTAGGCGCGGGCCGCGTCGCGCACCTGGCGCTCGTCGTCGGTGAGCTGCTGGTCGAGCAGCAGCGGGTCATCCCATTGGAAGGCGGCGCGGGTAGCCATGGCGAAGTCTCCAGTTGTTCCAGTGTGGAATCATAAAATCGCATTCCCGCCCGATCAAACGCCTTTTTCGCACTGATCTGTGCGATCACGGAACTCCGGAATGAGACGCAAGCTGCCATCCACCGCCGCCCTGGCTGCCTTCGAGGCGGCGGCCCGGCACCAGAGCTTCACCAAGGCTGCGGGCGAGCTGGCCGTCACCCAGAGCGCCGTGTGCCGGCAGATCGCTTCGCTGGAGTCCTTCCTCGGGGTGGCCCTGTTCCGGCGGGGCCAGCGCGGCGTCGCCTTGACCGAGGCAGGGCAGCGTTACGCACGCAGCGTGGCGGCGCGCCTGGACGAGGTCGAGCGCGACACGCTGGACCTGATGGCCCAGGGCGGCCCGAGCGGGCAGGGGGGATCGCTGGAGCTGGCGGTGGTCCCGACCTTCGCCACCCAATGGCTCATGCCGCGCCTGTCACGCTTCCACGCCGCCCATCCCGGCATCACGGTGCACTTCAGCTCCCGCACCCGGCCCTTCCTTTTCGCCGAGACCGAGCTGGATGCGGCCATCCACGCCGGCCTCGGCCTGTGGCCGGGCACCGAGGGCCTGCTGTTGATGCCAGAGCCGATGATCACCGTGGCGAGCCCGGCGCTGGCCGCCAGCCGAAAGCGCTGGACGCCTGGCGACCTGGCGAAGATGCCGCTGCTGCAGGCGAGCACTCGCCCCTATGCCTGGCGGCACTGGTTCGAATCGCTCGGCCTGTCCGTCGAGAACGACATGGCGGGCCCGCGCATGGAGCTGTTTTCGATGCTGAGCGAGGCCGCCGCGCAGGGCCTGGGGGTGGCGCTGGTGCCGCGGATGCTCGTGGAGAACGAACTCGCCAGCGGCCGCCTAGTTCAGCTGCTGCCGCAGGAGTTGCCGAGCGATCGGCGCTACTACCTGATCTACCCCGAGCACAAGCCCGCCTCGCCTGCGCTGCAGGCCTTCGCCCAGTGGCTGGACGCCGAAGCCGGCCGCTACCGGTCGGAGCTCGGCCTGGGCTGAACAGGCCCCTACGCCGCCTTTGGCGTCGGTCGCCCGAGGGGATCAGTCGTCCAGGGGCGGCCCGTCGACGACTGAAGAGGCCCCTACGCCGCCTTTGGCGTCGGTCGACGACTGAAGTCAGCCCCCGTGCTTGTCCTGCTCGGAGGTGAAGCTGTCGGCGTAGAACTCGTCGTCGGGCAGGCCGCACTGCGCAACGAAATCGCGGTGTGCGGACTCCACCATGATCGGCACGCCGCAGGCATAGACCTGGTGGCCCGACAGGTCGGGCAGGTCGGCCATCACGGCCTGGTGGACGAAGCCGGTGCGGCCGCCCCAGTGATCCTCCGCCTTGGGCTCCGAAAGCACCGGCACGTAGCGCAGGTTCGGCAGGCGCGCCGCAGCGGACACGGCCCAGTCGTTCAGGTACAGGTCGGCCCGCGAGCGGGCGCCCCAGTAGAGGGCGGCCGGGCGCGTGCTGCCCAGCTCTTCCAGGCGCTCGATCAGCGCCTTGATGGGCGCGAAGCCCGTGCCCGAGGCCAGCAGCACCATGGGCTTGTCCGAATCCTCGCGCAGGAAGAAGCTGCCGAAAGGCCCCTCCATGCGGACGATGTCCTTCTCCTTCATGGCACCGAACACATGGTCGGTGAACTTGCCGCCCGGCATGTGGCGGATGTGCAGCTCGATGGCCGGCGGTGTGCCGAGGTTGTGCGGCGCGTTGGCCATCGAGTAGCTGCGCCGAGCCCCGTCGCGCAGGATGAACTCGATGTACTGGCCGGCGTGGAACTGGAAGTTCTGGTTGGCCGGGAGCTGGATCCGGAGGACGGCGACGTCGGCCGCCTCGCGAGTGATGCCGAGCACCCGGCCGGGCATCTTCAGGATGGGGAACTCGCCCGCGCCGGGCACGGTGCGCGCCTCGACCAGGCAATCGGTCTGCGGGGTGGCGCAGCAGGTGAGGATCATCCCCGCCGACTCCTCGGCTTCCGACAGGGCCTTCGACTGGTGCGCCCCGTGGATCACCCGGCCCTCGAGCAGCCGGCTCTTGCAGGTGCCGCAGGCGCCGTCCTTGCAGCCGTAGGGCAGGCCGATTCCCTGGCGGATCGCGGCGACGAGGATGGGCTCGTCGCGGGAAACATCGAAAGTGCGTTGGGAGGGCGTGAGGGTGACGGTGAAGGTCATGATCGGGGCGGAGCCAGCGGGCGCGGGCGCCTAAACTTTCGCGGCGACCGAGGCGCCATTGTGCCCGTCCGCCCCTGACCGCCCGCCCGTTGCAGGAATGCCTACCTCCCGCTCCCTCCATCGCTGTCCCGTGCTCCTGATCGTCGGCTGCGGTGACGTCGGCCTGCGCGTGCTGCGCCTGCTGCGCGGGCGCTGGCGCGTGCTTGCGCTGACGAGCTCGCCGGCGCGGGCTGCCGAACTTCGCAGCGCCGGCGCGGTGCCGATCGTGGGCAACCTGGACGTGCCTGCCACGCTGGACCGCCTGGCCGGCCTGGCCGATGCTGTGCTGCACCTGGCGCCCCCGCCGGCGGAGGGCAGCGAGGATCCGCGCACCGCCCATCTCGTCCGCGCGCTGGCACGACGCTCGTCTCCGCGCAGACTGGTGTACGCCAGCACCACCGGCGTGTACGGTGACTGCGGCGGGCAGTGGATCGACGAGACGCGGCAGCGGGCGCCCGCCACCGCGCGCGCGCAGCGGCGGGTGGACGCGGAGGCACGCCTGCGCTGGGCCGGCCGGGCCTTCGGCTGGCGGATCAGCCTGCTTCGCATCCCGGGCATCTACGCCCTGGGCCGCGAAGGCGGCGATCCACGAGAACGGGTGCGGCGAGCAGCGCCGGTGCTGAACGACGAGGAAGACGTGTATACCAACCACGTCCATGCCGACGACCTCGCGCGGGCCTGCGTGGCAGCGCTGATGCGCGGCGCGCCGCAGCGTGCCTACCATGTCTGCGACGACGGAATGCTGAAGACGGGCGCCCACTTCGACCTGGTGGCCGATCGCTGCGGGCTGCCACGCCCGCCCCGGATCAGCCGCGCCGAGGCCGAGGCGCGGATGAGCCCCATGCAGCTGAGCTTCCTCGCCGAATCGCGCCGGCTCTCCAACCGCCGTCTCAAGCGGGAGCTGCGCCTGGTGCTGCGCTACCCGACGATCGCCGACGCCCTCGGGTGAGTTCTCGGCCCCTGCGCCGCCTTCGGCGTCGGTCCCCCGGGAGGGCAGCCTGTCGACGAGGAGGCGCGTCAGGTGCCCACCGGCTGCTTGAGCGTGCTCTGCCGGTCCACGGTGTGCAGCGGCAACTGCATCGGGCGACCATCGCGCTGGATGTCGAGTGAAACGTCGCGCTCCGGGGCGCCGCCGCTCCACAGGCGCTGCCACAGCGCGTCGAGGCTGTCGACCGCCTGGCCATCGATCCGCACGATCCGGTCGCCCGGCATCAGGCCGGCGGATTCGGCGGGGCTGGGCGAGCTGACGCGCAGCACGCGGACCTCGCCGTCCATCTCGATGCAGTTCACGCCCATCCAGGCGCGCTGGCTCTTCGCCGAGCGGCCCTTGGCGAGCATCTCGTCCAGGATGGGCTTGAGCAGGTCGATGGGCACGAACATGTTGCCGTGCATCGGCGGCTGGCCAGGCCCGAGCGCGTCGCCGACGTAGAGCGAGCCTACGCCGAGCAGCTCGCCACGCAGGTTGAACAGGGCCGCGCCGCTGTGGTCCATGCGGGCCGGCACGGTGAACAGCGCGTGGTCGAGGTGGTACTCCCAGTACCCCGAGAAGGCCCGCTGCGAGACCCGGCGCGCCATGCTGATGCCGGCATCCTCACCGCCCGAGATGATGAGCAGAGTGTCGTTGTCGCCGATGCTGCCCGGATCGCCCATCGGCGCCACGGGCAGGGGCAGCGGAATCAGCGCCTTGACCAGGCCGAACCCGGTGGCGACGTCGTAGCCGATGACTCGCGCCGGCACATGGCGGCCTTCATCCGTCAGCAGCTGGACCTGGTCGGCTTCCAGGATGAGGTAGCCGATGGTCAGCACCAGGCCTTCGGGCCCGATCACGACCCCGGAACCCTTGCGGACGGCGCCGAGGGTCGCGCTGGAGCTGGCGTTGTCGACCGCCACGCTGACCACGCCCACCACCGAATCGCTCGCGCGGCTGATGCCTTCGGTGGACAGCGGCTCGTCGGCGGCCAGCGCCGGCGGCATCGCCAGCAAGGTCAGGGCCAACAACGAAAGGACCCGGACGACGAAGCGATACGCGCGACCCATGGCAACCTCCGCGCTCAACGGCCATGCCGAAACGCCAGCATGCGCCGGAAGGCCCCGCCGACCGTGCGGCAGGGCCTTTCTCAGCCGGTGACGGGGCAACCGGCGTGCGCGGTCTTCAGCGCCGGCGGCGCGAAGGGAAGGGGGCCTGGCCGCGCCAGTAGCGGATCGTCAGCCAGCCGCCCAGCATGCCGCCCAGATGGGCGAAGTGCGCGATGCCGGTCGAGCCGTACACGCCCTGCAGCAGCTCCAGCGCGCCAAACACGGCGACGAAGGTGCGCGCCTTCATCGGGATGGGCGGAAACAGCGGCATGATCGTCCGGTTCGGGAACAGCATGCCGTAGGCGAGCAGCAGGCCGTAGAGGCCGCCGGAGGCGCCCAGCGTCGGCGCATAGGTATGCGAGATGGCCGTGAAGACCATCTGCGTGGCGGCGGCGGCGAGCACGCTGGCCAGCAGGAAGGCCAGCATGCGCTTGTGCCCCCACAGGCGCTCGAGCTCCGAGCCGAACATCCACAGGCCCAGCATGTTGAAGAACAGGTGCAGCGGATCGACGTGCAGGAAGGCGTAAGTCACCACCTGCCAGGGCATGAAGCGCCCGCTGTCGAGCGGCCACAGGGCAAACCAGCTGACCAGCGTGGAGCCCGCCAGCAGTGCCAGGCAGAACACCGCCGTGCAGATGAGCATCAGCGCCTTGGTGACGGGTGGCATCGGCGGCATGGCGTGTCGCAGCAGGGTGTGGGGGAGGACTGCAGGTCACTGGTGCCCGGGGCCGGACTCGAACCGGCACACCTTGCGGCGGGGGATTTTGAATCCCCTGCGTCTACCGATTTCGCCACCCGGGCCAGTGTGTGTGCTGTGGCATGCGGGCCGGGCGGCTGGCTGAAGGCTGCGCCCAGGGGCATGTCGGGCGCGGATTATGGCATGCGCCCCGCGCCGGAATAGGCCCAGCACCCATAATGACGAGCCGCTGTTGACTGCCCTCCCATGCCCGCCTACAAGACGCTCGAAGACGCGATCGGTTCGACCCCCCTGGTTCGTTTGCAGCGCCTGCCCGGCCCCGAGATCGCGGCGCGCGGCAACGTGATCCTCGGCAAGCTGGAGGGCAACAACCCGGCCGGCTCGGTGAAGGACAGGCCCGCGATCAGCATGATCCGCAACGCCGAGGCCCGGGGCGAGATCAAGCCGGGTGACACGTTGATCGAGGCGACCTCGGGCAATACCGGCATCGCGCTGGCCATGGCGGCCGCGATCAAGGGCTACCGCATGCTGCTGATCATGCCGGAGGACCTGTCGGTCGAGCGCGCGCAGACCATGAAGGCCTTCGGCGCCGAGCTGATCCTCACCCCCAAGTCGGGTGGCATGGAGCTCGCGCGCGACCTGGCCGAGCAGATGCAGAAGGACGGCAAGGGCCGGGTCCTCGACCAGTTCGCCAATCCCGACAACCCGCGCATCCACTACGAGACGACCGGGCCGGAGATCTGGAACGACACCGATGGGCAGGTGACCCACTTCGTCAGCGCGATGGGCACGACCGGCACCATCACCGGCGTCTCGCGCTACCTGAAGGAGAAGAAGCCTTCGGTGAGGATCATCGGCGCGCAGCCCTCCGAAGGCTCGCGCATCCCGGGCATCCGCAAGTGGCCCGAGGCCTACCTGCCGAAGATCTACGATCCGAGCGCGGTCGACGAGATGGTCTACGTCAGCCAGTCCGATGCCGAGGACATGGCCCGGCGCCTGGCCTCGCAGGAGGGCCTGTTCGGCGGCATCTCGGCCGCCGGCGCGTGCTGGGTGGCATTGCAGGTGGCCAGGGTGGTCGAGAACGCGACCATCGTCTTCGTGGTCTGCGACCGCGGGGACCGCTATCTGTCGACCGGCGTATTCCCGGCCTGAAGGGCCCGAGACAGGCATGGCTGCCGACTACAGGTTCTGCCCGCAGTGCGCCACCGCGCTGGCGTGGATCGAAGAGGTCGAGGACAGCGGACCCAAGAGCCGGCTGCGCTGCGCCGCCTGCGGCTTCACCCACTGGAACAATCCCACGCCGGTGCTGGCCGCGGTGGTCGAATGCACGGACCGCGGCGGCCGCCTGCTGCTGGCGCGAAATGCCGCGTGGAGCGGCCGCATGTTCGCCCTCATCACCGGCTTCATGGAAGCCGGCGAGACGCCGGAGGAGGGCATCGCGCGCGAAGTGGCCGAAGAGACGTCGCTGGTGGCCGATGCCGTCAAGCTGATCGGCGTGTACGACTTCCAGCGGATGAACCAGGTGATCATCGCCTACCACGTGCAGGCCCGGGGCGAGATCAGCTTGTCGCCCGAGCTCGCCGAGTACCGCCTGTTCGAGCCGGGCGAAGCCTTGTGCTGGCCCGCCGGCACCGGCTACGCGCTGGCCGACTGGCTGCGTGGCCGGGGCATAGAGCCTCGCTTCATCGACTGGCCGCGGCGCGACGACCAGGCCGCCACCTCCGCCACTTCATAGAATCGACAGCATGGAAGCTCACAAGGAAATAGACACCCGCGGCCTGAACTGCCCGCTGCCTATCCTCAAGGCGAAGAAGGCCCTGGCCGACATGGCCAGCGGACAGGTGCTGAAGGTGGTGGCCACCGATCCGGGCTCCATGCGTGACTTCCAGGCCTTTGCCCGCCAGACCGGCAACGAGCTGCTGGAGCAGCAGACGCAGGACGCGGAGTTCATCCACTACCTGCGCCGGCGCTGAATCAGGCCCCCACGCGCCCCCGGGCGCTGCCCTCCGAGGGGGCTCGCGCAGCGGCCTGGCGAAGCCGGATCCGCGCACGCCGCTTGAATGGGCGCCCGCGAAAGCGGCACCCGATGCGCGAGTCCGGCCCCTCGTTCAAAGCTCCAGGGTCTTGAGGTACTCGCGGAAGCCGGCGCCGAGCTGCGGGTGCGCCAGCGCCAGCTCGACGTTGGCCTGCAGGAAGCCTTCCTTGCTGCCGCAGTCGTAGCGCTTGCCGTGGTAGCGGTAGGCGAAGACCTTCTCGCGCCGCATCAGGTTCGCGATGCCGTCGGTGAGCTGGATCTCGCCGCCCACGCCGCGGGGCAGTTGCGAGATCTCGCGGAACACGCCCGGCGTCAGGATGTAGCGGCCGGCGACTCCCAGGCGCGAAGGTGCCGCTTCGGGCGCCGGCTTCTCGACGATGTGGGTCAGGTCCATCATCCGCTCGTCCACCGGCGTGCCGGCCACGATGCCGTAGCGACGGGTGTGCTCGGCCGGCACCTCCTGCACGGCGATGATCGAGGCATGCCACTCGTCGAACTGCTGGACCATCTGCTTGAGGATGGGTGGCTCGCCCACCATCAGGTCGTCGGCCAGCAGCACCGCGAAGGGCTCGTTGACGACGACGCACTGCGCGCACAGCACCGCGTGGCCCAGGCCGAGGGCCTTGGGCTGGCGGATGTAGATGCACTCCATGTCGTCGGGCTTGATCGACTGCACCAGCTCGAGCAGCTCGCGCTTGCCCGAGGCTTCCAGCTCGCTCTCCAGCTCGTAGGCCGTGTCGAAGTGATCCGGGATGGCGCGCTTGTTGCGGCCGTTGACGAAGATCATCTGCCGGATGCCGGCGGCATAGGCCTCCTCCACGGCGTACTGGATCAGCGGCTTGTCCACGACCGGCAGCATTTCCTTGGGCTGTGCCTTGGTGGCAGGCAGGAAGCGGGTGCCCAGGCCCGCGACCGGGAAGATGGCCTTGTTGACTTTCACTCGAAGCATCCCTCTGTGCGGCATGGTGGAAGGCGAGGCTCGTGGAACACGCGGGCCTCTATGGCAAGCATTGTGCCGATCATGCGTTCGGCAAGCGTGACAACTGGTCTCGCAGGCTGGCCAGCGTGCGGCCGAAGTCGGCCAGGCGCTGGCGCTCCTGAGCGACCACGGCCTCGGGAGCGCGGGCGACGAAGCTTTCGTTGCCGAGCTTGCCTTCGGCCTTGGCGACCTCGCCCTCGATGCGCCTGATTTCCTTGCCCAGGCGCTCGCGCTCGGCTGGGACGTCGATCTCGACCTTCAACGCCAGGTGCGCGTTGCCCTGCACGGCGACCGGAGCCAGCGCGCTCGCGGCGGCAAACTCGGCCTCGTCGGCCAGCAACTGGACGTCCGTCAGCTTGGCCAGGGCCTTGAGCAGCGGCGCGGCTGCCTCGAAGAAGCCCGCTTCGCCCATCACGACCAGTGGCACCCGGTCCGCAGGCGACAGGCCCATCTCGCCACGCAGGCCGCGGCAGGCGCCGACCATGGACTTGAGCTGGGCCACCCAGGCGTCGGCCGCCGGGTCGATCTTCTCGGGCTGCGCCACGGGGTAGGGCGCCGTGGCGACCGTGCCGGCATCGCCTGCGGCGCGGCGGCCGGCGACCACCGCAACCGTGTCCCACAGCTCGGCCGTGATGAAGGGCGCGATCGGATGCAGCAGGCGCAGAACCGTCTCGAGGGTGCGGATCAGCGTGCGCCGCGTCGCCCGCTGCTCGGCCTCGCCGCCGTTCTGGATCTGCACCTTGGCGATCTCGAGGTACCAGTCGCAGTACTCGTCCCACACGAAGGAGTAGATCGCGTTGGCGACGTTGTCGAGCCGGTAGTCGGCGAAGCCCTGTGCGACCGCCATCTCGACCCGCTGCAGCTCGCCCGCTATCCAGCGGTCGGCCGGGGAGAACTTCATGTAGCCGTGGAAGGCGCCGCCCGGCTCGCAATCGGCCTTCGCGTGCTCCTTCAGGCCGCAGTCCGCGCCCTCGCAGTTCATCAGCACGAAACGGGTGGCGTTCCAGAGCTTGTTGCAGAAGTTGCGGTAACCCTCGCAGCGCTTGGAGTCGAAGTTGATCGTGCGGCCCAGCGTCGCCATCGCGGCGAAGGTGAAGCGCAGCGCATCGGCCCCGTAGCCCGGGATGCCGGCGGGGAACTCCTTCTCGGTCGCCTTGCGGACCTTCGGCGCCGTCTCCGGCCGGCGCAGGCCCACGACGCGCTTGTCGAGCAGCGTGGGCAGGTCGATGCCGTCGATCAGGTCGACCGGGTCCAGCACGTTGCCCTTGGACTTGCTCATCTTGTGGCCGTGGGCGTCGAGCACCAGGCCGTGGATGTAGACATCGCGGAAGGGCACCTGGCTGGTGAAGTGCTTC